>CALMGA010000117.1 GCA_937863205.1 uncultured Beijerinckiaceae bacterium | reverse complement strand
ACAGAACGAAACGGCGCTTTGCCCTGCCAGCACCATGGGCCTACGCCCTGTGTCAAGCCGCCTGATTGGCCAAAGTCGAGCTAAGAGCGCATGCTGAAAGCGCTGGCCAAGGCGGGCTGGATCAAGGAGTCGGCGGCGCTCGACAGCACCTCCATCAAGGCGCACCGCTGCGCCCACGGCGGCAAAGGGGAGGCGAAAGCGCAGGCCATCGGCCGTCGCGCGGCGGCCGGACCACCAAGGTCCACCTCCTGGTCGACGTCATCGGCCGCCCGGCGGTGATCCCGCTCACTTTTGACAATGTCACCGACGTGACCACCGCGACGGATGTTCTCGCCGCCGCGTCGCATCAAGCGCCGGCTTGCCGACCGCGGTTATGACGCCAACCACCTCCGCGCGCGGCGCTGAAGAAGGCCGGGACACGCCCGGTCATCCCCGGCAGATCGCTTCGTAGAGCGTCAGGCCCTTCTCCTCGGGCTTGTGCCTCTTCCTCGTCATGCGATCCGTCCTTGTCCCGGCTCAGAAGCCATGCCTCAGGGCAGACCACTCCAACGGGGGAAAGCCCTTCTCCCGTATCGCTTACGGTGGGCATCTGGCCCGTTTGGCCCGGTCCGGTGAAGCGCGCCGGGCGTCTCGGAGACCTGACGAATTCGGTCATCGCTTCGAGCGGTTCTGGAATGCCGGCCTGATCGGAGGCGCTTGACCTGAAATCGACGCGACCGTACGTTTTTGCATCAAGATGCGGCGCGATTTGGGTCATGGCGCAGCATCTGTCCGGCAACGACGCGTCTGCTGCCGAGGAAGACGTTTTCATCGATGAAATGCTTCTTGGTCTTTGTCGATTCTTCGAATGAATAAAATTCTGCAGGCGTTTCGAAGCGCATTCGGACCAAGCCCGTTGCTCGGCTTCTGCATGATCGTGATGACGGTCATCGCCATCCTCACCGCCTTCAAGATCACGCCATCGGTATCGTCGATTTTTGGCTATGTCGCCCTGGGTCTTCTGGTCAGCCTATCCAACCTGTACTGGGGCTGGAGCGTCGCTCGCCTATGGCCCCGAGCCGTCGGCGGCGCCAATGGGCAATGGCAGATACGATCCCGTTCCAATCTGCGCATCGTAGATGGCGCGGTTACCGGCGTTCCCGCGCTCGAAGAACTGTCCCGGCTCACAGGCTTGGACATGGTCAAGGCCGAGATCGCCTCGCTGATCTCCCGGCTGCAGGTCGAAGCGGCACGGCGCGAGAAAGGCTCGCCGACCACACCGATCTCGCTGCACATGGTCTTCGCCGGGCCGCCGGGCACCGGCAAGACGGTCGTGGCCTGTCTTTACGGCGCCATCCTGCGCGATCTCGGCGTCCTGGAGAAAGGCCATCTGATCGAAACGGACCGGGCCGGCCTGGTCGCCGGCTACGTCGGTCAAACCGCACTGAAGACGCACGAAAAGATCGCGGATGCGTTGGACGGCGTGCTCTTCATCGACGAGGCTTACGCGCTGGCCCAAGGGAGCGGCGCGCGGTATGACTTCGGCCGCGAGGCGATCGAGACTTTGCTCAAGGAGATGGAGGACAAACGCGACCGACTGGTCGTGATCGTTGCCGGCTACCCGGACCCGATGCGCAAGTTCCTGGCCATCAACCCCGGCCTGCCTTCGCGTTTCACCAAGACGATCTCGTTCAAAAGCTACACGGTCGAAGATCTGGTCACCATCACCGCCGCGATGGCGCGGCGCGAGGGCCTGCGCGTCTCCCCGGACGCTGATGCGCTCTTGGCCGCCTATTTCGAGCGCGCGCGCACGATGCCGAACTTCGCCAATGCGCGCACCGCGCGGACCCTCCTCGAGCGCGCACGAGAAGCGCAGGCCGCCCGGGTCGCCCCGCTGATTGATCATCCCGACATCGACCTTGATGAACTGACCTTGGCTGATATCCAGGTCGCGACTGCGGAGAATGATGAGGAAGCAGTTGCAAGTAAGCGCCTTTACAATGGAACCGGGTTCTTCGTCGGTGCAGGTGGCTTCGTGGTTACGAATGCTCACGTCGTTGAAGGATGCGACAATCCCAAGGTGGTTTGCGGGCTGGCGGAGCCGGCCGTCGCGCAGGTGTTAGGGCGGGACACCAAAAACGATTTGGCCTTGCTGAAGGTAGACATCGCGCCCGACCACGTGGCAGCCTTGCGTGGCGACGTGAGGGTCGGCGAGGAGATCGCCGCCTTCGGCTACCCGCTCCAAGGCACGCTCTCCACGGGAGGAAATTTCACGGTCGGCAACGTATCGGCGCTAGCTGGAATGCAGAACGACAGCAGGCACCTGCAAATAACGGCGCCGGTCCAACCCGGTAACAGCGGCGGGCCGGTTGTCGATAGAGCCGGCAATGTCATCGGCGTCGTGGTCTCAGGCCTGGGGATGCACAGCAAGGGCGCAGCGCAGAATGTTAACTTCGCGATCAACATCGGCGTACTGACCGCATTCTTGAATTCGCATGGCGTATCGTATCAAGTCGAAACGAGCACTCATCCGCTGCAAAACGTCGATCTCGCAGAGAAGGTGCGGTCGATATCCGCTCTGATTCTCGTTGAGAAATAGAGGAAGTCGAATAAGTCTATGTGAACTTCATGAAAAGTCTTTTGCTCTTTAACATGTATGCATTGATAAAGCCGCGGCAGAAGCGCCGCCACCCGTTCCTGCTCCGAGACGGTGAAATTCGAACGTCTCGGCCGCACGAGTGCAGCCAATCAGCGCGCCCCGTTGATCTTCGGCTGGATGGGCCTGATCACCTCATTCGCCATCGCAGGCATCAGGTTCGACTCGCCGGGATGACGTACCAGCAAGGCGATGTCACCTGTCCCGACGATCTGGTCACCGCGCCAGCATCCGACCGCGACCTGCAGGAGAAGCAGCCCGGGCTCGAGCTGGAACTCCGTAGGAGGGAAGTTCAGCACCGCAGTACCCGCCTAATTGAGGTTG
>CALMGA010000116.1 GCA_937863205.1 uncultured Beijerinckiaceae bacterium | reverse complement strand
ATAGGCTCCCGCCGGAGTATGTACGACCGGCTTCCTTCAGGAACTCACCGCGACCAGGACGGCGCCGATGCCGATGAGCAGGACGCCGAGCCAGCCTAGAAGAGGTAGTCGCTCTCCGAGGAACAGCGCGGCGATGACGGCTACCAGCACGACGCTGAGCTTGTCGATTGGCGCCACCGCGGCGGCGCGACCAATTTGAAGGGCTCTGAAGTAGCAAAGCCAGGACAGGCCGGTTGCCACGCCCGACAGCACAAGGAAGAGGTAGCTGCGGGGCGAGACCGATCCCGGCGCCTGCCAATGACCCATCACCTGCAGCATCCCGGCGACGACGGCAAGAATGACGAGCGTGCGGACGAAGGTGGCGAAGTCGGAGTTGACGTTCGCTACACCGACCTTGGCGAAGACGGCCGTGAGGGCGGCGAAGGTGGCGGACGCGAGCGCCCAGAGCTGCCAGTACCCTTGCGACACCTACCCCTCGCTTCTTCCCCGCAGTCAGGGCGGCACAGCACCACGCCGTCACGTTCACATATCTACCTCAGGCCATCAGCTTCCAGTAGGGCTTCCGTCTTCAGAGCAACCTCGCCACCGCCATCATCAAGCCGATTAGCACCGGTCTCGCCTTCGACAGGCCGGCGGTGGGCTCGGAGAAGGCGTTGACCAGCGCCGACATCATCGCAACCACGGTGAAGGGCCCATCGCGCGACCTGGCGTCGGGTCATCTCCGTCGCGACGCAGGTCACGGCCAGTTCTGGGATAAACTAAAACGGTTCCGCTAGAGCATCGGACCCTAAATCGGACCCGGTCCGATGCTCTAATTTGTTGTATCGCATCGGATCTGTCCGAAAACCGCTGCGCACTTTTCGGTCCGATGCTCTAGAGCATCGGACCCTACAACGGGTCCGGTCCGATGCTCTGACTTATTGTGCCGCATCGGATTAATCCGAAAACCGCTTCGCACTTTTCGGTCCGATGCTCTGAACCGATTTTGCCAACCTCGACTGCAAGCAAACGACCGCAATGCCCGGCGAAGCCTCGGTGTGCCCTTGCGACCGCCAAGGAGAAGCATGGCAAGGCCATACGCAAGCGACTTAGGTGCGGCCGCAGCTCAAAAAGGCTGCCCGTTACTCTTCATCTTCGCATGGATCGAGGCTTCGCTCCAGCCGGTCAGGGCCGCCAGGTTCTTCGCTTCGGATGCGAACCGCGCAGGGAGAGCACGGTCGTACGCTTGCCCTTCCTTGCAAGCGCCGCCCACCGCCGGATGCGTCAGCTTGTAGATCGCCTGAAATGAGCTGCGGTCTGCCGTTTCAATAAAGGCGAGGTCTTCCGGAAAATGCTGACTGTCGTAACGCACGTGCAGCCTCGTGATGAACGCATCGGGCGCGGCCTGCGGGAAGCGCGCTGTTGCCAGCTCCGCCGCATCCGCCGCGGCGAGCGCGGGATAGTGCCATCGTGCGCCAAGCGCAAACAGGTCCTCCGCTTTCGGCACCGCGGCCGAGCAGGGATCGCATGGCATGTCGCCGGTCATGTCCCAGGCATATTCCATGTAGACCTTGCTCATGGCATCGGCGGCGACCTGCCTGTCGAACGCCGCCTTGTAGACGGCGCCGAACTCGTCTTTCGCAAAGAGCGGGATGTCGATCCCGGACGGCATCCTTGCCGTCTGGTAGTTCGCCGTCTCGACCCGGCCCTTGCGGGAGAGGACCATGACCACAAGGTCCTGCGGACCCTTCGCGTTCAAGGTGCCGAGCCGGATCGGCAACATGAACTTCTTTGACGTGTAGGAGACCTGGAGCGGGCTGAGGAAACCACCGCCGGACAGCTTTTGCCGATCAAGGTTCACTTTCGCGACGAAGAAATGCATGCCCTGCTTGATGTATGACCCGAGCACGGGACCGGCGTTGGCGGGGATCTGATATTCATTTTCCGCCAGCCATGTCGTCAAGCCATCGCTCTGCTTCGCCGACAGGATCAGGATGTCGTAAACGCCGACCTCGTAGCGCGCCTCGATCGTGACACCCTGATCCGCCGGTGCCGGATGCGGCGCCCGGGCCATGGCCATCGGCGCAGACGGCTTGGCCGAGTACATGACCGGCGGCCGACACGGATCGCGATCGAAGTATTCCGTGAGACGCGGCGCTGAATAGGCATCGAGCTTGTCGAGGAGTTCGGTCTTGACGATGAAGATGTCCTTCTTCTCGATGAGGGTTGGAACCGGGACAACCAAAGCGAAATTCTTCGGGTCGCCCTGGTAGTCGCTCGCCATCGTAACGCTGGCACGTCCCGCATCCCAGGTCAGCACGACCTTCGACGACTCATTGAACAGCTTGGAGTCAGCCTGGGCGACGTAGAAGCCGCAGAAGCCGAGGGCCGGCGCGAGTGGCAGCGCGATGGGGCCGGCAAACCCGACCGCGAGACCGATGGCGCGGATCAGATCGTGAGGAAACGTAGCAGATTTCACCATCACGGAACCCCTATCGGTCAGCGCCAAGTAAACCGGGCTTCGGGAAGCACGCGATCAAGCAAAGGCACGGTAAAGCTCGTCGCGAGCAGGGCGACATAAAGCGCAGGTCGCACCTGCTCCGCAAACAGCAGCCAATGGGCAATGCCTGCGCATCCGAGTGCGAAGAGCAGACGGGCCGACCGGGCATCCGGTGTCGATCTTGGATCGGTGATCATGAAGAAGGTGAAGATGAGCAGGGCGCCGTTCTGCAGCTGATGCAGCGGGATCGCGACCGGATCGCCGAGCCAGCCCGCGCGAGCCGCCAGCAGGGCGGCGTACGCGGTCAGGAATGCTATCGCGATGTCGAGGCGGTCGGCACGGGCGAGAACAAGGATCGCGAGGAAGACGAGGCCGGCGATGAGCAACGTCGTTTGGCCCCATTGGCCCGGTGATACCCAGGCATGCCCCGAGGCGAGCAGCACGACGATGCCAAAGGCCGCCGGGTTGAAGAGGTGCTTGCCGTTGATCCGGATGAGGAACTTCGAGGTGATCGCCACCACGGCGGCCAAGGCCGGCACCCAGAGCGCGTCGCCGCGCAGGAGCAACGACAGGGACAGGCCGGTGATGAGAGGCGAGCGGAGATCAATGTGGTGTCGCGCGACAAGGACCGTAGCGACAGCTTGAGTTGCCAGCGATGCCGCCACGGCAATCAGACTCGGAAGCAGCCCTGCACCCACGCTGAGGTTGGCGATGTTCCAAAGCAGCAAGGCCGTTAGCGCGGCGATTTGCCAGAAGCGCGCATCATGCAGCTCGCGGCGGCTCCACGTCGCCAAGCCTCCACCAAGCGCACCGAGATCGTCTGCCCACCGACGATGCGGTTGATCTCGACAGAACGTCACATGGTTATCATTCATGAGTGGGATCTCACGCCACCACGTTGACGGTCGCCCTTCGTGCCACGCTCAGTTAAGCTTGCCAAGACGGGTCGTTCAATGAAGCTTCCGATTATGAGACGAAAGAGTAAGTCGAATTTGTAGTAGCCTTCGAACCGAGACGAGCAGCGTACGTGCCGTTGCCCAAGGTGAGACACTACTCTGTGGCGCACATCATCCGAAGCATTGCCGGCCGACCAACGACCGAAAATACGTTCCATCGAGAATTGCCGTCGCGGTGTTCAGCGGCAGCGGGAGTCGCGATCGACGCAGCCGTTCCGGCAAACGGAGCACAGACGGAGCGAGCGAGCGCTGGATCGCGGAGCGTACCCCAGCCTGGATCAGCTGCAACCGGCGCCCGCATCGGGACTGCGCGCGCCACATCCGCTTCGCGCTCGCCGTCGTCAGGCTCGACAGGATCCGCCTCATGCTTCCTGCCTCGCCGCACACCGCTCAGTTCGGCAGGAATTTTCGGGTGAGCTCAAACGTTGGCAGCTTCGTAAGACCAATCGCCTCACCATGCGAGACTTGTCGTTCCGCATGGTGTTCTCATGATGTCTCCCGTTCTGCTGAGTTTGGAAAAACTTCTAGCCGATCTCGCCGCCATCGATCCCGGACGTGAGGTGGGGGCCGCAGATGCCGTCGCCGACATGGCGTGCGCGCTCCGCGACCTGCTTGCCGAAGCATGCGTCCGGCAACACCAAGCCTCGCCTCGATCGGATGCGTCAAAGCCGATGCCGGTGCGAGCTGCCTGTGAATATCGTTGATCTTTTCGTAAGACAGCGCAGCCGGAGGCTTGAATTCGCCTTAACCGACTGTGCTACTCGCCTCGACCGAAGAGCGGCGGTTGGACGTGATCGTCCAAAGGGAAATTTAAGTATGCCGATTAAGGTCCTCGACCAGCTCAAAGCCCTTCGCGACGGCCTTGCTGAGACCTTGAAAAAGGATCCTCGTTACCTCACGCTGACCGCGCTGGACAAGTCGATCGTCGAAATCAGCGGCGTTTTGAGTGCCTCCGGGCTGCTTCCGGCTGAACACGCTTCGGCACCGGTGCCGTTCCACTTTGCACCGGATGCGGTGGCCGGCAGCGTCGCCGGCGCCGGTGGGGCCGAAGCTCCTTTCGTGCCTTCCCCTCTTGTGGCGGAAGGTCCAGCCACCGCTCTGCCTGGGACACCTGGGGTCGGCACGCCTGCTGCTGCGCGGTCCATGCCAGCGGCCGAAACGCCCAGTGTCGCCGCGGCCTCCGCGGAGGCGGTCAAGCTCAAGAAAAAGAAGAAGTCCATCATCAAACCCGTCATCGAAACCGCTGCCGTCGTGGCCGCGGGGGCGTTGGCGGCAGAGATCTATTCCGAGGTGAAGGACAAGCCGGCGGCGAAAGCAGCTGCCAAGCCGGTTGCCGTCAAACAGTCCCCTGAGGCAACCGGGGATGACGCCGAAGCTGAGCCGGCCGGACACAAACATGCCGAGGCGACGAGTGAGGATGCTGCAGCCGGTGCCGACGAGGGCGCCGAAGCCGAGCATGGCGTCGACGAACACGCTGGAGCTGGTGACGACGAAGCTCGAAGCGGGAAAGAGGCAATCCCGGAGGGCAAGTCCTCCGGCTACAAGGCCATGGCTGCGCGACCTGGTGCGGCGCAGTATCAGCCTGCGACCTCGATCAAGTTCGGTAAGCTACCGAACAAGGTCGACCTGCGATCGCTGATGACCCCCATAGAGGATCAGGGCGATACGAACTCCTGCGTCGCCAACGCAGTTGCCGGTGCCTACGAATACTGGATCAAGAAGGCGTCCAAGCAGGATCAGAACATCAGCCGCTTGTTCGTTTACTACAACGCGCGGTGGCGCGACGGCTCGCAGGACAAGGACGACGGTAGCGTCATTCAGCTTGCCATGGAAGGCCTGTCCAAGTTCGGCGCCTGTTCCGAGAAGCTTTGGCCGTTCGACACGCATCTGACGTTGAAGAAGCCTATTGCGGAAGCCTACAAGGACGCCGCTGAGTACCGCGTGCACGATATGGCGCAGGTCCCGTTGAAGATCGAAGCTTGGAAGCAGGCATTGGCCGAGGGTAAGCCGATCGTGTTCGGTTGCGCCCTGTTCGAATCGTTCGACCAATGCTCGGAGCGGGGCGGCGTGGTGCCGATGCCGGCGCCCGAGGATCTCGCGCGTGACAAGCACAGCGGCCATTCCATGTGCGCGGTCGGCTATTCCGATACGGAGAAGGTCTTCATCGTCCGCAACTCCTGGGGCGCGGATTGGGGCAACAAGGGCTACTGCTACATGCCCTACGCCTATCTGATGAATCCGAAATTCAATGACGGCGACTGCTGGGTGTTCGTTCCCAAGGTTCCGGTGCAGCCGCCGCGAGAAGTCTGGTCCAATACGACCGTTCCGGTCACCAACGACGGTCGAGGTGTCGATTTCGTCATCGAGACCTATACGATCGCCGATTACGAGCACATCGCGGTCGACCTTTTCGAACGTATCCGGCATCCGTTCAACACGACGGTTTTGTCTGACTACGGTCAGTATGTGTCCTGGGCGAGCCGAAGCATGTGGAGCGAGCTGTCGTCGTTCAACGTCGCGACCTATCTCGCTTCGGCCGCAGCCTTGACCGGTGTCGCGTCGGTCGCCGCCGCATCCTATTTGTCGGAAACGAGCACCAGCGAAACAAGCGTGTCCGAAGCTTCGGAATCCGCCAGCGCAATGTCGGAGGAGAGTTCCGAGGAGACGTCGGAGGACGCCGAAAGCGATGCCGGCGAGGAGGATGCGGCTGACGACGCCGAGGACGACGATGCCGAGGACGACGACGCCGAGGATGACGATGCCGAGGACGACGATGCCGAGGACGACGACGCCGAGGATGACGATGCCGAGGACGACGA
>CALMGA010000115.1:1734-3336 GCA_937863205.1 uncultured Beijerinckiaceae bacterium | reverse complement strand
CAGCAGTCGCGCGTAGCTTCTTCCTCAAGGAGTTAGCCCGTGTCCGCCCTTTCCGCCGCCTTCTTCCACGACGAAGCCGCCGCCTTCACCAAGCTTGAGAGCTTGCTGTGGCCCGCTGGTCCGACCTGCCCGCACTGCGGCTCCGTCGAGCGGATCACTGCCGTCAAGGGCGGTCGCATGGGCCTTCGCCGCTGCGGCGCCTGCAAGAAGCAATTCACGGTGACGGTCGGCACGGTGTTCGAGTCCTCCCACGTCAAGCTGCACCTGTGGCTTCAGGCGACGCACCTGCTTTGCTCCAGCAAGAAGGGCTTCTCCGCCCACCAGCTTCACCGCACCCTCGGCGTGACCTACCGCACCGCTTGGTTCATGGCGCACCGGCTGCGCGAGGCGATGCGCGCCGGCGAGCTTGCGCCCATGGGCATCGACGGCAACGGGATGTCCGGCATCGTCGAGGTAGACGAGACGTTCATCGGCCGCGAGCCCGGCGTGCCGAAGAAGCGCGCCTACCACCACAAGATGAAGGTGCTGTCCCTGGTCGATCGCGAGGCCGGTCAGGTCCGCTCCATCGTCGTGGACGACATCAAGCCCGCCACTATCATCCCGATCCTTGAGGCCAACATCGCCAAGGAAGCGACGCTGCACACCGATGACGCCAGCGTGTACGTGAAGGCCGCACCGGGCTTCATCGACCACCAGACGACGGCTCACAGCCAGGGCGAGTACGTTCGCGGCATCGTCCACACCAACACGATCGAGGGCTACTTCTCCGTCTTCAAGCGCGGGATGAAGGGCACCTACCAGCACTGCGGCAAGCAGCACCTGCACCGCTATCTCGCCGAGTTCGATTTCCGGTATAACCATCGGAGCAAGCTCGGTGTTGAAGATGCCGCTCGTGCAACGATTGCTCTCCGTGGTATCGTCGGAAGAAGGCTGACATACCGGGACTCGTCACCGGCGGCCTTATAGGAGCAGGTCGCAAGAGCAGGATGTCTGAATTTGAGGAGTTTCGGCTAAAGATCGAGGCGTATACTCCCGATACGATGCCGATGGCCCGTCTAGCTGAGTATCTTAGCGAGCTTGCTGAGATGCTCGGAGAAAGCACGTCTGTGCACTTCGTCAAGCTAGAGAAGAGCAGCACCTCTGTCGTGCATCGCATTCAAAGAGAAGCTCTTCCAAAGATAAGACATCGCGTGAGAACTGTAGCTCGCGGCATCGGAGCTAGAGATGCCGTTAGAGCTTACGCAAAGATCAATCAAATGGTGCGCGAAGATAACGGTCGCGCCACATGGCGGAGTAGCGATCCAAATAAACCGATTTCTGATGTCATCATTTTTCCAGGGCAGGACGATGCACAGAAGACAGTTAGTTGTGAGACTCGCTTTGGGAGCGTTGACGGTGAGGTTCTACGCGTTGGTGGCAGCAGAAAGTTCATCCCTATACTATTAAAGTATGAGAATGAAGAGTTTTCTGGGTGTTATGCGAACCGGGATGTCGCGAAGCGCCTTGCCAAGCAGCTATTTGAACCTGTCCGGCTATTTGGGGTAGGAAGGTGGAACCGTAGTGACGAAGGCAAGTGGAAGCTCGACAAGTTCCGCGTAGAGA
>CALMGA010000115.1:0-1724 GCA_937863205.1 uncultured Beijerinckiaceae bacterium | reverse complement strand
ACGGCATCCGAGGCTTTCGCTGCCCTACGATCTCTAAATATAGGTTGGGATAGTACCGCATTCAGTAATCTCCGCGCAATGCACGCTGATGAAGCGGAGACGCATGAATGATTATTTTCGATGCGACGATGCTCATGCTTGCCGTCAATCCCCAGGCCGGCAAGCCGATTGATCCTTCTACGCAAAAGCCAGTGGAACATGTAGAGCAGAGGATCAACTATCTTCTAAGCCTTATTGATAAACAGAGGGCAAAGATCGGTATTCCATCTCCAGCTTTGGCTGAGGCGATGGTCAAGACTGATATACACCCTTCTGATCTTGTAAAAGCGATACAAAGTTTTGCTGTCTTTCAAATTCTTCACTTTGATGAGAAAGCGGCAATTGAGCTTGCTCTAATCAATCGCAATGCTCTTTCTACAGGAGACAAGAAGGAAGGCTCCGCCGAGACGTGGGCAAAAATCAAGTTTGACCGGCAAATTGCTGCAATTGCGAAAGTTGTGCAAGCACATACTGTTTATACTGATGACGGGGGTCTCCGTAATGCTTGTCAGAGACAACAGATTGCTGTCGTAGGCTTGGCCGACATGACATTGCCGCCACCCGCCGCTCAGATTGAGATGTTCACGCCGGACCAAAACCGTACTGATCCTGTCGATTTGGATGAAGATGAGCATGAAGACGAAGCGCAAGGCGCCTGATCTTTCGCCCTCCGGCGTAGCAACCAAACCATCCAAGCTCGGCGCGGAGAAGCTCACCCCTGACGAACAGCGACGTCGCTTCATTGAAGCCGCGCGGGAGGCCGACGCCAGCGAGGATGAAGCGGACTTTGATGCGGCGGTGAAAAAGGTGACGAAGCCGCAGATATGAGGCGTCCTGTCGGCTTTTCGGCTACTTTGAATCGAGGCGCGAAACCTTGGCTGTCAGCAGCAGAGAAAGTCAGTATCGAAAGCTTGTTTTTGAATGGATCGCGACGCTTGATCGCTATGACTCCGATGATTTGGCTACTCACGCCTGCTTCGTCTTGCTGCGAAAGCATATTAACAAACTAGCAGTAGACGCAAGCCGAAGTAATAACCCACGACTTCATTTTTATGCATACGTCCGCCACCTTGAGGAACAGCTTGTCCCTCGACCTGCGGAAGATCGCCTCGGAAAGGTTGCTATCGTCCCCGCTTGGCTCGCCGTGATCGGCTGGGTCAAAGAGAACTCTTTCTTTTAGTCGTCGGCTCCGCTCGTATGTGCGAAAGGCATAATCGCCTTACGATTAGCGGCTTGCGGCGTCACACCTGCGTCGATCGGCATGAACGTTCTTGCCGAAGGACACGCGCCGGCTGAATGAGGTCGCGCAACAACCAGCGTGGCAGGTAAACCAAAGTAACAACCAAGACTTTCAGCCATAGACACGTCGACCATTGCCGCTTCCAAGCCTGATTTGTGAAGATGCCGATCCGCCATGAAATGGAGGGCGCGTTAACCGGATGTTGTAACCAGCTGAATGATTTAGACGCTGGTGTCCGATAGCACTAATCACATGCATTACAAGCTGGTGCGGAGCTGCCGTGCCGCTCTACATGATGTGTACCGAGGTGGAAGGCCACCCCAGCACTCAGGCCGCGTTGGCTCGCTGGTCGAACCGGCCGCGGGCTAATTCGACCTCATCGAGGTGGTCCAGCGTCCATGCGTAGAGCGCGCGGAAGGGCGGCTGCAGAGTGCGTCCGAGCGGG
>CALMGA010000114.1 GCA_937863205.1 uncultured Beijerinckiaceae bacterium | reverse complement strand
GTCCAAGGCGGCGCGGCTGGCGGCGTGGCTGGAAGCCGCGTGATTGAGTGCTGCGTGATCGGTCATCACTGTCGCGCCATGCGTTCGCCGCAAGCCGCCCCGATACGAAGCCCGCGCGACGTGTTCACGACGTGATTTTTTTCCCCTTACCATGCGGGCGTGTTCGCGCAAAGATAGGGCCGGGATGGGCAACACCGGACATGCGGCGATCCCCGGTCGCGGGATGAAGCCCTTGGACGACGGTCCCCTGGACAACGCTCTTCAACACGGGCACGGCCCGAGGCCGCGCCCTGCCGCGGCGCTGCCGGTGACCGGGCGCGCGGCAGCGGCCGCGGCCCGCGCGCTTCTCATCGTCGCGGTGCTGTTCGGCTTCTTCCTGGTCGGCACGCCGCTGCAATGGCTCGTCGCGCGGGTCGCGCCGGGGCAGGCCCACCGCCTGCCCCGCTGCTTCTGCCGCTCGCTGCTGCGGCTCACCAGGGTGCGCGTGGCCGTGCGCGGCACGCCGGCGCGGGACGGTCCCGTTCTTCTGGTCGCCAACCACGTCTCGTGGATCGACATCCTCGCCCTCGGCGCCGCGCTGCCGCTCTGCTGCTTGGCCAAGCGCGAGGTGGCGTCCTGGCCGCTGGTGTCGGCGTTCGCGGTCGTGCAGGGCACGGTGTTCGTCGACCGCCGGCGCCGGCGCAGCATCCTTGCCGCCAATCGCGACATCGCCGCCCGCCTCCGCGACGGGCGCCACGTCCTGCTCTTTCCCGAGGGCACCACCCTGGCCGACGCCCTGCCCGGCCGCTTCCTGTCCTCGCACTTCGCCGCCGCCCGCGACTACCTCGCCGGCGCCGGCCGGCAAGGGATGTCGGGCCAAGGGCAAGCGCAAGGGCAAGCGCGAGGGCAAGCGCGAGAACAAGCGCGAGCGGAGGTCGGCGTGCAGCCGGTCGCCGTCGCCTATTCCTCGCCTGCGGCGGCCTGGATCGGCGACGACACGCTTCTCGCCCATGTCTGGCGCACCCTTCTCGCGCCGCCGCTGTTGTGCTCGCTCGGCTTCGGCGCGCCGATCCCCTACCGTGTCGGCAGCAACCGCAAGGAGGTGGCGGCGCAGGCGCGCGCGGCCGTGACGGCCATGGTCGTGAGCGGCCGGAACCCATGACCGAGTCCGCCGCCCGCGACCTGACCACGCTCGCCGTTGTTCTCGCCGCCATTCCGGAGGTCGCGGTGGCGATCGACAGCAACGACCGCGTCGCCGCCTGCAACCCGGCCGCCCTGGCGCTGCTGCCGATGCTGCGCACCGGCGGGCTGCTCGCCACCCACCTGCGTTCGCCCGACATCCTCGACGCGGTGGCCGCGGCCCGCACGCGGGGCGAGGCGAGCGCGAGCTGGTCGGAGCGGGCGCCGGTGGAGCGGCAGTTCGCCGTCACCGCCACCGCCGTCACGTCGCTGGGCTGCGGCCCGCTGGTGATCGTCCACCTGCGGGAAACCTCCGACCTGCGCCGGGTCGAGCGCATGCGCGTCGACTTCGTCGCCAACGCCAGCCACGAACTGCGCACCCCGCTCGCCTCGCTGCTCGGCTTCATTGAAACGCTGCAGGGCTCGGCCCGCAACGACGAGGCGGCGCGCGGGCGCTTCCTCGACATCATGCGCCAGCAGGCCCGGCGCATGGCCCGTCTCGTCGACGACCTGCTGTCGCTGTCGCGCATCGAGGGGCACCTGCACCTGCGGCCCAAGGACAGCGTCGACCTCGAAGCCGTGCTGCGCCACGTCGGCGACACGCTGGCGCCTCTGGCCGGCGACAGCGGGGTCGACCTTTGCCTTGAGATCGCCGGGCCGATCAGCGTGCCCGGCGATCGCGACGAGTTGCTGCGCGTGGCCGAGAACCTGATCGAGAACGCGATCAAGTACGGGGCGGCCGATGCGCGCGACCGCCGGGTCGTGGTGTCGGCCGCGCGCGCCGGCGGCGAGGCGGTGGTCACGGTTCGCGACTTCGGCGGCGGCATCGCGGCCGAACACATCCCCCGGCTGACCGAGCGCTTTTACCGGGTCGACGCCGGGCAAAGCCGGGCGCGCGGCGGCACCGGGCTTGGGCTCGCCATCGTCAAGCACGTGGTCGCCCGCCACCGCGGCCGACTGAAGGTGCAATCGACGCGCGGGCAGGGCGCGGTGTTCCAGGTCTTCCTGCCGCTGAGCGCCGAAAACAGGCCGGACGCGGCCACCCGTTTGGGATGGCGATCTCCCATGTCTTGAAGATCCCCGACCGTGAGCGCCCCCATTTCGGGGGTCGTTGTCATGAAACTGTTACGCAAGCGTCATAAAAGCCTTGCGAGGGCGCCCTAAGGGCTGCGCCGGACGGTCGCCATACCCCGTAACGACCGCCCGGTTCGACCGGCCCGGCATCCGCCCCGACTGCGGCGCTGCCCGACCGGCGCTCCTTCCTCGATGAGGCTCACGTCATGACATTCCACGTTTCCCTTCGCGCAGCCCTCGCGGGTGCCGCGGCGGTCGCCGCGCTGGCAGCCATCCCGGCTCCCGTGGCCGACGCCGCCGAGATCTCCGGCGCCGGCGCGACCTTTCCCTACCCGATCTATGCCAAATGGGCGGAAGCCTATTCCAAGACGAGCGGCGTCAACCTGAATTACCAGTCCATCGGCTCGGGCGGCGGCATCAAGCAGATCAAGGCGCGCACCGTGACCTTCGGCGCCAGCGACATGCCGCTGTCCGCCGACGAACTGAAGAAGGACAATCTGGTGCAGTGGCCGATGGTGATGGGCGGCATCGTGCCGGTGGTCAACATCGCGGGCCTCAAGGCCGGCTCGCTCAGCTTCGACGGGCCGACGCTGGCCAAGATCTTCCTCGGCGAGATCAAGAGCTGGGACGATCCCGCGATCAAGGCGCTCAACCCGTCCGCCAAGCTGCCGGCGGCCGGCATCGCCGTGGTGCACCGCTCCGACGGCTCGGGCACGACCTTCAACTTCACCGACTACCTCAGCAAGGTGTCGCCCGACTGGAAGTCCAAGGTCGGCGAGTCCGCCTCGGTGAAATGGCCGATCGGCCTCGGCGCCAAGGGCAACGAGGGCGTCGCCGCCAACGTCAAGCAGACGGCGAACTCGATCGGCTACGTCGAATACGCCTATGCCAAGCAGAACGGCCTGGATTACGGCGACATGATCAACAAGGACGGCAAGAAGGTCGAGCCGGTCAGCGAAACCTTCGCCGCCGCCGCCGCCAACGCCGATTGGGCGCACGCACCGGGGTTCTACCTCCTGCTCACTGACCAGCCCGGCGCCAAGTCCTGGCCGATCACCGCCTCGACCTTCATCCTGATGCCCGGAGAGCCCAAGGACGCGGCCGCCGCCGCCGCCGCGCTGAAGTTCTTCGACTGGGCCTACGCCAACGGCGCCCCCGCCGCCGCCTCGCTCGACTACATCCCCATGCCCGTCAACGTGGTGGCGCTGGTCAAGCAGGAATGGTCGGCCAGCATCAAGGGCGGCGACGGCAAGCCGCTGCAGTTCTGAACGGTCAGCCGACGGCCCCGTCGCGCGACGAAGGCCGGATCGGTTAGACCAAGATCACCAAGGGCGGCGGGGCGCATCGGCTCCGCCGATCATTCAAGGGAAGCGGGATATGCGGGGAACGCATTTTGGCTGACATCGCGACCCGACAGCCGAGCGAGTCGTCCCGCCTTTTCGACCGCGCAAGCGTGCTCGCCCGTTTCCGCAGCGGCGACCAACTGTTCCGCTGGCTGACCCGCAGCGCCGCGATCAGCGTCCTCGTGCTGCTCGGCGGCGTGATCGCGTCGCTGGTCTGGGGCGCCCTGCCGGCGATCCGCGCCTTCGGCTTCGGATTCCTCGTCAACTCCGACTGGGATCCGGTCAACGACATCTATGGCGCCGCCGTGGCGATCTTCGGCACGGTGGTCACCTCCGTGATCGCGCTGGCGATCGCCATCCCGATCGGGCTCGGCATCGCCATCTTCTTGTCCGAGCTGTGCCCGCCGCGCCTGCGCCAGCCCATCGGCATCGCCATCGAGCTTCTCGCCGGCATTCCGTCCATCATCTACGGCATCTGGGGCTTCTTCATCCTGAAGCCGCTGCTGCAAACCTACGTCGAGCCGGCCATCATCGCGCTCACCGGCCCGATCCCCGGCCTCAACGTCCTCTTCGCCGGCCCGGCCTACGGCACCGACATCCTCACCGCCGGCTTCATCCTGAGCGTCATGGTGCTGCCCTTCATCACCTCGATCTCGCGCGACGTCTTCGCCACCGTGCCGCCGGTGCTCAAGGAGTCCGCCTACGGCCTGGGCTGCACGACCCGCGAGGTGGTCGGCAACGTGGTCATCCCCTACACCCGCGTCGGCATCATCGGCGGGATCATGCTGGCGCTCGGCCGCGCGCTGGGCGAAACCATGGCCGTGACCTTTGTCATCGGCAACGCCCACCAGCTGTCGTCCTCGCTGCTGTCGCCGGGCACGTCCATTTCCGCCACCATCGCCAGCGAGTTCGAGGAGGCCGACCGCGGCCTTTACACCGCCTCGCTGATCGAGCTCGGCTTGATCCTGTTCGTCATCACCTTCTTCGTGCTGGCTGTCGCCCGCTTCATGCTGATGCGGATCGAAGGCAAGGCTGCGCGATGAGAACGGCACGCTGATGGACCTGCTCGCCTCCCGCCGTCTCAAGGACCGCATCTACGTCGGCCTGTGCTACGCCGCGTCCGGCTTCGGCCTCGCCTTTCTCGCCTGGATCCTGGCCGTTCTCGTCATCAAGGGCGCGGCCGGCATCAGCCCGACCCTGTTCCTGGAGCGGACCCTGTCGCCGGGCAGCGGCGGGGGCTTGGCCAACGCCATGATCGGCAGCCTCATCATGACCGTGCTCGGCACGATCGTGGGCACGCCGATCGGCCTGCTCGCCGGCACCTTTCTCGCCGAATTCGGCACCGGCTCCAGGCTGGCCTTCGTTGTGCGCTTCATCAACGACATCCTGCTCTCGGCGCCTTCCATCGTGATCGGCCTGTTCGTCTACCAGGTGCTGGTGGTGCCGATGGGGCACTTCTCCGGCCTCGCCGGCGCGGCCGCGCTCGCCATCCTGGTCATCCCCGTGGTGGTGCGCACCACCGAGGACATGCTGCGGCTGGTGCCGACCCCTCTGCGCGAAGCCTCGTCGGCGCTGGGCATGCCCAAGAGCATGGTGGTGCAGCGCATCGCCTACAGGGCGGCCAGCGCCGGCCTCACCACCGGCGTGCTGCTCGCCGTGTCGCGCATTTCCGGCGAAACCGCGCCGCTGCTGTTCACCGCCTTGAACAACTCCTACACCACCTTCAACCTCGACGCGCCGCTGGCGAGCCTGCCCTACGTGATCTACCGCTACGCCGGCTCCGCTTATTCCGACTGGCAGCAGCTCGCCTGGTCGGGCGCCCTCATCATCACCCTCGCCGTGCTCACCCTGTCGATCTCCGCGCGCACGCTCGGATCAAGGACCAGACGATGACCCGTCAAATGAGCCGCGAACCCCAGGTCGGCGAAGGGGTGCCAGTCGTTCGCACGATTCCCGACGCGCCGCTGCCGACGGCCGCCGCCGCCGTCGTGACCTCTCCGGCCAACGGCGCATCGGTTCACGCCGACGCGGCCACGAAGATGAGCGTGGAAAAGCTGCGCTTCTTCTACGGCGAATCGCTCGCCCTGAAGGGTATCGACCTGCCGATCTATGCCAACAAGGTGACGGCGCTGATCGGTCCGTCGGGTTGCGGCAAGTCGACCCTGCTCAGGGTGATGAACCGCATGTACGACCTTTATCCCCGCCAGCGGGCGGAGGGCGCCGTGCTGCTCGACGGCGTCAACATCCTGAATCCGGGCCAGGACCTGAACCTGCTGCGCTCGCGGGTCGGCATGGTGTTCCAGAAGCCGACGCCCTTTCCGATGTCGATCTTCGACAACATCGCCTTCGGCATCAAGCTCTACAACCGCCTGCCGCAAAGCGAGATCGAGGGCCGCGTCGAGACGGCGCTGCGCGGCGCCGCCCTGTGGAGCGAGGTCAAGGACAAGCTGTCGGCCAGCGGCCTTTCGCTGTCGGGTGGCCAGCAGCAGCGCTTGTGCATCGCCCGCACGGTGGCCGTGCAGCCCGAGGTGATCCTGTTCGACGAGCCGTGCTCGGCGCTCGACCCGATCTCCACCGCCAAGGTGGAAGAACTGATGGACGAGATGTCGTCGACCTACACGCTGGTGATCGTCACCCATTCCATGCAGCAGGCGGCGCGCGTGTCCGACGTCACCGCCTTCATGTACCTCGGCGACCTGATCGAGTTCGGCGACACCAACCGCATCTTCACCTCGCCGGAAAAGCAGCAAACGCAGGACTACATCACCGGCCGCTTCGGCTGAGCCGGGCCTGCCGCCGCGGCCCGCCGCCGCCTTTGCACTCGCTTGCCCCGCCTCGATT
>CALMGA010000113.1 GCA_937863205.1 uncultured Beijerinckiaceae bacterium | reverse complement strand
GGCTCCGATGGCGAGGACACCGGAGGCGGCAACCAGACCGATGGAACCGGCGAGGAGGTGTCGTTTGAAGCGTTCCATGGCGATTTGATCTGCCCTTTTTCCTCGACCTGACAGGGATGGCCGAGCGCCGTGGCGGAATTGCGGGCGTCCGTTAGCCCGCCACAGCCTTGCCCGCGACGCCGCATTGCGCCAGAACCGCCCGCGCCGGCCCCGTTGGGGGCGAGGGTGGAGGTGGCCCATGTCCGTGATCGACGAGCGTCTTCGGTCCCTCGGGATCGAGCTGCCCTCGCCCGCCGCCCCCGTCGCGAACTACGTCGCCAGCGTGCTGCACGGCCCGCTCCTGGTGGTGTCGGGTCAGCTCGCCCTGGGAGCTGACGGCACCCTCGCCGCCGCGCACAAGGGCAAGATCGGCGCCGGCGTGACGCCCGAGGTGGCAACGGCGGCGGCGCGGCTTTGCGCGATCAACCTGCTGGCCCAGGCCAGGGCGGCGCTGGGCGACCTCGACCGGATCGAGCGCTGCGTCCGGCTCGGCGGCTTCATGAACACCGCGCCGGGGTTCTCCGCGATCGCCCCGGTGATGAACGGGGCATCGGACCTGATGGTCGCCGTGCTCGGTGATGCGGGACGCCACGCCCGTTCCACGATCGGCGTCGCCGAAATACCGCTCGACTCCGCCGTGGAGGTCGAGGCGATCTTCGCCGTGCGCTGAAACCCGTGTGCCCGACGACCGGCGAGGTCTTTGCCCGGCCGATCGCCCATCGCGGCCTGCATGCGCCCGGTGGACCGACCGAGAACACGGTGCCGGCGGCGCTGGCCGCCGTCGAGGCCGGGTACGGCATTGAATGCGACGTGCAGATGTCGCGGGATGGCCAGGCGGTGGTGTTCCACGACGACCGGCTGGAACGGTTGACGGGATCGGTCGGCCGGGTGGAGGCGCGCGACGCCGCAGCCCTCCGCGCGCTGCCGCTGCGCGGAGGCGGCACCATTCCATCCCTGGCCGCCCTGCTGGCGGCGATCGGTGGGCGTACCCCGCTGGTGATCGAGATCAAGGGCGAGGGCGCACTGCGCCTCGCCGATGCCGTTCTCGCCGCCGTCGCCGCCTATCGCGGCCCGGTCGCGCTGGAAAGCTTCGATCCCGCCATCGTCGCCCGCTGCGCATCGGCCGGCTGCCCGGTCGGCCTCGTCGGGCCGGCGCGTCGGGGATCGTCGGACCCGCGTGATCTGCCCCGCTGCGACTTCCTGTCCTGGGACATCGCGCGTCTCGACGAGGCGGCGGCCGCCTGGCCCGCTCTCCCCCTGACGAGTTGGACCGTGCGAACGCCGCAGCAACGCGAGCGCGCCGCGCGCTTCCAGGCCCAGATCGTCTTCGAGGGTTTTCAGCCGTGAGCTTGCGTTAACCCTTGCCGGCGATGCCGCAACGGCGGTCAAACCTTGCGACCCCTGGTCGCTTATCTCGACGAAGCGAGCGAGAACGCCGATGAGACATGCATTGCTGGCCACCATCCTGTTGGGCGTCGCCGCGCCGCCGGCCCTGGCGAACGAATACGGGGACTTTCCCGCGCCGGTGCCCTACCCTTTCCAGCGCTCGACCCTGACCGGGCAAGCGATCGCGATCTCACCCTACGACCAGCCCTTTGGCGTCCGCGTCTACACGACGCCGCAGCACCAGCCGTTCTACAACGTCCCGCCCTACGCGGTGATCGTACCGTACTGATCGCGCGGCGAGATCAGGCTGCCGGATCAGGCCTGCAATTCGGTCAACGGCTCGGCGGCCGGCTTGCGCGCGCGGGGCGAGCGGCGCTTCGCGTCGGTGGGTACCGGCGCGGCCTCCTCCATGCGGTAGTAACGCACCCCCGTGAAGAACAGGATATCGGCGCTTCGTCCGGCTTCAACGGCGCGAGCCGGCGCTTTGCGTGTCGGCAGCACGAGGAGATTGCCCACGGTTCGGCTCCAATGGCTTCGCGTCCGGTTGAAGGGGAACGGCGAAGGCAGCGTCATTTCCGATGGCGCGGGTTAACAAAGCCTGACCGGATTCGCTGCGATTTCGGGCTGTTGCACAAAGGTCTCTGACACGGCGGTGGCGGCCGGATCAGATCACCTCCACCGCCGGATCGCCGGCCCGGCTCTCGATCTCCAGGATCCAGACGTCGGCATCGAAGCCGATGGCGCGCGCAAGCCTTGCCTCCGCCTCGGCGGGATCGATCCATCGGCTCTCGTGCAGGCGCAGGAAGCAACGATCGTTCGCCGGATCGCCGCCGGGAGCCGGGCCGAACAGGGCCGCCCGCCCGTCGAGGCAGTCCAGCTTGAGGAGCACCGCGCCGGCCTCGGCCGCGCCCCGCCGTCGCATAACGGCGACGACGCCGTCGCGGTTCACCCGCCTGAGATAGGCCGCCACCCAGAACTCGGACGTCAAACGCGCCATCGGCTTCTCCCCGCCGCCGCCATTCCCTCGATCCCCCATCGACCGTAGTATGGGTCGTCCGGTGCCGGCCCGCCCGGCCGTCTTGGAGGATGCATGGCTTCGCTCGACTCCGTTCTGGCTCGCATCGACAACAACCTCGACGAGGCTGTCGGGCGCCTCCTGCGCTTCGTCACCATTGCGTCCGTCTCGACCGATCCGGCCTTCGCGGCGGAGTGCCGGCGGGCCGCCGACTGGGCGGCGGGCGAACTCGCTTCGCTCGGCTTCGCGGCGAGCGTGCGCCCGACGACCGGGCACCCGATGGTCGTCGCCAAGAGGACGGCCGCCCGCGCGGAGGCGCCGCACGTGCTGTTCTACGGGCACTATGACGTGCAGCCGGCCGATCCCGTCGACCTCTGGCGCACGCCGCCGTTCGAGCCCTTCGTCCGCGACGACGGCGGCCTCCGCCAGATCGTGGGGCGGGGGACGGCCGACGACAAGGGACAGCTGATGACCTTCGTGGAAGCGTGCCGCGCCCTCACGGAGGTCGGCGGCCTGCCCTGCCACGTCACGGTTCTGCTGGAAGGCGAGGAGGAGTCGGGCTCGCCCTCGCTGCCGGCCTTTCTCGCCGACAACGCCGACGAGCTGAAGGCCGACGTGGCGCTCGTCTGCGACACGCTGATGTGGGACGCGCGCACGCCGGCGATCACCACCATGCTGCGCGGCCTGGTGCTGGAGGAGGTGGTGGTCCATGCCGCCGACCGCGACCTCCATTCCGGCATGTTCGGCGGCCCGGCGATCAACCCGATCCGGGTTCTCGGCCGCATCGTCGCCGATCTCCACGACGCCGAGGGCCGCGTGACCGTGCCGGGCTTCTACGACGGCGTGGCCGAACTGCCCCCGGCCGTCGCCGCGCAGTGGCGTGCGCTCGACTTCGACGGCGAGCAGTTCCTGGGCGCGGTCGGCCTGGGCGTGCCCGCCGGTGAACGCGGGCGCAGCGTGCTGGAACAGCTGTGGTCGCGCCCGACGGCGGAGATCAACGGCATCGTGGGCGGCTATACGGCGAAGGGCTCGAAGACGGTGCTGCCGGCGCAGGCCAGCGCGAAGTTCTCGTTCCGCCTCGTGGCCGACCAGGACCCGGCGGCCGTGGCCCGCAACTTCCGCAGCTTCGTCGAGGCGCGCCTGCCGGCGGATTGTTCGGTCGAATTCATCGCGCACGGCGCCTCGGGCGCGATCGCCCTGCCCTTCGCCTCGACCGCGCTGGAGCGGGCGCGCGGCGCGCTGCGGGCCGAGTGGGGCGTGGAGCCGGTGCTGGCCGGCTGCGGCGGCTCCATTCCCATCGTCGGCGCGTTCAAGGAGGCGCTGGGCATGGACTCGCTGATGATCGGCTTCAGCCTGGAAGACGACCGCATCCATTCGCCCAACGAGAAGTACGAGATGACCTCGTTCCACAAGGGCGCCCGATCGTGGGCGCGGGTGCTGGCGGCGCTCGCCGCCTGAGGAACCTCAGATGAAGCGGGGCCGCAGCGCCGCGAAGCGGCGCGGCCAGGGCATTTCGATGCCGGTCGCGCGCAGCGCCACCGCCAGCACGCCGAGGTAGAGCAGCCCGCCCAGCGTGGCGGTGAGGGCGCAGATCAGCTCGATGCGGAAGCGCGCGACGTGGCGGAACACCGCCACGCCGAGGTTGGGACCGATCAGGGAGAAGACGGCGAGGGCGAAGGCGGCCGCCGCCACCGAGGTGGCGACGCGCCCGAGCACCACGTCGGGACGCATGGCGTCGCGCCGGATCGCCAGAACGACCAGCAGAGAAAGGTTGAACCAGCTTCCGGCGGCGGTGGCGGCGGCGAGGCCGACCGCGCCGAAAGGTCGGAACAGCACGAGCTTGAGGGCGATGTTCACGGCAAAGGCGCCGAGCGCGACAAACATCGGCGTGCGCGTGTCGCCGCGGGCGAGGAAGCTCGCCGTCGCCGAGCGCAGCAGCACGATGGCCAGCAGGCCGAAGCCGTAGGCTTCCAGCACGGCGGCCGAGGCATCGGCGGAGGCGCCGGTATAAGCGCCGTGCTCGAACACCGCGCGCATGATCCAGTCGGGGATCATGATGAAGGCGACGAAGAACGGCGCGGCGAGCGCCATCGACAGGGCCACGGTCCGGTTCTGCGCGTGGAAGGCCGCCTCGACGTCGCCGGCGGCGATGCGGCGGCTCATCTCGGGAAGCAACACGGTGCCGGCGGCGATGCCGATCACGCCGAGCGGGAGCTGGTACATGCGGTCGGCGTAGTAGATCGACGACACGCCGCCGGTCGGCAGCATCGAGGCGATGATGGTATCGGCGAACAGCGCGATCTGCGCCCCGGCCGAGCCGATCACCGCCGGGCCGAGGCGGACGAAGAAGTTGCGCACGGCCGGCGTCCAATGCGGCCTGGCGAAGCCTTCCAGAATGCCGATGCGCCGTGCCGCGTAGCCGGTGAGCAGGAGCTGCATGGCACCCGAAACCGTGGTGCCCCAGCTCGCGGCGACCCCGGCGTTGGGGAACAACAGCGCCGCCGACAGGAACACCAGCGTGGTCAGGTTGAGCAGCACCGGCGCGAAGGCGGCGGCGGCGAAGCGGCCGTTGGCGTTGAGGGTGCCGGACTGCAGCGTCACCACGGTGATGAACAGGAGATAGGGGAAGGTGATCCGCGTCATCGTCACGGTGAGCGCGAACTTCTCGGGATCGGCGCGAAAACCGGGGGCGAGCAGGTCGACCAGCGCCGGCATGAACACCCAGGCGATGCCGAGCAGCACGATCTGCGAAAGAAGAAGCAGGGTGAAGATCTGCGAGGAGAAGTCGTGGGCAGGCTGATCGCCTTCGCCTTGCAGGACCTGGGCGTAGGAGGGCACGTAGGCGGCGTTGAACGCGCCCTCGCCGAAGATGGCGCGGAAATGGTTGGGCAGGCGGAAGGCGACGAAGAAGGCATCGGCGACGATGCCGCCGCCGACGGTGGCGCTGAGCATGATGTCGCGGAGGAAGCCGGTCGCGCGCGACAGCAGGGTGATCCCGCCGACTTCGAGAAGCGACTTGTACATCAACGGCGCTCCCGCGATGGCGCGCGCTCGCGTGACGGCCCCATGTTTCCCCGCCCGCTCACGCCTGCGGTCCCAACGGCGCGCGAACGGCGCCGATCCCCATCGGCAGGGGGTCGGCGTTCTTCGCCGCCTGAACGCCGCCGATGCGGGTCTCGACGATATACAGGGGACGCCCCTTCACCTCGGCAAAGATGCGCCCGATGTATTCGCCCAGCACGCCCAGCGACAGCAGCTGCACGCCGGCGAGAAACGTCACCGACACGATCAGGGACGCGAAGCCCGGCACGTCGACCCCGAACGCCAGCGTATTGACCACGAAATAGATGGCCGTGCACATGGCGAACACGGAAATCACCGTGCCGACCCAGGTCCAGACCATCAAGGGCAGCGTCGAGAAGGACATCAGCCCGTCGAGCGCGAAGCGGGTCAGCTTGCGGTAGGAGAACTTCGAGCTGCCGTGGCTGCGCTCGGCCACGGAGAAGGGCACGCCGATCGACTTGAAGCCGATCCAGGCGTAGAGGCCCTTGTTGAAGCGGGCGCGCTCGCGCAGGGCGCGCAGGGCGGTCACGGCCTGGGCGTCGAGCAGGCGGAAATCGCCGGCGCCTTCGGGCAGGCGGGTGTCGCCGACCGAGCCGAAGATCTTGTAGAAGCGCTGCGTCAGGGCGCGTCGCAGCGCGGAGTCGTCGCTGCGGTCGACCCGCTGTCCGTAGACGTTCTTGTAGCCCTCCCGCCAGCGGGCGACAAAGGTCTCGATCACCTCGGGCGGGTGCTGCAGATCGGCGTCGATGATGACGCTCGCCGCGCCCGTGGCATGATCCAGGCCGGCGGCAATGGCGACCTCCTTGCCGAAGTTGCGCGACAGCGAGACCACGCCCACGGCCGGATCGGCGGCGTGGGCCCGCGCGACTGCGTCGAGCGTCGCGTCGGTCGAGCCGTCGTCCACGAAGATCACCTCGTAGGAGGCGACACAGCGTTCCACGATCGGCACCAGCCGCGCCAACAGCGGCGCGATGTTGTCCGCCTCGTTGAGCACGGGGATGATGACGGAAAGCTCCGCGCGGCGCGGCGCGGCATCGTTTGTCATGCTTGAACAACTCTCGCGACGGCGTGGTCCGCGCCCGGCCGGTCGAAGATGAGCATACGAATCATGCGCGAAACCTAAACGGCCGATGCGATCCTCACCATATCGGCGTCCCCGGGCCGGCCTGCCAGTCGCCGCCCGGTGCCAGCGGGAGCATTGACCATGGAGCGGCAACGCGCCTTCGCCCTCTGCGCCGACGACTACGCGATGGCGCCGGGCGTCAGCCGCGGCATCCTCGAGGCCCTGGACGCCGGCGCGCTCAGCGCCACCAGCGCGATGACGACGTCGGACTGGTGGCCCGACCACGCCGCCGCCCTTCGGCCATTCGCCGAGCGCGCCGACATCGGCCTTCACCTCAACCTGACGCTCGGACGACCGCTGGGCGCGATGCCGATCCTCGCGCCCGGTGAACAACTGCCGCGGGTCGGCGAGGTGCTGCGGCGCGCCCGCCGGGGGAAGCTGCCCCTCGACGAGATCGAGGCGGAGATCGAGCGCCAAGCCGCCCGCTTCGTCGAGGTGTTCGGCCGCCCGCCCGACCATGTCGACGGGCACCAGCACGTCCATGCCCTGCGCCCGATCCGCCAACGGCTGCTGGCCGTCCTGGGCCGGCGGGGATGGCGGCCGTGGTTGCGCGACAGCGGCGACCATCCGCTGCGCATCCTGCGGCGGCGGACGTGCCTGCTCAAGGCATTCGGCCTGGCCGTGCTGAGCAACGGCCTGCGCGCCGCCGCCGGCGCTGCCGCCCTGCCGGTCAACGACGGCTTCGCCGGATTCTCCGCGTTCGCGCCCGACGAAGCCTATGCCGCCCTGTTCGAGAGCTATCTCGTCGCGCCCGGCCCGTGCCATCTCGTGATGTGTCACCCCGGCTACGTCGATGCCGAGCTCAAGCGGCTCGACCCCGTCGTGGGATCGCGGGAGCGGGAACTCGCCTTCCTGCTTTCGCCGGCCTTCGGCGAAGTCGCGGCGCGGCGCGTGATGCGATTGGCTCGCCTTTCGGCGGAGATCGGAGCGAGGGCGGGTGCGACCGGCTGAGTCACGTATCGGTGCGAAGCACCGGGTCCGAGACCCGGCGCCTCCAAATCGCGATCAGCCCTGGCGCGGTCACGCAGCTGCGGCGTGCAGCTTCTCGACGTGGGCCCAGTTCACGAGGTGGTCGAGAAACGCCTTGAGGTAATCGGGCCGGCGGTTGCGGTAGTCGATGTAGTAGGAATGCTCCCACACGTCGACCCCGAGGATCGGCGCGGCGCCATGCACCAGCGGGCTCTCGCCGTTGGGCGTCTTCATGATGGCGAGCTTGCCGTCCTTCACTGCGAGCCAGGCCCAGCCCGAGCCGAACTGCGTCACGCCGGCCTGCACGAACTGCTCCTTGAACTGCGCGTAGGAGCCGAAGGCGTCGGTGATCGCCTTCTCGATCGAGGCCGGCGGCAGTCCGCCGCCGTCGGGCTTCATCCACTGCCAGAAATGCGTGTGGTTGTAGTGCTGGCCGGCATTGTTGAAGAGGCCGGCATTCTTGCCGTAGGACTCCTTGACGATGTCTTCCAGCGGCTTGCCTTCGAGGCCGCTGTCCTTGAGAAGGTTGTTGCCGGCCGTGACGTAGGCCCGATGATGCTTATCGTGATGGAATTCCAGCGTTTCCTTGGACATGTAGGGCTGGAGGGCATCATGGGCGTAGGGCAGGTCCGGCAGGGTGAACGACATCGAAGGCTCCTCGGGCGCCGCGCCTGGACGGAATCGCCGTCGCGGGCCTCGGCACGTTAACTAGGCGTCAAGGCTGATTGCGGCAACGTCGCGCGTCGAGGTGGGCGCGCGCGGGCGTCGTCGCCCGGACGCTTCGCTCGCGGCCTCGTTCGCCGACGTGACTTTTGCAACTGCGGACGGTGAGGGTGTAGGCTTGGCCTTATCGTACGTGAAACGCCCCTTTCCGACCTCCGAGGGACGCATGGCCGTCATCGTGCTCGCCATCGGCGTGATCATGGCCATCGCCGGCGGCTGCGAAATCTTCTACGGCAGCGGCTACATCGACATCGAGCGCGGCTGGTCCGCGTTCATCTCGGGCACGGTTCTGCTCACCGGCGGACTGATGACGGTCGCTCTCGGCTTCGCCCTGCGCTCCCTGGCCGACCTGAAGACGACGCTGCTGCGGCTGGGCTCGTCCCCTGTCCCGTTCGCCCCCGCCTCCGTGGCCC
>CALMGA010000112.1 GCA_937863205.1 uncultured Beijerinckiaceae bacterium | reverse complement strand
GGCAGGGTGTGCGCGGAGGAGATGTGCACGAAGCCGTTCGAGATGACTTCCGCCAAGCCGGTGAAGTTCAGCATGCCGAGGATGCCGCCGTAGATGGGATAGAGCAGGATCATCGAGCCCACCTGTTTCGCCGCGTTGTTCAGCGCCGCGACGTAGGCGACCGGGGCGCCGTGCAGGGCGATGCCGAGCATCAGGAAGATCCAGATCACGATGTTGATGTCGATCAGGAAGCCTTTGGTCGCCCAGGTGAAGGCGACGTAGCCGAGGCCCGCGAGCGCGAACAGCCAGGACGACACCGGCCAGCGGTCGGCGCGCCGCGCGGGGGCGTCGCTGTCGCCGCGCATCGGCTTGGCCACCGTTGCCTGCTCCGGCTCCGGCGTCCAGGCGATCACGTCGTCGGCGTGCGGGTGCACCAGCATGAAGGCGATCGGCACGGCGATGAAGATCAGGACCGTCGGCACGAGGACGTAGGGCTGGAAGATCATGTCGCCGAGCGGCGTCACCTTGCCGGTGAGTTGCTCGATGATGTTCAGCTTGTTGCCCTTGGTCGCCTGAGTCAGCGCGATCGAGGAGGAGAAGCCGGTGGCCCACACCACCCAGCCGCTGTAGGCGAGCGCGTGGCCGGTGACCAGGATCAGGATCATCTGGAAGGCGAACTCCAGGACCGAGAAGACGCCCTTGTACCAGGAGGCGATGACGTTGTCGGGCGCGCCCTTGGGCGCCAGCAGCATCGCGGCGAGCGCGGTCGCGAAGGTCAAGCCGATCGCGATCAGGAACGGGTCGGGCATCCAGCGCTCGAAGATTTCCACCGTGATCGCGGTGAAGGAGCGCCGGCGCGGCGGGCTTGGCTGCGTGACCGAGGTCATGGGCGTTTCCAGGCTGGGTTCGGCAACGGCATGCCCCGGCGCGGGAGTGCGGATCAAGGCGCCTTTCGGCAAGGGCGCGGGGAAGGCCGCGCGAAGAAGAGGCAGAGCGCAGGCCGGCAGCCTGTGAAACGGGGTCGTCCGCGTCGTGACGATCGGCGAAGCGCGGCCGAGCTTGCCGGCTCCGGGGTCGATCCCCGCGGGATCAACCATGCGACGGCAGCAGTCACGCGGGACAACTCTTGCTGCCGGTGCGAATATCAAGAGATTCGCACAAAGCTCAAGGAGTGGTGCACCGTGGCGGCCCGCTACAAGAAGACCGCCGCGAGCTTCGTTGAGCACCTCCACCTCGCCGCCGCTATCGACTGGCTCAAGCCATGGAAGGCGCTAGATCAAGCGATCACAAGCCCTATATAAGTCTTGGAATCCCAGAGGAGAAAGTCGCAATGCGCGGATGGTGTATGAAAGAGATCCAAGAAAGATACATAGGAGAGGATGAGCCAAGCGTATTGCAGGCATATCAAAAATATCTTGGGACAAAGCGGGCATTCTTATTAGCGTATCTAGGTCAACTGCAAGGCGGCGTTGAGGCAAGTGATGAGGATAAGCATGCTAAGACAGCGGCAAAGGCATTGTGGAGAGAGAAGCAGAACGAATACCTTTTGAGCAAGAACATTCCCGGCAAGAAGTTTGCAAGCAAAGCCGTAAATTCAATTCAGTCTTCATCAGATATTACTAAACTAATAGCTCTTACTAAAAATAAGATCGAATCCGTGGAAAGAGTTATAAAAAACAGTGGAGGTTTTATTAGCGATACAAGTGTCGAATGGTCAGATCCCCCGCCGGTTGTTTTTTTTGATGCTAAGCAGAAGGAGGAGATGCAATGCGTCATTTCAGGCGGTCTACTCTTATGGAAGAGCGGAAAGAGCAAAGGTCAACCTGTGGATACCACTAACTTTAAGAACGTCTACAACAAGGCGGGTCTGGCTCTTTATGTTCTAATCCCTTCGCCTGACTCGGAGAAGCTCTCAATATATATATTTAATGGATATGAAGAAGGAAGCAACACTAAAATACATCATAGCTCAGCTACAGAAGGAAAGAAAGTTCAGTGTTCAGGAGAAATTTCTGTGACAAAGGGAAAGGTTGTAAGTATTAATAACAGAAGTGGGCATTACCTACCTTCAAAAACAATGCTTGCCTCAATGCTTGATTTTTTTGGCGTCATGAGAGAGGGATCTCATCGGCGCGACGTGTTGAGTGGAGATTTTAAAATTGTAAACTATCGAGGCAAAATAACCGAGTATAGATCGGCTGATGAATTTCGCAAATCCTGGGGCTTTGTGGATTATGAGGGAGATGGGGAAGATGAAGATGAAGAAATACCTTGTTTTGAGTTAGAGAAAACCAAACATCTTGAGGTCACATTCGATGTTAAGGTCGGAGGTAACGGCGAGGTGCTTAAAACAACCAACTTCTTTGAAAAAGGCAAGTCCTCAGAAACTATACATCTATGGAAAGATCAATGGAAGCATGAAGAAAGATCATACTGGTATGCCTTGTACTCAAATAGTACAGATAAGTCCGGCGCGAAAGTCGTGCCTTTGAGAGCACTGCGGCAATGGCTTAAAGCAGACGTCAGGGTGCAGTGAGAGTCTATGATTGGCGAGATGGCTTGCTTTAACGTGAGATAGATGAAGGCGATATGGTGCGGGATAGCAATATGGCATCTCCGCCATAGTCTTCGAAGACCGCGGCGGCTTACCACAATCCGCAGCACCGCGTGCGTAATTACCCAGGGGGTGGTCAGCGCCGTCGCGTGCTGTCAGGCGTTGATGGT
>CALMGA010000111.1 GCA_937863205.1 uncultured Beijerinckiaceae bacterium | reverse complement strand
GCCGCTGATCCTGATGCAGCGCCTCACCGTGCAGGGTTTCATCATCTTCGACTTCGTGCCGCACTTCCCCGAGATGATGAAGGAACTCGGCGGCTGGATCGCGGACGGCCGCATCAAGACGCGCCAGGACGTGCGCGTCGGCCTCGACAAGGCGCTGGGCTACCTCGACCTGCTGTACACCGGCGGCAACACCGGCAAGCTGCTCGTCGAGGTCACGCCCGACGCGGCGAAGCTCTGACGATGGGCAAGCCGATCTGGCACGCCGTGCCGCCGACGGAGCTGCACGACTTCGGCCTCCGGGGCCTCGTCAGGCATCTCGGCATCGAACTCACCGAGGCCGGCGACGACTGGCTGCGCGGCCGCATGCCGGTCGACGACCGAACCCACCAGCCCTTCGGCCTGCTGCACGGTGGCGCCTCGGTGGCGCTGGCCGAGACGTTGGCCTCGATCGGCTCGGCGGCGGTCCTCGACCTCGCCAGCAAGCTGCCGGTCGGGCTGGAGATCAACGCCAACCACCTGCGCGGCGTCAGCAGCGGCTTCGTGATCGGCACCGCCACGCCGATCCACCTCGGCCGCACGACGCACGTCTGGGACATCCGCATCGTCGACGAGGCCGGCAAGGCGGTATGCGTGTCGCGCTGCACGGTCGCCGTGATCGACCGTCCGCCCGGCCTTGCCGGCCCGGGAGCGCGCGCATGAGCATCCCCGCCGCCCTCGCCCAGCGCCTGAGCGTGCCGGCCATCGCCGCGCCGATGTTCCTGGTGTCGGGGCCGGACCTGGTGGTGGAAACCTGCCGCGGCGGCGTGCTCGGCACCTTTCCCGCCCTGAACCAGCGCACCAGCGAGGGCTTCGACGCCTGGTGCGGCGAGGTCGAGGATCGGTTGGACGGCGGTGACGCGCCCTACGGCGTCAACCTCATCGTGCACAAGACCAACCCGCGCTTGTCCGCCGATCTTGCCATCTGCGTCCGGCGGCGGGTGCCGGTGATCATCACCTCGCTCGGCGCCGTGCCCGACGTCGTCGCCGCCGTGCACGGCTACGGCGGCCTCGTCTTCCACGACGTGGTCAGCCGCCGCCATGCCGAGAAGGCGGCGCAGGCCGGGGTCGACGGCATCATCGCGGTGGCGGCCGGCGCCGGCGGCCATGCCGGCACAATGAACCCGTTCGCCCTGCTGGCCGAGATCCGCGCCGTGTTTTCCGGCATGCTGATCCTGTCGGGGGCGATGAACACCGGCCGCGACATCGCCGCCGCCCGCGCGATGGGCGCCGACCTGGCCTATCTCGGCACCCGCTTCATCGCCACAACCGAAAGCATGGCCAGCCCCGAGCAGAAGGCGATGCAGGTCGCCGCGCGCGCCGCCGACGTGCTCTACACGGCGGCCATCAGCGGCGTGCCGGCCAACTTCATGCGCCAGTCCCTCCTCGCCAACGGCCTTGACCCCGACAACCTGCCCCCGCACGGCGGGATGAACGTCGGCGACGAAACGCGTGCCTGGAAGACGGTGTGGTCGGCCGGCCACGGGGTCGGCTCGGTCGCCGACGTGCCGACGACGGCGGAGCTGTGCCGGCAACTCGTCGCCGGCTACCGGGCGGCGATGGCGGAGCTGGCCGCCGACCCCTTCCGGCGCCTTCCGCAGGCCCCCGCCCATCCCGGAGTTCAGGCATGACCACGCTGCTGTCCCGCCGCGACCTCGACTTCCTGCTCTACGACTGGCTCAAGATCGAGGAGCTGACCGGGCGCGAGCGCTACGCCGACCATTCCCGCGATACCTTCGATGCCGCCCTCGACCTTTGCGAAACCCTGGCGCAGGAGCATTTCGCGCCGCACAACAAGAAGGCGGACAACAACGAGCCGCGCTTCGCCAACGGCCGCGTGGAGATGATCCCCGAGGTCGGCCAGGCGCTGAAGCGCTACGGCGAGGCCGGGCTGTTCGCCGCCCAGGCCGACTACGCGGTGGGCGGCATGCAGCTGCCGGCGACCGTCGGCAGCGCCTGCTTCGCCTTCTTCAAGGCGGCCAACACCGGCACCGCCGCCTACGCCATGCTCACAACCGCCGCCGCTAGCCTGCTCGCCAAGCACGGCACGCCGAGCCAAGTCGCGCGCTACGTCGAGCCGATGCTCGCCGGGCGCTTCTTCGGCACCATGTGCCTGTCCGAGCCGCAGGCCGGCTCCTCGCTCTCCGACATCACCACGAGGGCCGAGCCGCAGCCCGACGGCTCCTACCGCCTCTTCGGCACCAAGATGTGGATCTCCGGCGGCGAGCACGAGCTGTCGGAGACGATCGTCCACATGGTGCTGGCCAAGATCCCCGGCGGCCAGCCCGGCGTGAAGGGCATCTCGCTGTTCGTGGTGCCCAAGCACCTCGTCGGCGACGACGGCCGGGTCGGCGAGCGCAACGACGTCGTGCTCGCCGGCCTCAACCACAAGATGGGCTATCGCGGCACCACCAACACGCTGCTTAACTTCGGCGAGGGCGGACATCGGCCGAACGGCGAGGCCGGGGCGGTCGGCTGGCTCGTCGGCCCGGTCAACGGCGGCCTGCCGGCGATGTTTCACATGATGAACGAGGCGCGCATCGGCGTCGGCCTCGGCGCGGTGGCGCTGGGGTATGCCGGCTACCTCAAGGCGCTGGCCTACGCGCGCGAGCGCCCGCAGGGCCGCCCGCTCGGCGTCCGCGACCCCGCGTCCCGGCAGTGCGCGATCATCGAGCACCCCGACGTCCGGCGCATGCTGCTGGCCGCGAAATCCTACGTCGAGGGGGCGATGGCCTTCGCGCTGTATTGCGCCCGGCTCGTCGACGAGGAACGCACCGCGACGGAGGAGCGCGCCCGCCACGAGGCCCACGCCCTGCTCGACCTGCTTACCCCCATCGCCAAGAGCTGGCCGGCGCAATGGTGCCTCGCCGCCAACGACCTCGCGATCCAGGTCCACGGCGGCTACGGCTACACCCGCGACTACGACGTCGAGCAGCTCTACCGCGACAACCGCCTCAATGCGATCCACGAGGGCACGCACGGCATCCAGGCGCTGGACCTGCTCGGCCGCAAGGTGACGCAGAACGGCGGCGAAGGATTGGAGCTGTACCGATCGCGGGTGGCGGTC
>CALMGA010000110.1 GCA_937863205.1 uncultured Beijerinckiaceae bacterium | reverse complement strand
AATCACGCCTTCCAGGTTTATGCGCCCAACGATCCGCCGTTGGTGCAGAACCTGTTGAAGCGCAACGTGACGGTGAGCGCGAAGCCGCCGTCGGATGGCAATAGCTGGCTCATCACGCTGCTCGTCAACGGTCTGCCGCTGCTCGCTTTCCTTGCCCTCTGGATCTTCGTGTCCCGGCAGATGCAGGGGGCCGGCGGCAAGGCCATGGGCTTCGGCAAATCGAAGGCCAAGCTGCTGACCGAGGCGCACGGCCGCGTCACCTTCGAGGATGTCGCCGGCGTCGACGAGGCCAAGGAGGATCTGCAGGAGATCGTCGAGTTCCTGCGCGATCCGCAGAAGTTCCAACGGCTCGGCGGCCGCATCCCGCGCGGCGTGCTGCTCGTAGGTCCGCCCGGCACCGGCAAGACGCTGCTGGCGCGCGCCATCGCCGGCGAAGCCAACGTGCCCTTCTTCACCATCTCGGGATCCGACTTCGTCGAGATGTTCGTCGGCGTCGGTGCCAGCCGCGTCCGTGACATGTTCGAGCAGGCCAAGAAGAATGCGCCCTGCATCATCTTCATCGACGAGATCGACGCCGTCGGCCGTCACCGCGGTGCCGGGCTTGGCGGTGGCAACGACGAGCGCGAGCAGACGCTGAACCAACTCCTCGTCGAGATGGACGGCTTCGAGGCGAACGAAGGCATCATCCTCATCGCCGCCACCAACCGGCCCGACGTGCTCGATCCCGCGCTGCTGCGGCCCGGCCGCTTCGACCGTCAGATCACCGTGCCCAACCCGGATGTCATTGGCCGCGAGCGCATTCTTCGTGTCCACGTGCGCAAGGTGCCGCTGTCGCCCGACGTCGACCTCAAGGTGGTCGCCCGCGGGACGCCGGGCTTCTCCGGTGCCGATCTGATGAACCTCGTCAACGAATCCGCCCTGCTCGCCGCCCGGCGCGGCAAGCGGATCGTGACGCGGGTCGAATTCGAGGACTCTCGCGACAAGATCCTGATGGGTGCCGAACGGCGGACCCTGATGATGACCGAGGACGAAAAGAAGCTGACCGCCTATCACGAGGCCGGCCATGCCCTCGTGTCGCTGAACATGAAAGGGAGCATTCCCATTCACAAAGCGACGATCATCCCGCGCGGTCGCGCGCTGGGCATGGTGCAGTCTCTTCCCGAACGCGACCAGATCTCGCAGAGCTTCGAGGAATTGACAGCGCTGTTGGCGATGTCGATGGGGGGGCGTGTCGCCGAGGAGATCGTGTTCGGCAAGGACAAGGTCACGTCGGGCGCTGCCAGCGATATCCAGCAGGTGACCAAGATCGCGCGCGCCATGGTCACGCGTCTCGGCTTCTCGGAGAAGCTCGGCACGGTGATGTATGGCGAGAACCAGGAGGAGGTGTTCCTCGGCTACTCGATGGGTCGCCAGCAGAACATTTCGGAGGCGACGGCCGAGACGATCGACGCCGAAGTGCGCCGCTTGGTGCAGCAGGGCTTCGATACGGCGATGCGGATCCTCACGACCGAGCGCGACAAGCTCGAGGTCCTCGCCAGCGGTTTGATGGAATACGAAACACTGTCGGGTGATGAGATCCTTGGCCTGCTGAACGGCAAGACGCCGGTGCGGGATGCCGGCGACGATCAAACGACGGTGCCGCCGCGCGGCTCGCCCGTGCCGCAAACCGGGGCGACCCGGCCCAAGCACGGACCCGAACCAGGTGGGCTGGAGCCGCAGCCGCAAACCTGATCCTTGGATCAAGCACGAAACCCGGCCGAGCGGCCGGGTTTTTCTTGGATCGTTCAAGTCCTCAACCGATGCGTCATCGTGCCGGCTGAACTCACGGGACTTCCGACCGTCGCAAGCCGCTTCTTTGAGTACGGCCGCTTCGCGGTCGCGCCTTGACGCGGTCCGTCGCCGACGATGCTGGGGCCAAGCGTAGTGGTTCTGTCCGCCGCAGGCGAATGGCACACGGTTTGTCGCGTGTCCGCTCGGCGGTTCGCGCCAGCGAGAGCGGACTGATCTTCCTCGCCGTTCTCATCGGTGCCGCCGCGGGTCTGCTCACCACCGCTCTGTCGCGCTCGGCAGCCTTGCTGCATCTGACGCTGTATGGTCACGCCTCCTTGAGCGCGCTCGATCATCTCGACAGTCCTTGGCTGGCCGGCATCCCGGTCGTCGGCGGCCTGCTGTTTGGCGCGGGAAGTCATTTCGTTGCGCGATGGCACCCCCGCCGGCCAGCCGATCCCATCGAGGCCAATGCCCTGCTGGGCGGACGCATGTCCATCGCCGACAGCCTGCTCATCGGGTTGCAGACGTTGATTTCCAACGGCTTCGGCGCTTCTGTGGGACTCGAGGCCGGCTACACCCAACTCGGCTCCGGTGTCGCCTCGCGAATCGGACGCAGCTTCAACCTGCGTCGCGCCGATCTGCGCATGATCGTCGGCGCCGGGGCGGCGGGGGCCATCGGTGCCGCCTTCGGCGCCCCACTCACCGGCGCCTTCTATGCCTTTGAACTGATCATTGGCACCTACACCCCTTTCGGTCTGGCGCCGGTCGTGGTGGCCTCCATCGCCGGCGTGCTCGTCGCCCGCTCAGTCGGCATGGGCGAACCCTTCTTCGGCCATTTCACCTCGGACTTGAATCTGACGGGGGCCGGCCTCGCGGCGCTGCTGCTGCTGGCGCTGCTGTGCGCCGTTATCGGCGTGGCGGTGATGCGCGGCGTGACGCTTACCGAGCGCCTGTTCAAAAGGAGCGGCGTGCCGAGCCTGCTGCAGCCCGCGGTCGGTGGCGTCTGCCTGGGTGGGCTCGCTCTGGTCACGCCCCACGTCCTGTCGGCCGGCCACGGTGGCCTTGCCGTTCTGATGGCAGCGCCGCCGGCCATGGCGATCGTTGCCCTGACCCTTTGCCTCAAGTCCCTCGCCTCGGCCGTCTCCATCGGCAGCGGCTTCCGCGGCGGCTTGTTCTTCGCCTCGCTCTACCTCGGTGGCCTGACCGGCGTGCTGTTTCACCAGGCGATGGCACTGGTCGCGCCGGACCTGCCGATCGATGCGACCGTGTGCGCGGTTATCGGAATGGCCGGTTTGTCGGTGACGATCATCGGCGGTCCGCTCACCATGAGTTTCCTCGCCCTGGAAACGACCGGCGACCTCGCCTTGTCGATCCTGATCCTTGCCGTGGCGACGTTGGTGTCGGTGCTGGTGCGGCGAACCTTCGGATACAGCTTCGCGACGTGGCGACTGCATCTGCGCGGCGAATCGATCCGCAGCGCTCAGGACGTCGGATGGGTCCGCTCGCTCACGGTGGAGCGCATGATGCGTCGGGATGCCGAGACAGCCTTCGCCGATCTGCCGATCCACAGCTTCCTCGATCAGCACCCGATCGGCAGCGCGCATTGGGTTGTCGCCATCGATCCGTTCGGACGCTACGCTGGCCTGGTGTCACCTAACGAGGCGCACGCCAACGTCTTCGACCAGCAACGCTGCAGAGAGCCGCTGCGAACGCTGCTGCGTTGGCAGGATAGCGTCCTCACGCCCGACATGAACATCCGGGAAGCGGCTCGCGCCTTCGAGCAGGCCGAGGCCGAAGCGCTGGCGGTTGTGGCGGGTCAATCCGATCGCGAAGTCATCGGCCTGCTGACGGAGGCGCATGTGCTTCGCCGCTTCACCGAAGAACTCGACAAGGTTCGTCGAGACCTTTGCGGCGAGGCTTGGCTCGGCGAAGGGCGCTGACCCGAAAGCAAGCCCTAGCGCAACCGGGACAGGCCTGCGATGACCCGCCCGAGAGACCGACTGGAGCCTACCGCAGTTTGCCGGGACACGGACAATCCTGCCGAAGCGAGATGGCGGCTCAGGCAGCCTTCTGCACGCGAGTTGACACCACCTCGCGAAGCGTCCCGAGATCCTTGGCGAAGAGGCGGATGCCGTCGGCGAGCTTTTCCGTCGCCATCGCATCCATGTTCAGCATCAGCCGGAACGTCTTCTCGTTCATGTCGATCTTCGCCGGCGCCTGCTTGGCGGCCTTCTGCGGGTCGAGCTTGCGCACGAGTTCGCCGCCATCGTCCGCCAATTCCTTCAGCAGTTCGGGCGCGATGGTCAGGCGGTCGCAGCCGGCCAGTCCCTCGATTTCGCCAGTGTTGCGGAACGAGGCGCCCATCACCACCGTCTTGATGCCGTAGGCCTTGTAGTAGCTGTAGATCTGGCGCACCGACAACACGCCGGGATCGGTCTCGCTCGTGTAGGTCTTGCCTTCCTTGGTCTTGTACCAATCCATGATGCGACCGACGAAGGGTGAAACCAGGAAAGCGCCGGCATCGGCGGCGGCGATCGCCTGGGCGAGCGAGAAGATCAGCGTCACGTTGCAGTCGATGCCCTCCTTCTGCAGGTGCTCGACGGCGCGGATGCCTTCCCAGGTCGCGGCGACCTTGATCAGGATGCGGCTCTTGTCGATGCCGCGCTCGGCATAGTCGGCAATGATGGCGTGCGCCTTCTCGATCGTCGCCTCGGTGTCGAAGCTGAGGTCGGCATCGACCTCCGTCGAAACGCGGCCGGGCACGATCTTGGTCAGCTCGGCGCCGAAGCTGACCGCGATGCGATCGGTGATCTGGCTCGTCATCGCGTTGCGGCCGCGGCCCCATACCACCGCCTCTTCGATCAGGTAATCGTAGTTGCTGACCTTGGCCGCCTTCAGGATCAGCGAAGGATTCGTGGTCGAGTCGGTGACGCCGAACGCCTTGAGGTTGCCGAAGTCGCTGGAGTCGCAGACCACCGTGGTCATGGTCTTGAGTTGGTCGAGCTTGGAGGTCATGGGGGCTCCTTGGGAGGGCTCGCGAGGCTCGGGCGGGCGCCTTGCGAAGGATGTCCGGCCGCGCGGCAAGAACTGCGCCGCCGTTATGACCGGCAAACGAGTCGCGCGGCGCAACGTTGCATCTCGGCGCGATTTCGCCGTCAGGAACGATCCGCGCGCGGTGTCCAGGGCCTGACATCGGCGCGATCCAGGCTGTTGGCCGCCTCAACGATCCGCCGGCCGGCGATGACGAGGTCGGGCGCGATCTCGGCCAGCGGCACCAGAACGAAGGCGCGCTCGAACAGGCTGGCGTGCGGGATCACCAGATCGGGCGCCTCGACGGTCGAGCCGGCGTAGAACAGGATGTCGATGTCGATGAGGCGAGGGCCCCAGCGCTCGCCGAGCCGGCGCCCGAGCTGAACTTCCACCGCCTTGATTTCGGCCAGAAGCTCGCGCGGGGCAAGGTCGGTGGCGGCGAGCGCGCAGGCGTTGGCGAAGTCCGGTTGCGCCACAGGTCCCCACGGCGCGGTGCGGTAGAGCGACGACACCGCCCCGATGCGCAGATGACCTCGCCCGGCAAGGCAGCGCAGGGCCCCGGCGATCGCCGCCGCCGGGTCGCCGAGGTTGCCGCCGAGCCCGAGGCCGATCGCGGTCCAGTCAGGCATCGTCGCAAGAGCGGATGATGGCCCTGGCGACGGCCAGGGCATCGCGGTGTTCGCGGCAGTCGTGGACGCGGAACACGCCCGCGCCGTTCGCGAAGGCCTGGAGATGCGCCGCAAGCGTACCGGCAAGCCGATCCTCGACGCGGGTGGCGCCGATCAGAGCGGCGAACAGCGACTTGCGCGAAGCCCCCACGAGCACGGGCAGCCGGTAGGCGTCGCGGAGGCTCGCCACCCCCGCGCCCAGCGCGCGGAGGTTCTGCGCCCGGCTCTTGCCGAAGCCGATGCCGGGATCGAGCACGATCCTGTCGCGCCGGATTCCGGCGCGGTCGGCGAGGGCGAGCGAGCGGTCGAAGAAGCGGCGCATCGTGTCGATCACGTCGGCGTGCCCTTGGCTGCCGTTGTGCATCATCACGAGGCCGGCGCCGCCGGATGCGACCACGTCGGCCATCGCCGGATCGCCCTGCAACCCCCATTGATCGTTGACCACGGCCGCGCCCGCCGCGATCGCGGCGGCGGCAACGGTCGCCTTGGTCGTATCGATCGAGACGGCGACGTCGAGCGAGGCGATCAGGGCGGCGAGCACCGGGGCGAGGCGCGCCAGCTCCGTGGCTTCGTCGATGCGCTCGTGGCCGGGCCGGGTCGATTTCGCGCCGACGTCGATGATCGACGCCCCTCCGGCGAGGTGGTGTCGGGCTTGCGCGTCGGCCGCATCGAGCGCCAGGAAACGACCGCCGTCGGAGAAGGAGTCGGGCGTCACGTTGAGGATGCCCATGATCTGCGGGCCGCTGGCCAGAGCGGCGAAGAAGGCGTCGCGCTTGGCGTCCCCTCCGCCACCCATCAGGCTTGGCGCCGGCGATGAATGCGGACGCCGACCGATCCGTCCACCACGTCGAGCTTTTCAACCGTCACGGTGACGGCCAGCAGCCGCGGCTGCATGAGGAGCGAGGCGGCGACCTCCTCGGCAAGCGTTTCCACGAAGGCAACGTGCGGCCGCTCGGCCAGCATGCGGATCGTTTCGATGATGATGTCGTAGGAGAAGACGTCGCGCATGTCGCGCGGGACGGCGGCGACCCGGGCCGGGCCCTGTGTCGAGCCCTGGGCCACCTCGGCCTCGACGCTGAAGCGTACCCTCTGCCGCGCGTTCCGCTCGGCCCGGTAGGCACCGATCGACAGGGGCACGACGAAGTCGCGGACGAAGACCTGATCGACGTCGCTCCCAGCCGGGGCTTCCTGCGCGGGCGAGCCACCAGCGTGCGGGATCAGGTCGCGAAGGGCGCAAAGGGCGAAGGGGTCGAGCGCCGCGTCGGGGCGGTGGCCGACCCGCACCGCACAATCGAACCCGAGAACGTCGGGGCCGAGCAGCAGCAGCCGAGCAACGTCGGGCGCTTCAAGGCTGCCGCTGATCCCGAACGGCAGCGCCTGCGCGCGGCAGGCCTGCGCGCAGGCGTCGAGTTCGGCGATGCTCACGAGGTCGAAAAGGCGCTCGCCGGGCGCGACCTCGAAGACGATGGCATCGGCGCGGCTTCGCAACCGGGCGACGCCATCGCGCGAGGCGCGCGACAGCGGCAGCCGCGCCACGAGAGCGGGTGATCCCGGCGGCTGCGCTGCCGCCGGCCAATCCGGCATGTCGCAGGACACTTCGTCGGCGCCCAGCGCCGCCGCCTCCGCCAGCTTCGCCCCAAGGCGTGCCTGCGAGGCGGCTGTCGGGTGATCGAGGCGAAGCCGCAGGCGACCGGGAAAGGCCGCGCGCACGACACCGGCCGCGCCGCGATCGGTTTCCACCATGTCCACACCCGCCGCCGCCGCGATCGCCGCCTCGGCGGCATCGGCGACGCGCACAAGCAGGTGCACCGCGCGGGTCTGGGCGCGCGATGGGGCTCCCGGCGCGGGAGCGTTCGACGGGGCAGGCGGCGGCATGGCGGAGGGCGGGTCGCTCCAGCGGTCGGACGGGGCTGCTTAGCCCGGACGGGTCGAGGATCCCAGCCGTTTCCTCAGATCGCGACGTGAAGCCTGTTCCAAACGTACCATGCGACGAAGGCCAGCGCCGAGAAGAGGGCGATCGAGCCGAGAAGGTCGATGAGGAAGGAGAAGGCGATGGTGAAGAGTTGAGAGAAGCGCCGCGGCCGGTTCGGCCCGGGTCGTGAAGGCGCAGATCTTGGAAGCTCAGATCTCGGGGCCGCAGGCTTGTGCGGCACCGGCCGGGACGGCGGAGGTCCCGACTGGTCGGGTCTTGACCGCTCGGATCCTGGACCGGGCACGACCGTCACCGTGCTGAGAGGTCGCGATCCGGCGGGCACGGCGGCCGGGCGGGGAGCCGCACCGACCGATATCGGCGTGTCGGCGGCCAGCGCCTTGTCGCGTTCGAGGAGGCGGCGGGCGACGTAGTCGGTGACCGCGTCCACCATCGTGTCCACATCCTCGCTCTCGGCGAGGGTGATGCGGCCGGTGCGCGTATCCTGCAGCAGACGATACTGCCGGGCATCGCGCCCCATCTCGATGAAGCCGATCATGTCGATGAAGAGGCGCGGATTGAGCGTCGGCACGAGCCCGACATCGATAGTGTCGACATCGGCAGGAATCTGGGCGACGAGCGGCTTCAGTGCCTCGTACAGCAGTTCCAACCGACCGAACCGGGCGGTGCGCAGATCGGATACCACGCTCGCACGCTCGGCATTGTCCTGACGCGCCCGACGCATCGCTTGTTTCAGGGTATCAACGGCACTTGAAGGATGAGCGGCGGGAGATTGGAGCGACGACGAAGGGGCGGCGGCCCGAGAGGGCATCGGGACCTCACCCTGCGTCGGAGGCAACGCGTCCTTGGTCATGATACGCCATCCTCAAGGGAAGTCGCGCGAGGATACTCCAGGTTCGAGGTCGCGGATCGTCCTTTTCCGAACAAGCTCGGCGAGCGGTAAACGAGCGTTCCCCCGAGCCGGTGGCCGTTTCCCGACCGCGCCGGGGCTCAGGTCTGCTGAATCGCTGAAAGAACCCAGGCCCTCGCGCCGGCGCCGCTTGGCCGCGCGAACGTCCATACTTCCGTTACCTCCTGCGGCGCGTCCGGATTGCCGGACACGATCCGACCCGACACCCGTTCCGAGGTGACGTCGACCAGCGAGAAGCGCATCGCCACCGAGGCATAGTCCGAACCACCTTCGCGCCAAGCCTCCGACAAGTCGCCTTGAAGGAGACGGACGTCGGACAAGGTGTTCACCACGCCGCGGCGATCGTTTCCGGCAAGCTCCTGAGCGAAGTTTCCGGCCATCTCGGCCGTCGCGACCTGCCGCAAGGCGGGAAGGTTGCGGTTGGAATAAGCCGCTTGGCTTTCCATCAGACGCTGTTCGAAGACCTGGTAGTCGTCCGGTGCGATCGAAATCGGTACGCCGCGCGGCGCCGGCCCACCGCTGCCGCCGATGGATGCCGGGCCGCCGAAGCCGAACCGGCCTGCGCCGCCGAACGCCGGCTGGCGCCGGATCAGGCCCATGACGAAGCGGAAGGCGAGGTACAGCAGGCCGATCTGCAGCAGCAGCCCGATCAGGGAAAAGCCGCCGCCCATGCCACCGAACAGGCCCTGGCCGAAGAGCATGCCGAACAGGCCGGCGCCAAGGAAGCCTCCGATCAGCCCGCGGCCGAAGCCACCGCCGAAGAAGCCGGGACGGCCCACGCCGAATCCGTTGCTGCCAAAACCATTGTTGAAGGGAGCCGCCGTCTGCGAACGCTCGATCGGTGCCACGCGCGGTGCGGTCGGCGTGGCCGCGGGGGCGCTGAAGGTGCGCGATGCCCGGCTGCCGAACGAGCCGCCCCCGCCGAGCCGCGCCTCGACGGGGGCGACGAGCGCGAGGGAAGCCAGAGCGACGAAAGCAACGGTCGCGAGGGGTGCAAGTCGCTTGCGAAGGCTGGGCCTGGGCAAGCCGGAAAGGGACGGAGCGGTCGACATGGAAGGATCTGGCTGCCTGTTCACGGCCACATGGCCTGAGCAAGATATGTGTGCTGCGATCCTCACTTGCAAAGATCGTCGGCTGCGTCTTTCGCGGTGGTCGATCTTCGGATCCGGCACTTGTTGCCAAGCATCGGGTGGGAGGCGTCTACCACGCGACTTTCGGCAGCCGCCGCTTCCACTTCTCGCCCGGCCGCAGCTTGGTGCGCACCCAGGCGAAAGGCTCGCGGCGCTTGGCGGTCGCCGTTGTGGCGACGCGCCCGGCCGGCGGCACTCCGTCGGGTTCTGCCACGTCCTGTGGTGGAACCGACGTTCGAGGCTGCAACGCGTCGTCGCCGATGGCGAGCAAGGCAGCCTCCGACGTCGAGGCGGCGTGCCCGTGCGCGGCAGGCGCGAGCGTTGAAGGATCCATTGCGGGGAGGGCGGGAC
>CALMGA010000109.1 GCA_937863205.1 uncultured Beijerinckiaceae bacterium | reverse complement strand
TCTCGCATGACGGCACGCGATGGGTCTCGTCCAAGCCCGCCTTTCTGCTGCCCGTGCGCGTCCTCGCCGCGCTGTTCCGCCGGCTGTTCCTGACCGGGCTGCTCGCCTTGCACGACATCGGGCGGCTGCGCTTCTCCGGCGACCGCGCCGGCTTGACCGAACGGCGCGCCTTCCGCCGCCTCATGGCCGCGCTGCACCGAAAGCGCTGGGTGGTCTATGCCAAGCCGCCCTTCGCCGGCCCGGAGGCCGTGCTCGCCTACCTCGGTCGCTACACCCACCGCGTCGCCATCTCGAACAGCCGGCTGCTCGCCATGGACGAGGCCGACGTCACCTTCCGGTATAAGGACTACCGCCGCGAAGGCGCCGCGCGCTACGGCACCATGACGCTCGCTGCCGCCGAGTTCATCCGCCGCTTCCTGCTGCACGTCCTGCCCAGGGGCTTTCACCGCATCCGGCACTACGGCCTGCTCGCCAGCGCCGGCCGCGCCGACACCCTCACCCGCGCCCGGACGCTCATCGCGGCCGCCTCGCCACCACCGGCCAGGCCACGACCGGTAGAGCCGCCCGGAACCGCCTCGCCATCCGACGCGCGTCCGATCTGCCGATGCTGCGGCGGGCGCATGGTGATGGTCGAGGTGTTCGCGCGCTCGGCGCAGCCCCGCGCACCACCCTCGCCCGTCCACCCAACCGGGACGATGGAGCCGTGACCCGGAACGGCTTGCCCTTGCTGCCATCGAGGTCGCGCGCGGCCTCGACCGCTCCACCGTTGCCTGCACAGCCCGCGCAACGGTGCGGCACGGGCATCCCTTGTCCCTGCCGCACCCTGGCGCCTGCCAATCTAACCAAAAGCGCCCTCAACAGGCCGCGTCCAGGCGAGCCGCTCCACCCTGGTCAGGGTGCTGGCGTCAGCGCTCCACCAAGCCCGAACCACAAAACGCCATAAGACTGCCCTGGACGCCGCGGGTTCGTTCTTCGGCGACTTTCGTACGCCTGTCGGCATCCGAAACTCTTCACGACAGCGCTCCGTCTCCTATCAGACGCGCGCTGCATGTAAGCAGACATAACCGCATTGGCAGTTGTCGACCCAACCTCGCCGTAGCGGCTGACCTCTACCGCTCTCAGGAGCGGACGTTGGTAGCGATGGTGCATCGGCCGGACCGTGCCCAAGTCCGCCATACGTTGGCCAAGCATGCGATATCGAGCGTACGCCAAGCGCGACTATGCCGGCACTTCCGCGAGCGTCGTCGGTTCCTGCAATGCGACGCCGTTGGTTTGCCGGCGCAAGCGGGACATCGCGGGATAGGCGCGCAGCCGCGCCCGCATGATAGAGCCGAGCGGCCGATGGGCAGCAAGGCTGTGCGACACGCAGAAAGACAGGTCGTCCACGAAGGTGCGTCGTGCCGGGCTGAAAGCATCCTGCTTCGGCAGACGCAGCCAAGCCACGGTGCGGTAGGGGCTTTCGTCTTCCGGCCACTCTACACTGGCATCCTCGACCGGCATGGTCTCGAGATCCGTGCATAGCTGCACCCGAACCTCGAACTCGGCGTCGTGGTCGCGCAGATAATCTACGGTTGCGGTTCGCAGTGCATTCGCATCGTCGAGATTGATCGAGGTTTCGGCAAGCGCCTGTTGGGCGGAAGCCACGGGCACAACGGCGAGCTTGGCCACATAGTCGCCGTAGCGGATCGGCGCCTGGGTGAAATAAGCCTCCGCCATCGGGTGAACTCGGCTGTGGCCGAAGAAATCCAGCGTCGGGCTGTCGGCGCCGACATGGTGCAGCGCCTTGTTGCCGACCCGCGACGCCGTCGAGACGGCCGCCTTGAGCGCGTCGGGGATCTGCGGCGCGTGCTCGAGCATGCGGTGGTTCAGCAGGAACTGGGCGGCGGTTCCGGCCGCGAAGCGATTGCCGGAGTCGAGCACGAAGTCCTGCGTCGCCCCGCTATGACCCGGCAACTTCTCGCCCTCGACCTCAAGGAGCTTTAGGGCCAGCCCGCGTTGCGTCGCCACCGCATCACTGTCGATCTCGCCCGGCACATTGGCGAGGCGGGCGATCACGGGATAGCGTGCGCCGGGCTTGAAGACACCTTGCGCGAGCGGCTCCGGCAGATCGTCCGCAACAATGAGCTCACCAACGGCGGCGCCGTGTGCCTTGGCATGTGAGACCCGCACGGCCTCACCGCACTTCGCATGCGTGCGCTCGTGCAAGCGATGAGTTGAAGCGAGGATCGCATCGATTGTTCGATACTCATCGGCGGGAATATGCTCGACATCGTCACGGTAGCGTACGAAGCTGGCGGATGGAACGATAGGCTTGCGTGCCGGCGCCGGCATGTACTCGGCCGTTTCCCGGCCAAGCGAGCGTCGCGCGTAGATTGCATCGAGCGCCACGACCGGAGCGACTGCCGCCGTCGCCAGCAAAGCGCGTTGACGCTCGGGATTGTCGGCCCTCATGCCGGCAGATAGCAGCACGCTGTCGAGGACGTCGCCCGCGACCCGCGTCCACAGCCATGCTTCGGGATCCTCGGCCACCAGGATGAGCGCGCCCGAGGCGATCTCGCGAAGTCCGAAAAACTGCAGCAGCGTTTCATGACCTTGTAGTCCGGTCGCGCGCGCCACAGCCCGGGGCGCCAGTAGCTCTGCGAGGCCTAGCCCGATGCCGAACCAAGCCAATCCGCGTGCCATGTCGCGAGATTTCATCTCAAGCTTCCTTCGCTTCACCGGCCGCTCACTCGACGATCTGCATCATAGGCACGCTCTGATGACTCGACAGGGATGGTTGCAATCATCCTGCGTTGTCAGCGAACACGCCGGCCGCGCCATCGAAGCAGCTCAGTTCAGGTTGAAGACGACCTTGACGCAGCCGTCCTTCTTGTCGCGGAAGGTCTTGTACAGCTCCGGCCCCTCGGCGAGGTCGTGCGAGCGATGCGTCACCAGCGAGGTGGTGTCGATTTTGCCCTCGGCGATCAGCTTCGTCAGCGGCTCCAGGTAGCGCTTCACGTGCGTCTGGCCGCTCTTGATCGTCAGGCCCTTCTGCACCACCGAACCCATGTTGACCGGCACCGGGCCGCTGTACACGCCGGGCACCGAGAGGATGCCGCAGGGCCGCACCGCCATGATCGCCTGGCTCAGAACGTAGGGGCGCTCGGTGGAGGTCAGCTTGGCCTGCACCGCACTCACCACGCCGGCGATGCCGTGGCCGCCCGAGGCTTCCATGCCGACGCAGTCGATCACGGAGTCGGCGCCCGCGCCCTTGCTGATTTCCAGGATGCGCTCGTAGACGTCCTCGTTCTCGAAGTCGATGACGTCGGTGGCACCCGACTTCTTCGCCAAGGCGATGCGCTCGGGCACGGTTTCGATGGCGATGATGCGCTCGGCGCCCATGATCTTGGCCGCCTGGATCGCGAAGATGCCGACCGGGCCGGCGCCCCAGATCGCGACGATGTCGCCGCCCTTGATCTCGGCGTGCTCGGCCGCCTGCCAGCCGGTGGGCAGGATGTCGGTGAGGAACAGCATCTGATCGTCGCTCATGCCGTCGGGCACCACCATCGGCGCCACGTCGGCCATCGGCACGCGCACGTACTCGGCCTGCCCGCCGGCATAGCCGCCGGTGATGTGGGAATAGCCGAACAGGCCGGCGGTGGGGTAGCCGAACATCTTCGCCGCCATTGCGCCGTTGCGGTTCGACTTGAGGCAGCACGACCAGTTGCCGAGCTTGCACTGCCGGCACTCGCCGCAGTTGATGTTGAAGGGCACCACCACGCGCTGGCCCTTCTTGAGCTTGTGGTTGGGGCTGCCGGTCTCGACCACCTCGCCC
>CALMGA010000108.1:3973-4266 GCA_937863205.1 uncultured Beijerinckiaceae bacterium | reverse complement strand
CATGCCGCCCGGGACCCCAAGCCGGCGCCTGCCCGAGCGTCTTCATTCTGCCGATGCCACGCATCACCGCATCGACGTCGTTCATGTCGAAGGCGACGTGGTTTACGCTGGAATACGAGTTCCGATTGAGAGCGATCGAGTGGTGCAAGGAGGAACAGCGGAGAAACACCATCTGGTTGGCCGAGAAGTCGCTGACCCTGAAGCCGAGCACGTTGACGTAGAAGTCCTGCACTTCCTCAAGCCGGGGCGTGTTCAAGACCACGTGCGAAATCTTGCGAGGCTTCGCTATCTCC
>CALMGA010000108.1:0-3914 GCA_937863205.1 uncultured Beijerinckiaceae bacterium | reverse complement strand
GTCGGGATCCGTGGCGCTGAATCCGTAGCCACCGCCAGGCGTCGTCAGTTCGTGCGGTTGTTCCAGCGAGCGGACGCCGGCCTCGGACAACCGGCGATGGAGCGCGTCGACGCGCTCCCTGCTCGCCATTCCGAAACCGATGAAGTCGATGCCGTAGAGGTTGTCCTCGCGAAGCCCGTAGATGAAAGGCTCCGAGCCGGTACCTCGGAAGAAGAGGGCGTCGTCGCGCTTCCCGACCGGTTCAAGACCCCAGTTCTTCGAGTAGAAGTCCGCGGTCTGCATCACGCCTTTGCCGCGCATGACAATGCTGCGGAGCCAGTCAACGCCGCTCGTCTCAACCATGGAACCTCCACCATCAATATCTGACATTATGTTCATAAAAGAACTTATTGTTCTATTTTGAATGCTAGGCACAGTAGCGGTGCGTGTCAATACCGCGCGTCACAGCAGCGTGACGCCTCCATCCACCGCCACCGTCTGTCCCGTCATGTAGCGTGAGGCCGAGGACAAGAGGAAGGAGACGACGCCTTCAAGGTCCTCGGGGATTTGCGGCCGGTCGAGCATCCGCTTCTCCGCGTATTCCTGCCAACGCTTCTCCGGGATGTCTTTGGTCGCTTCGCAGACCGTCAGTCCCGGGGAAAGGCAATTCACGCGTATCGAACGCTCGGCAAGTTCACGTGCCAACGCCCGAGTCATGCCGATGATGGCGGATTTGCTCGTGACGTAGTGCAACAGCTTCGTCGAGCCGGAGAAGGCGGAAGCGGACGTCACGGTGACGATGGACCCGCCGGCCGTCATGAACGGCGCGATCGCGCGGACCGTCAGCCAAGTGCCCTTCACGTTCACCGCCATGAGGCGGTCCCACGTCGCGACGTCGATCTCGTCGTAGGATTTGCCGCCGACGTTGTTCGCGAGCGCCGCATTGGCGACCAGACCATGGATGCCGCCCTCCCACTGGCGTGCGAAAGCGGCGAGTTGGGCAACGGCATCTTCGGACGCGACATCCGTTTCGATGAAAGTCGCCGAAAGCCCCTGTTCGCGCAGCTCCGACTCTGCCGCGCGACCGAGCCCGACGTCGATTTCCGCGAGAACGACATCTGCGCCTTCCGATGCCAGACGGTGGGCATACGCGTAACCCAATCCCCGTCCCGCGCCGGTGACCACGATGCGACGCCCGGCGAACTGCCCCTCCGATATCCCGCCCATCAACCCTCGCTTGGTCAAGGTAAACGCTTCGAAGCCGGCGGGCTCGCCATCCCGGCGAACCGACTTAGATCAATGTTATACGATCATCTGACCATACTGCCGCAGGAGGCAATCAAGCCGATGGTTCAGACCCTAACCCTCGAACATGTCCAACGTGCCGCGATCGAGATCCAGGAACGCGCTCGGCAGGCCGGCGCGAAGGTGGCGATCTGCTTCGTCGACGAGGGTGGACATCCGGTCTACGCGTTGCGCATGGACGGCGCCGCACCGGCGTCGTTCGATGCCAGCTTGGCGAAAGCCAAATGCGCAGCGCTCTACCGGCGCTCGACAGCCTTCTTCGAGAAGACCGTGACGGAAGGGAGAGCGGGAATGATGACCCTTCCCGACCTCGTCGCCGCCTCCGGTGGCGTCCCCATATCCGTCGCGGGCCGCTGCATCGGCGCAATCGGCGTGGCCGGAGCCAAGTCATCCGACGATGCGGCGCTGGCGGATGCTGGCGCCGCTATATTGGACTCCTTGGGCTGACAACCGAGAATACCGGCTGCAATCTCGCTCCAACAACTAAGACCGCTTCACCTTGGCGAGCGGGTGGTCCGCCGGATAAGTTGGGGTGATCGGCGTGGGAGAGCCGATCATCACCATCATGACAGCTTCTTCCTCACCGATGTTGATCTCGCCGCGATAAACCCCAGGCGGGATTGATATGCAGTCGCGCTCGCCAAGAATGGACTCGAAGTACTCGCCATCCTTCTCCACCATAACCTTTACCTTGCCGCGCAACACGAAGAAAACCTCTTCGGCATCGGTGTGCAGGTGCATCGGCCCCTCGCCGCCCGCCGGAATTATCATGTTGGACAAGGTAAAATTCTCGGACGGGATAGTGCTGCCGTCCTTGCCCACCCCCGTCGCCCCGGTGCCGATGAAACGCTTCTGCGCCCGACGATATTTGGGGTCGAAGTCCGCCTGGAATTTCAGCGCGTTCCAATCGTAAGTCCGATCCTGCACACGAGCGATGCGGCCCTTCATCCACTCCTCGAATGACGCGCCTGCAGGACGATCCCAACTGCGGCTACTCTCGGTATCAATCTTGGCCTGCTCAACGGAACTGGTCATCGTGCTCTATCTTACCTCCAATTTGCGGTCTTCATCATCGGCCTAAGACCAACGGTAGCCGTAATCCGCGATCTGCTCGAAGGGCGCGCCCGGAGCGTTCACTCCGACAAGCCAGAGACGCCCGTGCACCTCCATGCCCCGGGCATTCGCCTTGCCCTCGACCCTTGCGCGATCTCCCCACAGACCGCCAAGACACTCGCTTTCCTCAAAAGAAACCAAGCTGCGAAATGCAGTGCGGTCCAGGGAAAGGTTGGCGAACAACTCCAGCTTGTCCAAGAACGCTGGGCCCTCCACGATCGCGCCGTCGAGGCACAAAACTCCCCACACCGTCGCCCTGGACAGCGTGAGTTCGCCTTGGAAACGCGATCCGTCGAAGCGCGCGTCCAACTCGAACGTTGCCTCCGTCAGGTCGACGTTGCCGCCGAAGTGGCAATTCTTCAGCGAGCCATACCCGCGCCACTTCGTCCTGGGAGCGAGGAATGGGCCCTCGAACCTGCACCCTTCGAACTCCACGTCCGAGATTTCGCAGTCGGACAGATCGGTGCCGCCGCTGACATACCGGCCGCGCATGTCCAAGACCTCGCCCACCGGGCGAGCGGCCGACACCAAGCTGCGAAGTTCATGGCCGGGTAAACGAGCCCCGCTCGACGGTAGCTCGACATCCGTTCCTCCGATGACCTCTGGCATCGCTCCCTCGACTGAGGATACCACCTCAGACGGCCTGAAGGGTCTGTGCCGGGACCCGCTCCGCTTCCAACTGCTGCTTGGCCTTCTTGCTCATCAGCTGCCGAATACGAGACACCCCGATATCATGCTGGTACAGCATCTCCCGGCGACGGGCATCGGCGGGGAGCGCCTCGATCATCTCGCGGTCCTGCTCCAGCACGTCCCAGTGACGACTTTCAAGAAGGGTGCGGTAAAGGAAGCGGTACGATTCGCGCGCGAAGCCCGAGACCTTGCGAAGGCGCCAAATGAAGACATAGCATTCGTCCTCGTCGATCGGCGTCGTGAAGGCGAGGATTCGGAACGGGCCGCCCGGCCCCGCCGCCGGTGGGAACGGAATGTCCAGCCGACCATAGAGCTGCTCTTCGCTCATGATCATATCGGTGTAGTCGAAGTTCACGCCCTGCTGGCCGACCCGCTTGACGCAGAAGCCATCCTCGATGCGCTCGATCTTCAGGGTGTCCTGCTGCTTCCCGAAAGCGAGGGTGAAGCTGTTGGCGTGAAGAAAACTGCCGTGCATCGGGTCGGCGACGTTCTCGATCGAGTCGCGGTAATTCGCCTTCCAGCGGTTCATCGCGAGAAAGTTGACCCATTCCGGGTCGCTAAACTCGGACGGAAACTTCGGTTCTTCCGTCGGCACGGGTTGATCCGCGCTGCCGACGTAGATGAATACCGCGTCCGCCATCTCCCGCACAGGGTAACTCTTCAGCGGCCGGCGGCCCTCCAGGGCGCAGTTGGCGAGCGCAGGAACCTTCACGATGGTGCCCGTCCCATCCATCGTCACGCCGTGGTAGCGGCAGGAGATGTTGTTTTCAACGACTTCCCCGAGCGACAAACGCGCTCCGCGGTGAGGGCAAAAATCCTCGATGCAG
>CALMGA010000107.1 GCA_937863205.1 uncultured Beijerinckiaceae bacterium | reverse complement strand
CCGGCCGGGCCTGCCGATGAGGCCGGGCCGCTGCGCGACCATGACCCACGACTACAAGCGCAACGGCACCACCTGCCTGTTTGCCGCGCTCAGCGTCATCGAGGGCAAGGTGATCGGGCGCTGCGTGCCCCGCCACCGGCATCAGGAGTTCATCCGCTTCCTCGCCACCGTCGAGCGCTCCGTCCCGGCAGGCAAGGTGATCCACGCCATTCTCGACAACTATGCCGCCCACAAGCACCCCGCCGTCATGGCTTGGCTCGCCGAGCATCCACGATGGACGTTCCACTTCACCCCGACGTCGTGCTCCTGGCTCAACGCCGTCGAGGGCTTCTTCTCCAAGCTCACCCGGCAGAGCCTGAAGCGGGGTGTCTTCCGCTCGGTCAACGACCTCGAAAAGGCGATCACCCGCTACATCACCGCGACCAACCGCAACCCCAGGCCCTTTGTCTGGACCGCCACAGCCAAGGCCATCAGGACAAAGCTGGCCCTGAACCATCCGTCAGAGTCAGTGCACTAGGTCGAGCACGTCTTGGCCGAGCAGAAGGCGCGTATTGGGTCGTTCACCCGCATCATTGGCCTGCCCAGGGCGACAACCAAGATCGTTTCGCCACATTGGTCTACAACCTCATACCCAGCTGCGCTGAGCGGACTCGTGAGATTGGCGGTTCGGCTGCGAGCTGATTCCATGTTGCGAATGAGGAGCATCTGCCATGAGCGTGCTGATCCCGTTGCGAGCTAATAACTACGCGCTGGTGTTTGATCCCACAGTGTGGTGGTACGGCTGATCACCATGCTGCAAGGGATGCGCCATGGGCCAAGTTCTTCATGGGAGCGCCCGCACGACAGAGGCAGTCCGTCGCGCGATCCAGCTACGTCAAGAAAGCGTGAGAGCCCTGGCTCGGCGCCACGGCGTCAGCCCGACCACAATCCAGAAGTGGCGCAAGCGCACCACCACGGCCGACGCGCGCATGGGACCCAAGCAGCCCCGCTCCACCGTGCTGACGCCGGAGGACGAGGCCGTCATCGTCGCGTTCCGACGTCATACGCTGCTGCCGCTGGATGACTGTCTCTATGGCCTGCAGCCCACCATCCCGCACCTGACCCGCTCCAGCCTGCACCGCTGCCTGCAGCGGCACGACGTCTCGCGCCTGCCTCAGGTTGATGGCGACAAGCCTGCCAAGAAGCGTTTCGCCAGCTACCCGCTCGGCTACTTCCACATCGACATCGCCCAGGTCAGCACCGGCGAGGGCAAGCTCAGCCTGTTCGTGGCCATCGACCGAACAAGCAAGTTCGCCTTTGTCCGACTGGTCGAGAGCGCGGGCAAGATGGAAGCGGCGCAGTTCCTTCGCGCGCTGGTCGAGGTCGTGCCCTATCGCATCCACATCGTGCTGACCGACAACGGCGTGCAGTTCACGCCGCGCAAGCAGGACATTTGGGACAGCGAACACATCTTCGACCGCGTCTGTGCCGAGCACGAGATCGAGCACCGGCTGACCAAGGTGAACCATCCTTGGACCAACGGTCAGGTGGAGCGAATGAACCGGACCATCAAGGACGCCACTGTAAAGCGCTTCCACTACAACAGCCACGAGCAGCTCAAGGCGCACCTGCAGCTCTTTATCGACGCCTACAACCATGCCCGTCGGCTGAAGACCCTACGAGGGCTCACGCCCTACGAGTTCATCCACCAAGCCTGGACGAGAGAACCCAATCGGTTCAGACTCGACCCGTCACACACATTCCGGGACCATACACCTAGCACTACAGTTGCGTTTGCGGTGACGTTCTGAATCGATGCGTGGCCATGGAACGCGCATCTTGGACGACTGGCGTCTCGATCGAGGGCACGCTGGAACTGTGGGCAGCGGACTTGCGGGAGGCGAAAGGTCGCCTGCGGCCGCTGTTCACGCAGGAGCGCGTCGCCGCCTCTGCCGGCGCGTTCCTGGACGGACTGCTTGGCGAGGAGCGGCACAAAACCGGCTGGATGCGGGCCGAGGCGGCCGGCGACCCCGGCCCCTGGCGCCAGCAGGCCATCCTCGGACGGGGCAACTGGGACGTTGAGGCGCTGCGCGACGTGGTGCGCGACTACGCGCTGGAGACCCTGGCTGACCCGGCGGCGGTGCTGGTTGTTGACGAGACTGGGTTCCTGAAGCAGGGCAAGGCGTCCTGCGGCGTGCATCGCCAGTACACCGGCTCGGCGGGCAAGATCACCAACTGCCAGATCGGCGTGTTCGCCGCCTATGTCTCGCACAGGGGGCACGCCTTCATCGACCGGGCCCTGTACCTGCCGCAGGTGTGGACACGCGATCCGGCCCGACTGGCCGCAGCCCATGTGCCGGAAGGTGCAGGCTTCGCCACCAAACCGCGCCTGGCGCTCACCATGATCGAGCGGGCCATCGCGGCCGGCGTGCCGTTCGCCTTTGTGGCGGCCGACAGCGTCTACGGCGTGGGCGACATCGAGATGGCGCTGCGCCGCGCCGGCAAAGGCTACGTGCTCGGCGTCAAGGGCGATCATTCCTTCAACTCCTGGGTCGGCAAGCCCCTTCTGGCCGGCACGGCCGAGACGATCGCCGACGGCCTGGACCCGTCGGCCTGGGTGCGCTTGTCGGCGGGCGAGGGCAGCAAGGGCGCTCGCCTGCACGAGTGGAGCTATTGCGAACTGGCCGACCTCGAAGCGGTGGATGACCAGGGCCGCTCCGGGCTGTGGACGCGCGGGTTGCTGGTTCGCCGCAGCCTTGCCGACGGCGAGCGGGCGTACTTCACCACCTGGTGCCCGGCCGGGACCAGGGTTGAGACCCTTGTCGCGGTTGAAGGGCGGCGCTGGGCGATCGAGGATGCGTTCGAGACGGCCAAGAACGAACTCGGCCTCGACCACAACGAGACCCGCTCCTGGCACGGCTGGCACCGCCATGTTAGCCTCGTGATGCTGGCCTTTGCGATGATGGCGGTGGTGCGCCATCACGCCAACACGCCGCCCCCAAAAAGCCGGCCGCGGCCGCGGGCACCCCGGTGCTGATCCGCTGGTCGGTGCAGGAGATCCGACGCATCGCCGTGCGGCTCGCGCGACGGCGTATCCGGCCCGCCCACGTCATCGCATGGTCGCTCTGGCGGCGCGCCCACCAAGCTGCCGCCCGCCAAGGTAATTACCCAGGGGGTGGCCAGCCTGCGCGAGCGCCGTCAGGCGCCGATGGTGCTAAGCACGGTGCCGAAGGCGTTGGCGCCTGAGGTGAGGCGTGCCGTCGCGACCACGGTGCGCACCGCGGCTTCGCCGCTGGCGGACCACATGGCACGGTAGCCGTTGGTGTTCTTGCGCTGGACCACGGCGGGCCGCAGGTCGCGCTCGCAGGCATTGTTTGTGGCCTCGACCTGCCCGGGGAAGGACGTGAAGGTCAGCAACTGATCGCGGGCACGGCGCATCCGGCGCTGGATGTCGCGCGCCAGGTCGCAGCTGACCGGGGCGGCGAGGATGTCGTTGAGCGCGCGCTCCAGCCAGCGCCGCCGGCTGGTCACGGTGGAGGTGGCCAGGACGGTGACGCGCCGGGCCAGCATCAGGGCCGCGCCGAGCCACAGCTTGAGGCGGAGCGCGATCGGATCGTCGCCGGCCTCGACGGCGTAGGCGACGTCGCGGGCAAGATGGGCGAGGCAAGTCTGCTGCCGGTCGGCATGACCCTGCTGGGCGACATAGCGGTCCGACAGCCACACCGCCGGCCGATGCCCGTCCATGATCTCATGGACCGCGCACGCACCCCGCGTTGGGGCGGCATGATGCACCACGGCCCCCTCGCAGCGGAACACCCAATGGTAACTGTTCGCGCCCTCAATGCGTACGCTTGTCTCGTCGGAGGCGACCACGGTGGCGCGGCGCAGGGTGGACAAGGCCGCTTCGCGACCGGCGGCAAAGCGCACCTCGGCCCGGCGCAGCATGTTGGTCAGGCCACCCTGGCTGATCATAAGGCCGAACAGATCCGACAGTGCCCGCTGCAGCCGCTCGTAGGACAGCGCCTGGAAGGTTTTCAGGTACACCGCCGTGGCATGCAGGCGCGGGCCGAAGGGCGTCGCCGCCGCGTCGGCCGGTCGCGGTGCCGCCACGCGGGCAAGGCAGCCGGGGCACGTCACCGCGAGGCGGCGG
>CALMGA010000106.1:11468-13598 GCA_937863205.1 uncultured Beijerinckiaceae bacterium | reverse complement strand
ATCCTCTACCATCTTCGCGAGGAGGCCGACGCCCCGGCGCTTCCCGGACCGGCAGCCAGCAAGCCCGCCCAAGACAAGCCCGCCCAAGACAAGCCCGCTCCCGGCCAGCCCGAGAGTCTCGCATCGGCCGATGACCTGCCCAGCGTCAGCATCGTGATCCCGACGCGGGACAGGGTCGACCTTTTGCGCGCCTGCATCAACAGCCTGGTGGAGCGCACCGACTATCCCACCGACCGCTTCGAGATCGTGGTCGTCGACAACGGCTCGGTGCTGCCCGACACGTTCGCGTATCTGGCGCAAGCCGCCGCGCGCCACCGCGTGCGGGTCGTCGCCTCGCCCGGCGTCTTCAACTACGCCAAGATCAACAACGACGGCGTGGCGACGTCGACGGCGGACCTGCTGGTGCTGCTCAACAACGACACCAGCGTGAACCGGCCGAACTGGCTGCGCATGCTCGCCGGCTTCGCCACCGATCCGAGCGTCGGCATCGTCGGCTGCAAGCTCCTCTACCCCGGCGGGACGATCCAGCACGGCGGCGTGATCCTCGGCATCGAGGGCGTCGGGGCGCACCGGCTGGCCGGCCTTCGCGAGGAGGGGATCGACCCGCCCGACGTGACGCGCGAACTGTCGGCCGTCACCGGCGCCTGCATGGCGATCCGGCGGGCGCTCTTCAATGCGCTGGGCGGCCTCGATCCGGCGCTGGAGATCGCCTTCAACGACGTCAAGCTGTGTGCCGTCGCCCTGGGGGCCGGCTATCGCAACATCTACGTGGCCGAACCCTTGATGATCCATCACGAGTCGAGATCGCGCGGCTTCGACGTCACGGTGGAAATGAAGGAGCGCAACGCGCGCGAGGCGGCCTACGCCGTGGGCGAGTTCGCGTCGCTGTTTCGCGACGATCCCGGCTACAATCCCAACCTGTCGCTCGCAAAGATCGACGCCCTTGCCTTCCCCCCGCGGGTCGTGCGGCCGTGGCGCCGCCTGGCGAAACGCCGGCGCGTGCTTCTGCTCAGCATCGTTCACATGCACGGCTACGGCGTGCCGGTCGTGCTCGCCAAGCAGGCAGCCACCCTGCGCCGGCACGGCTACGAGGTGATCGTCGGCGGCCCGGTGTCGGACACCGACGTCGCCTACGAGGGTTGCCGCCGCATCGCCGTGAAGACGCCGCTGCAGGCCGCCTGTTTCGCCGTCGGCGAGGCGGTCGACGCCGTGGTCGCGCACACGCCGCCCTTCTTCAACATCGCCCGCCTGCTCGGCGACGACACGGTCGTCTACGCCGTCGACCACGGCGAGCCGAACCCGGACTTCTTCGAGGATCGGGACCGGCGCCGGTCGGTCAACCTGGAAAAGCGCCACTCCATCGCCTTCGCCGGGCGCGTTTTCGCCATTTCGCAGACGATCTACGACCAGCAATACCGTCGCGACGCGATCGTGGCGCGCAACGGCAACTCGCATCTGCAGATCTGGACAAGCGTTTGGGCGCAGCGGCGCGACGACATCCGGCGTGCCGGCGGCTTCGCCGGCCGCTTTGTCATCCTCAACGTCTGCCGCTTCCACCGGCAGGAGCGGGCCTACAAGGGCCTCGAGCGATACGTCGAGGTGATGAGGGAGCTGGCGATGCTGGCTCCGCAGGCCCGGCGCGACTGCACCTTCGTGCTGGTCGGGCGCGGCGACGCGGAGGACGTGCGCGCCATGGAGCGCGAGGGCCTGACGGTGCTGGCCAACGTCAGCGACGCCGAGTTGATCGACCTTTACGCGGTCGCCGACCTTTACATGAACTTCTCGCGCTGGGAGGGCTACAACCTCGGGATCGGTCAAGCCCTCGCCATGGGACTGCCGGTGATCGCCTCCGACATCGAGGCGCACCGCGAATTTCCCATCACCACCTCCAACAGCCTGCTCCGGCTTTGCACGGAAACGGCCGCCCGCGTCACGGCGTGGCGCGACGAGCGTCCGGGCGCGCGTCGTCCCTTCATCGAGGACTGGACCGCACCGACCGAGCTGCTCCGCCGGCAGCTCGATGCCGATCTGGACGCGCGGAGCCAACCGGAAAGGTCGGTGTTAGCCGCCAAAGCCGGAGAGTGAGCCATCGGCAGGGTTTTGCCCTGGGGGGGGGGGGCGGGTGGGGGG
>CALMGA010000106.1:0-11458 GCA_937863205.1 uncultured Beijerinckiaceae bacterium | reverse complement strand
ACACGCCCGCGCCCCTGCCCCCCCCACCCCCGGCCCGGGCCCCACGGCCCGGGGTTGCCCCGGGGGGGGGGGGGCGGAGCGTCGCGCTCCCTTGATCGCACGAGAGGGCGCGGCTACCACCACAACTTGCCCCTTGTCGCGGAAGTCAGCTCATGAGTCGCCCGTTCTCGCCCGCCGACCCCGTGGCCCGCCAGCCGGCCGGGCTGGGCGAGCTGCCGGAATGGAACCTCGGCGATCTCTACCCCGGCATGGACTCGCCGGCCTTTGCCGGGGATGTCGCTGCGGTTCTCGCCGACTGCGCGGCCTTTGCCGCCGACCTCAAGGGACGGCTCGACGGCTTGGCGCGACAAGGTGGGCTGCTGGCGGCGGTGCGCCGCTACGAGGCGATCGACGACAGGCTGGGGCGCCTGATGAGCTATGCCGGCCTCGTTTATGCCGAGAACACCAGCGATCCCGCCCGCACCAAGTTCTACGGCGACGTGCAGGACAAGGTCACGCGGGCCTCGGCCGACCTCCTGTTCTTTCCCCTGGAGCTGAACCGCATCCCCGACGCGGTGCTCGATGCCGTCGCGGCGGGCGAACTCGCCCCCTACAGGCCCTGGCTCGACGATCTGCGCAAGGACAAGCCTTTTCAGCTCGCCGACGACCTGGAGCGGTTGTTCCTGGAAAAGTCGGCGACCGGCGCCGTCGCCTGGAACCGCCTGTTCGATGAAACGCTGGCGGCGACCCGCTTCCCCGTGGACGGCGTCGAGCTGCCGCTGGAGCCGACGCTGTCGCTGCTGCAGGATCCCGACGGCGACAAGCGCCGGGCGGCGGCGCAGGGGCTCGCCGAGGGTCTGGGGCGCAACATCCGCACCTTCTCGCTCATCACCAACGTGCTGGCCAAGGACAAGGAGATATCCGACCGCTGGCGCGGCTTTGCCGACATCGCCGACTCCCGCCACCTGTCGAACCGCGTCGAGCGCGAGGTGGTGGACGCCCTTGTCGCGGCGGTCACGGCGGCCTATCCCCGCCTGTCGCACCGCTATTACCGGCTGAAGGCCAAGTGGTTCGGCGTCGCAACCATGCCGCACTGGGACCGCAACGCGCCGCTGCCGGACGTCGCCATGCCGGTCGTGCCCTGGACGCAGGCGCGCGACACCGTGCTCGATGCCTACAACGGCTTCTCGCCGGCGATGGCCGGCATCGCCCGGCGCTTCTTCGACGAGCGCTGGATCGACGCGCCGACGCGGGCCGGCAAGGCGCCCGGCGCCTTTGCCCACCCCACCGTGCCCTCAAGCCACCCCTACGTGCTGCTGAACTACCAGGGCCGGCCGCGCGACGTGATGACGTTGGCCCACGAACTCGGCCACGGCGTCCACCAGGTGCTGGCCGGGCGCCAGGGCGCGCTGATGGCACCGACGCCGCTCACCCTTGCCGAAACCGCCAGCGTGTTCGGCGAAATGCTGACCTTCCGCTCGCTGCTCGCCCGCACCCGCTCGACGGCCGAGCGCCGCACCATGCTCGCCGGCAAGGTCGAGGACATGATCAACACGGTGGTGCGCCAGGTCGCCTTCTACACGTTCGAGCGCAGGCTCCATGCGGCGCGCCGCGACGGCGAGCTGACCGCCGAGCGCATCGGCGCGATCTGGCTCGGCGTGCAGGGCGAGAGCCTGGGGCCGGCGATCACCCCGATGCCGGGCTACGAGGTGTACTGGGCCTATGTCCCGCACTTCATTCATTCCCCCTTCTACGTCTACGCCTATGCCTTCGGCGATTGCCTGGTGAACTCGCTTTACGGCGTGTTCGAGGGGGCCCGCGAGGGATTCGCCGAGCGCTATCTCGCGATGCTGGCGGCGGGCGGCACCAAGCACCATTCCGAGCTTCTCCGACCCTTCGGCCTGGATGCCACCGACCCCGGCTTCTGGAGCATCGGGCTTGGCATGATCGAGGGGCTCATCGCCGAGCTCGAAGCGATGGAGTAGGGGCTCGGGCCGCGGCAGATTCGCCCCGGTTTCGCGGCGAATCCCGCCGACCTTCTCCACCCCGGACGAACCGTGCCGGATGACGGCTCCCCTTTTCGGGCGAAGGCGCTTGCGGCCTGTCGCGATCCTGTCATGTTCGAGGACGTCCACACGAACGAGAGGACGTTTCCGAATGTCGCTGCAGAATCATCTGTCGGAATTGGAGCGCCGCCACCACGCGCTCGACCAGGAGATCGCCAGGGAAAAGCTCCACCCCTCCGCCGACGAGGCCAGGGTTGGCGAGTTGAAGCGACGCAAGCTCATGCTCAAGGATGAGATCGCCCGGCTGCGAAGCGACAAGACGCTGCATTAACGAATCACACGCCGACATCCTCCGAAAGGCCGTTGCCGCGACGGGGCCTTTTTCCCGTCGCGGCAACGCCGGCCCTGGCTGATGCCATTGTTGGGTGAGTCGGACGAACGACGCATGGCGGGGACGCTCTCCCTCGCGAAGCGGGGAAAACCCTGCCGGAGCCTGGCAACGGCGCCGCCGCCGCCGCAGGGCATCGGACCGAATTCGATGGCCGGCCCGATGCTCTAGCGCGGAATTTGCTGGGTTGAGCGCAAGCGTCCCGGATCGAGACGGGGTGCCGGTCCGCTGCGATGCGCAGCGATGGACGAGGGCATCGGCGGCCTGGCCGTCCGAGGAATTGGGATGGATACCGAAACGCCGACCAAGCTCCGCACCGACGCCCTTGTTGCGGCGATCTGGGGACACGCCGCCCTCCAAGCGTCCGAGCCGGTCGGCCCGGAGCTGCGGGAAATGCAGAACCAGGCGCTGTCCCTGGCGATCAGGTCCTACCTGCAATCCTACCTCGACGATATGCCGAAGGCGGCTGCCAACACCTGAGTCGGGCCGCGACGGCAAGAAGGCGTTCACCATCGCCGCTGATTTCGCCCGTCACGGTGCCATCGGGTAAGGGACGGGAGTGGGAATCGCGTTCTTCTTGGGCGAGCCGGCCGGGGCAGGGCCCAGCGCGCCGGCAGCACGACGATGTCGGGATGCCCATGCCGCTCTCTCGCCTCATCTACATCAGCGAAAACCAGATCGACCCGGCCCGCGGATCAATGATCGAACAGCTCGGCTCGATCCTTTCGGCGTCCAAGCGCAACAATTCGGCCCAGGGCATCACCGGCGCCCTGGTTTTCGACGACGGCTGGTTCCTGCAAGCGCTGGAGGGCGAGAGGCGAGCGGTTTGGACGACGTTCGAGCGCATCGCCGGCGATGACCGCCATAGCGACACGCTGCTGGTCGAGATGGTCGACGTGGGCGAGCGCGTTTTCGGCAACTGGTGGATGGGACTGGCCGTGCGCCGCGCGGCGACCGCGCCGTTGTTCCAGCCCCATCTGCGCGCGGGCGTGTTCTCGCCCGTCGAGATGAGCGGGCGGCAGATCCTGGAGCTGATGATCGGCGTGGCGAAGCTCGGCCTGCGTCGCGAGGTCCTGGTCGAGGCCGCGTGAGTCCGTCGCGCCGGCCGTCCCGAATTTCGCCCGCTTCACGCGCTTAAGTTCGCGGCCGTTAACCAGATGACAACGGCTTTTCTGGATGCTGCGGCCATGTTCCGAACCTTGATCCGTCCCGCCTCGATCGCCCTTGCCGCCATCGTCGGCGTGGCGTCGTTGCCTGCGCAGGCCCGCAAACCCGCGCCCGAAAAGGCCGAACCGGCGCCCAAGAAGGGCGAGGCCGGCAAGCCGGTCGAGGTCGGCACCTTCGGGGACTGGGGCGCCTACCTCGCCAAGGGCAAGAGCAAGACCTGCTATGCCCTCGCCAAACCCAAGGACCGCAAGCCCGACGGCCACAAGGAGTCGGCCTACGTCTTCATCGCCGACCGCCCGGGCGAAAAGGTGCACAACGAAGTTTCGATCATGATGGGCTTCCCCATCAAGGAGAGCGGGGCGGCGCAGGCGCTCGTCGGCAAGGCGAGCTTCGACCTCGTCGCAAAGGGATCCAACGCCTGGATCAAGAACCCCGAGGACGAGGCCAAGTTCGTCGAGGCGCTGCAGCATTCGGGCAAGCTGATCGTGAAGGCGCCGCCGGTGAAAGGCCCGACCACGGTGGACAGCTATTCGCTGGCCGGGCTGAAGCAGGCGCTCGATCGCGTCGGCAAGGACTGCCGGTAGCGGACCCCGTCGCCGGCGCGGAGCGGCTTCGCCCGTTCGGCAAGTCTTCGTCGCAGCGGCCCGACCGGCGGGAAACGTGGCGCTAGACCATTGCGGGATGTGCTTCCCCCGGGGTGCGCTATAAACACCTCCGGGCTCGCGAACGCCCCACAGTTCGCGTGCCAATCCAGGGAGGATCCCGTGTCGGAGAAGACGTTTCCCGTTCCGCAGGACGTGGCGGCGCACGCCCTCGTCGATCACGACCGGTACAACGAGATGTACGCCCGCTCGATCAAGGATCCCGATGGATTCTGGGGCGAGCACGGCCGCCGCATCGACTGGATCAAGCCCTATTCCAAGGTAATGAACGTCTCCTACGACCCGGATGACCTTCACATCCGCTGGTACGAGGACGGCACCACCAACGTATCGGTGAACTGCATCGACCGCCACCTCGCCAAGCGCGGCGACCAGACGGCGATCATCTTCGAGGGCGATGACCCCAACGACTCCGCCCACATCACCTATCGCGAGCTGCACGGCCACGTTTGCCGCCTCGCCAACGTGCTCAAGGCCCACGGCGTCGGCAAGGGCGACACCGTCACCCTTTACCTGCCGATGATCCCGGAGGCGGCCTATGCCATGCTCGCCTGCGCGCGCATCGGCGCCGTGCACTCGATCGTTTTCGGCGGCTTCTCGCCGGACTCGCTCGCCAACCGCATCGCCGGCTGCAACTCCCGCGTCGTGATCACCAGCGATGAGGGCCTGCGCGGCTCCAAGAAGGTGCCGTTGAAGGCCAACGCGGACGCGGCCATCGAGCGGGTCGGCGGCGTCGACACGGTGATCGTGGTCAAGCGCACCGGCGGTCAGGTCGCGATGAAGGCGGGCCGGGACGTTTGGTACGCCGACGAGGTCGCCAAGGTTCCGGCCGAGTGCCACCCAGAGGAGATGGGTGCCGAGGATCCGCTGTTCATCCTCTTCACCTCCGGTTCGACGGGGGCCCCCAAAGGCGTGCTGCACACCACCGGCGGCTACCTCGTCTACGCCTCGATGACCCACCAGCTCATCTTCGACTACCACGACGGCGACGTGTACTGGTGCACCGCCGACGTCGGCTGGGTGACCGGGCACAGCTACATCGTCTACGGGCCGCTCGCCAATGGCGCCACGACCCTGATGTTCGAGGGCATCCCGACCTATCCCACCGCGTCGCGCTTCTGGCAGGTCGTCGACAAGCACAAGGTCAACCTGTTCTACACCGCGCCCACCGCCATCCGCTCGCTGATGGGGGCCGGCGACGACAAGCTCGCGCAGGTGAGCCTCGACTCGCTGCGGGTGCTCGGCTCGGTCGGCGAGCCGATCAACCCCGAAGCGTGGAACTGGTATCACGAGAAGATCGGCAAGGGCCGATGCCCCATCGTCGATACCTGGTGGCAGACCGAAACCGGCGGCATCCTGATCACGCCGCTGCCCGGCGCCACCGTCTTGAAGCCGGGCTCGGCGACCCTGCCCTTCTTCGGCGTGCTGCCGCAGGTGGTCGATGCCGAGGGCAACGTGCTGGAGGGCGCCTGCGAGGGCAACCTCGTGCTGACTCGGTCCTGGCCCGGTCAGATGCGCACGGTCTTCGGCGACCACAAGCGCTTCGTGGAAACCTACTTCTCGGCCTATCGCGGCAAGTACTTCACCGGCGACGGCTGCCGGCGCGACGCCGACGGCTACTACTGGATCACCGGACGGGTCGACGACGTCATCAACGTGTCGGGCCACCGGATGGGCACGGCGGAGGTGGAATCCTCGCTGGCGGCGCACGCCAAGGTGTCGGAAGCGGCGGTGGTGGGTTTTCCCCACGACATCAAGGGCCAGGGCATCTACGCCTATGTCACGCTGATGGAAGGGCAGAGCGGCTCGGACGAGCTGCGCAAGGAGCTGGTCGCCTGGGTCCGCCGCGACATCGGCCCGATCGCCTCGCCCGACGTGATCCAGTTCGCCCCCGGCCTGCCCAAGACGCGCTCGGGCAAGATCATGCGCCGCATCCTGCGCAAGATCGCGGAAAACGAGGTCGACAAGCTCGGCGACACCTCGACGCTGGCCGACCCCGGCGTCGTTGACGAGCTGGTGGCGAATCGTCCGGCACCCAAAGGTGCGGCGCGCGCCAGCGCCTGAAACGCCGTGAGCGCAGCACCGCGGGTTTCGTTAAAAACCCGCGGTGTGCTGGAACCCGTTAATTCGACGCTAAAATGTGGCGGATTGCGGCAAGTTTGCGACTTCCCGGCAACAGCCGCCGGCAAGGTTTCGCTTACCTTATGATTTAACGCTAATCCAACATCTCTCTTGGTATCTTCCTCGTTACGGGCTGGGGGGCGCGGGTCGCCAGCGTATCGGGTAAGTCCAACGGGGATACCATGAAGAGGTACATCAACGGCCTTGCGGCCGAAGTGATCGTCGCGTCCGCTTTCAAGGGCGCTCTGACCGCAGGCGCCCTGGCGATGGGCGCGCTTCTCGCCGGAGCCGCCTTGGCGCCGGCGCAGGCCAAGCAGTCGGTGGCCGTGCCGACGACCTATCCGGCCGGCATGATCATCATCAAGCAGAGCGAGCGCCAGCTGTACTTCACCAACGGGGATGGCACCGCCGTGCGCTACCCCGTGGCGATCGGCAAGACCGGCAAGGCGTGGCGCGGCCAGACCTACGTCGAGGGCAAGTTCATCCGTCCCGACTGGTCGCCGCCGGAAGTGGTCTCGCGCGACCATCCCGAGCTGCCGCAGTTCATTCCCGGTGGGGCGCCCAACAACCCGATGGGCGCGGCCGCTCTCACCCTGCAGCTCGACCAGGTGGCGATCCACGGCACCACGATCAAGATGCGCAAGTCGGTCGGCACCGCCGCCTCCTACGGCTGCATCCGCATGCTCAACGAGGATGTGGTCGACCTTTACAGCCGCGTGAAGGTGGGCACGCCGGTCGTTTCCATCCCGTAACTCGCCGGGGCCCATCCTTCCCCGTGCGCGGCATGGGGAAGGAGACCCGCCGGCCGGCGGTGGAGGGGGCTGCCGCAGCTTGAGTCACCGGACCCTGGATGGGACCCGGTCCGATGCGCCAAGCCTTGCAACCCCATCGCAGCGGAAACCGCCGCGCATTCTTTCGTCCGATCTCGGGGATGTCACGCCTCTGGGGCGCCGCTCGTCCTGCAGCGGAGCGGCAGCTGCTTGTCCGCTTCGCGGAAGGCCTGCCACCACGGCTTCGGCCATCGCTTTCGTGCTTGGGACGAACCAGACCGGGTAAACCCAAGGTCAGCCATCGCTGGACGGCCGGTCCCATTTCCCACTCGCCGCCTCATCGCTCGCCTTGGCCGCGACCCATCCGTTCTGCGAGCCGTCGACCCGATGCTCCTTCTTCCAGAATGGAGCCCGCGTCTTCATGTAGTCCATCAGGAACGCCGCCGCCTCGAAGGCCGCCTGCCGGTGGCGGCTCGCCGTCACCACCAGGACGATCGGCTCACCCGGCGCGATCCGGCCGAAGCGATGCACCAGGGTGACGCCGATGAGCGGCCAGCGTGCCTGCGCCTCCCCGGCGACGCGCGCGATCTCGTCTTCCGCCATGCCGGGATAGTGCTCGATCTCCAAGGCGGCCAACGGGGCTGCGGGCGGACCGCCCGTTGGACCCGCATCGTCCCGGCACAGGCCGGTGAAGGTCACCACCGCGCCGACATCCGTGCGTCCCGCCGTCAGGGCGGCGCTTTCCGCAGCCGCGTCGAACGACTCGGCCTGCACCCGCACGCTCACGCCCCCGTCCTGGCCCACGCGAGCTAGCCGCCGGTCATCGGCGGGAAGAAGGCGATCTCGCGCGCCCCCGCGATGGGCGCCTCGTGCTTGACGTGGCCGCGATCGATCGCGGCCCGGATCGAGCCGGCGTCGGCAAAGGCCGCCTCGTAGTTCTCACCCTGCTCCCGCAGCCAGCCGATCAGGTCGGCCACCGTGAGCACGGCGGGCGGCGGCGACAGGGTCTCGTCGGTCTTGCCGATGCGCTCGCGCACCCAGGCGAAATAGACCGCTTTCAAGGAATAGCCTTCAACGCGGCGCCCTCACGAGGCCGCGTCCTCGATGGCGATGATGTGGCGGATGCCGGAGATCAGATAGTCCCATCCCGTATAGATGGTGAGGGTCGCGGCGATCCAAAGGAGGACGAGGCCGATCTCGGTGGTTCCCGGCAGGAACCTGCCGCCGGCCGGACCGCAGATCAGGAAGCCCAGCGCCAGCAACTGGGCGGTGGTCTTCCATTTGGCGACCTGGCTGACCGGCAACGACAGCTTCAACTCGGCCAGGAACTCGCGCAGCCCCGACACCAGGATCTCGCGGCAAAGGATGATGATCGCCGCCAGCACGTTGACGCCGCCGATGGTGCGGTCGTTCACCAGCATGAAGAGCACGGCGGCGACCAGCAGCTTGTCGGCGATCGGGTCGAGCATGCGGCCGAGCGAGGACTGCTGCGACCAAGCGCGGGCGAGGTAGCCGTCGAGGAAGTCGGTGACGGCGGCGGCGGCATAAAGGCCGAAGGCCGTCCAGCGCATGGCCTCCACGCTTGGCCAGTACAAGCATCCGACCACGAGCGGCACGGCCGCGATCCGGCCGTAGGTGAGGAGGTTGGGCAGACTCCAGCGATGGTGTCCGCCCTGCGAGATCGACATCATCGCCATGCGTTTAGGAACACGCAGCTTCAGGCAAGGTCAAGGCCAAGCATGCGGCAGCGTGAAGACCACGCAGGCTTTCGCAGGCCCGCCTACACCGCGAGTTCGAAGCAGCTTCGATGCCGCGTCGAAAAGGCGACCTCAAACGTGGCCAGCCTCGCAACGCTGCCAGGGCACCTTCAGCGGGACGATGTCCCGAGCGCGACCTGTTCGGCCAGCACGACGAGTTCATCATCCGCGGCATGGAGCTTCTGCAGGGCTGCGGGGCAGTCCGCGATGCCGGACCCGGGAACGGCGGACGGCAGCGTGGTCAGGTTCGCGACCTTTTGCGCACCCTGCTTCGCACCTTCGCGCGCGGCCTGGGCGATCGGCAGCTGCTGCTCGCTGTTGAAATGCGACAGCAGCAGGTTGTAGCCGTACAGACTATCGATGAAGTGACAGGCCCCGGCCTGGGCGGCAAGGGCGAACCGCGCCCGCACGGCGCCGCTGACCCGCACCGCCGCAGCGAACCTTGGCGCGGCGAAGGGGTGCAGGGGATCGCGGGGCGGCTCTTCGGCGATGCGATGGGGCACGGTGAGAAGAACCAGAAGCATCGGCAGCAGGCGCAGCATGACTCGATCCCGGTCGACCGGCCTCATCTTCGGGCCGGGCCCGGCCGATTTCCAGCCCGACGCGTAAGGAAAAGCGGGACGGGATCGGGTCGCCGGCCGACCCGGATCGCAGGTACCGGCAGCCCGCTTCGCGCCGCCGCCTCCGGGGCTGCGACGTGGTGTTGGCGGAAAGGGAAGGCTTGCCAATCGCCGGCGACGCGGATCATCGTCGCAAGGCTGTCGCCGGAGCGCCGATGCCCAGGATCCCGCCCGAGTCCTTCGCCTCAACCGCCGCCGCGCCAGCCGCCGTACCGACGCTTCCCGCCACCGAACTGCACGTCGAAGGCTTCCGGCAGGCGCGGGCGGCCCGCCGCTCGGCGCTGGTTGAGGACTACCTCGAACTGATCGCCGATCTGACGGATGGGGGCGGCGAGGCGCGGCAGGTCGACGTTGCCGCCCGCCTCGGCGTCGCCCAGCCAACCGTCGCCAAGATGCTGAAGCGCCTCGCCGAGGAGGGACTCGTCGCCCAGCCGCCGCATCGCGGCGCCGTTCTCACCCCCGCCGGCCAGGCCATCGCCCTGCGCTCGCGCGAGCGCCACCGCATCGTGGAAGCCTTCCTTCTTGCGCTCGGCGTCGGGCCGGAGATCGCCCGGCGCGATGCTGAAGGCTTGGAACACCACGTCAGCCGGGAAACGCTGGACGCCTTCGCCCGCTTCCTCGGCGATTCGTAGCCGGAACATTTCGGAGCCGGGGCAAGCCATGCTCGCTCAAGCGCCCTTGCATCTCCCTGATGCGCCATCCACATGGATGGTCTGGAGATGGTCGATGAACGCCAAGCCCCTGGAAAGCCGCCCTCGCGCGCCCGACAGCGAGAAGATCACGCTCAACATCGGTCACGTCGATCTCGGGCGGATCGATCTGCTGGTGCGCGACGGCTTCTATTCCAACCGCACCGACCTGATCCGCACGGCGATCCGCACCCTGATCGACCGGCACGATGCGACGCTCGCGCAAGCCGTCGCCCGCGGCGGCCTGGAACTCGGCCTGCGGCACTACGGACGGGCCGAGCTGGAGGCGGCCCGCTCGGCCGGGGCGCCGATCCGCATCCACGTCCTCGGCCTTGCCAGCATTGCCCCCGACGTGTCGCCCGAACTGGCCCGGGCCGCGATCGCCTCGGTCGAGGTGCTGGGAACCCTGCAGGCGTCGTCCGACGTCAGGGCGGCGCTGCGCGACCGGACCAACTGATCCCCACGTCCATGCCGAACCGGCAGAAAGTGCACACCATGGCCGTCGTCCCCCGACGCACGCTGAAGGACGTCTTGAAGCTCACCCGCGCCGGACGCCTCGGCGATGCCACGACCTTGCTGCGCGACAGCCTCGGCTTCGACGCACGCCGCCCTGCGCCGGACGCCGCCCGAGGCGAGCGCGCGGAGCACCCGTCCTGGACGAACGCCACCTGGACCTCGGCTCCGACGGCCGGCCGATCCCAAGCTGGCCGGTTCGAGGCCGGCCGACCCAAAGGGCACCCGGCCGAGACGGCCGCACCCGACCCGTCCGCACGCGCCGCACCCCGCGAGCGCGCGGTCTCGGCCGAGCCCGGCAGCTTCACCGAGCACAGCGTGCGCAACGCCCACGGCGCGCGCCGCTACAAGCTGTACCTCCCCGGGCGCGCGGCCGCCTCGCCCCTGCCGCTCGTCGTCATGCTGCACGGTTGTACGCAATCCCCCGACGATTTCGCCGCCGGCACGCGGATGAACGCCATCGCCGACGAACTTGGGTTCGTTGTCGCCTATCCCGAGCAGAGCCGGGCCGCCAACGCGTCGAAATGCTGGAACTGGTTCAAGCCGGGCGACCAGCGCCGCGATGCCGGCGAACCCTCGCTGATCGCCGACATGGTCGGGCAGATCGGGCGGGAGGTCGGGCCGCATTTCGCCCTCGATCCGCGCAGGGTGTTCGTGGCCGGCCTGTCCGCCGGCGGGGCGGCGGCGGCGGTGCTGGCGCAAACCCATCCCGACCTGTTCGCCGGGGTCGGCGTCCATTCCGGTCTGGCCTGCGGCGCGGCGCACGACCTGTCGTCGGCGCTGAGC
>CALMGA010000105.1:1193-2455 GCA_937863205.1 uncultured Beijerinckiaceae bacterium | reverse complement strand
GCGCTGCGTTGTTCGGCGAGGGGGCGCGGGCCGAGGGGGCTCTGGCCGGCCGGCTTTCGGCGCCCGACGGCACCGTGCGCGACCTGTCGGCCAAGGTCGACCGGCTGGTCGCGACGCCCGCCGCGGTGATCGTCGCCGACTTCAAGACGGGCGCGCCGGCGCCCGTCGTGCCGCTCGGCTATCGCGAGCAGCTCGCGCTCTACCGCCGCCTAGTGCAGCCGCTGTGGCCGGGACGCCCGGTGCGGGCGCTGCTGGTGTGGACGCGCGGGCCGACGATCGTCGAGCTCGACCCGCAGGCCCTGGAGGACGACGCGGATGCCGCGCTCTCCCAGGGCTGAGGATGGCTGAAGCCGGGGATGTTCGAGCCTGCGGGCCTCTGCGCCGGGGGCGCAAGCTTGACCCCGCTCCGCACCCTTCCTACGTTCCCCTGCCAAGAAATAGTCACGATCCAATCGAAGGCGATGCGATGAGCACGATCAAGGTCACCGACGACAGCTTCAAGGACGACGTCCTCGGCGCCAGCGTCCCGGTGGTGGTGGACTTCTGGGCGGAATGGTGCGGCCCCTGCAAGATGATCGGTCCCTCGCTGGAGGAGATCGCGCGCGAGTTCGAGGGCAAGGTCAAGATCGCCAAGGTCAACGTGGACGAGAACCCCGGCATCGCCGGCAAGCTCGGCATCCGCTCGATCCCGACGCTGATGCTCTACAAGGACGGCAAGGTCGCCTCGCAGAAGGTCGGCGCCGCCCCCAAGGGCGAGCTGAAGAAGTGGATCGACGCCGCGATCTAGGGGCGGCTCCACGAGGACACGACGAAAAGGGCTCCCGCGCGGGAGCCCTTTTCGTTGGCGAAACAGATCCGCCGGATCGCTCGACCCTGTTCGCTCCTCATGACCCATGGTTGATGCTGCGCTGCAATATGCGTATGGAGCGGTTCCGCGCTCCGGCCATTGCACCTCCATCGAACAGCCTATGCCAAACAGCATAGGCAAATTTTGGAGTCTTGCATGATCCGTACCATCGCCCTCGCCGGCGTTCTCGCCACCACTCTCATCGCCACGGCCCAGGCCCAGGCGCCGCAGATTCCGACGCCGGTGAACCCGCGTCCGGCCAATCCCATCGCCACCGACGGCTCGCCGCTGCCGCTCAGCTCCTTCGCCGGTCCCGGCTACGGCGCCTCGCTCCAGAACGGCCGCAGCGTCGGCCTCGATGGGCCGCTGGCGCCCGTCGGCGGCATCGTTGGGGGTGGCCTTGGCCTTGCCGGTT
>CALMGA010000105.1:290-1183 GCA_937863205.1 uncultured Beijerinckiaceae bacterium | reverse complement strand
GGCTCGGTGGTGAACGGAAACCTCGGCGGCGCCATCAGCCGCTGATACGATGCGGCCTGCATCAAAGCTTTTTGTGCCGGCCGAACAAAATAAAGGCGGATGCGGTGCAAAAATAGGGCATCGCTGCGGCGCGTCATGCATTATCGATGTTCCTGACCTGTTGGAGTCGCAGATGACCGCTCGTTTCCGTTCCGCCTTTTTCGGCTCGTCCGGCTTTGTGGCGGTCCGTGCCCAGGTCCGCGTCGTCGCCGAGGCTCCGGCCGTGCGCCGCGACCATCGCACCGCCGCTCATGCCCACGCGGCCCAGGCTTGCCCTTCGCAGGCGCAGGCTGCCTGACGCTTCATCGCCCATGCCGAAACGATGCGCCCGGTCTCTTCGCGAGGCCGGGCGTTTTCGTGTCTTCCCCTCAGTGGATCACCCGAGGATCAGAATGATGAGCAGCCTTCGCCTCTTCACCGCAGCCGCCCTGCTGGCTGCTCTCGCGGTTCAGCCCCTTTGCGCCGAGGAGAAGGCCGCGCCCGAGAAGAAGTTCAGCAAGGCCGAGATCGAGGCGTTCCTCACCAAATGCTCGGTGGAAGCCGACGAGAAGGGCCTGACCAAGGCCAAGAACAAGCTCGCCGAGCGCAAGAGCTTCCGACGCGAGTGCATGAGCAAGTTCGGCGTCGAGCCCAAGGCGGCGAAGTCCGAGTAGCCGCAGCTTGGAACTCCGTCCGGCGGCCGCCATTGCCCGGCATCCCCTGACCGATCACCCAACCCTGCGGCGAGCGCCATGGCCACCACCCACCCCAAGCCGCCGATGGTCGCGCAGCAGCAGGGCTTTCCCGGCAAGTCCTCGCTGATGACGCCCAAGCCCGACCACGGCGAGGCGAGCTATCGCGGCCACGGCCGGCTC
>CALMGA010000105.1:0-280 GCA_937863205.1 uncultured Beijerinckiaceae bacterium | reverse complement strand
GCTCGCGAAGGGGCCGACGTCGCCATAGCCTACCTCGACGAGCACGAGGACGCCCGCGAGATCAAGGCGCAGGTCGAGGAGGCCGGGCGCCGCTGCGTGCTGATCCCCGGCGACATCCAGGCGGCGGAGCACTGCAAGCGCATCGTCGACGAGACGGTCGACGCGTTCGGCGGCCTCGACATCCTCGTCAACAATGCCGCCTACCAGCAGGTGCACAAATCCTTCACCGACATCACGATTGCCGAATGGGACAAGACCTTCCAGGTCAACATCAACGCCC
>CALMGA010000104.1 GCA_937863205.1 uncultured Beijerinckiaceae bacterium | reverse complement strand
GGTTCCTTGGCAAGAACGGCTCGATCACCGCCCATGGCTCGGCCGAGAGCCAAAACAGGTCCGCCATCGCCGCCTCCGCTGCCGATAGCCGTCTCGAATCAGAAGATCACAGCCTCAGCAATGCCTTGGTGCGGTTTTGACCCTAGAACGCCTTCGTGAGCCCGGCCGCTCTGCCGTTGCTTCTCCCGCGTCGAGCGAGCACGACGATCGTCCGCGAGCTGCCGAAGCTCCTGCGAGAGAACGTTGAAGGACCGTGCAGGGCGCCCGGCATCGATATGGTTGCACTCCCGGATCAGCCAGCGCTCTCGCACATTGCCAAACCTTGGCGCAACGGATAGGTACCGGAGGCGGCGCCGCAATAGCTCAGCTGGTAGAGCACGTCATTCGTAATGACGGGGTCGGGGGTTCGAATCCCTCTTGCGGCACCAACAAAATCAACAGCTTAGCCACTTTCTTGCTTCCCAGCCAAGACGATTGGGAAGCGCATGGGAAGCATAGCTCACCTGAGCTGGCCGTGCTTGGCGCATGGCGTGGAAGGATCGCTAAGTAGGCGAATCAGCCCCATAGAGCAGACGTCCCCAGGATGCCCGTGGAATGTCGACAAGCCGAACCGGCGCACCGCCAACCCATCCGACCCGCAGAGGGCATTCCCGAATGACGGGAGCGTCACGACGGCGCCAGCCAAAGCGCGCACCGCGGCGAGCGTCGGGATGACGAGGGCGACGGCACAAACGGAAAGGGACCAGCCCGCGAGGACCGGCCCCCATTTCTACGCCGCTTGCCGCTGGCGTTCTTTCTCAATCCAACAAGCGCGATCGTCGAGGGTAGCGTCGTATCGATCGCCGCCGACGATGATGTTGCACTCGTTGATGAGCTGAAAGAGCCCAGCGTCATTCGCGTGCATAATGCGGGCTCTGCTCTTCCCTACTCGCCATCCGACGTGCTTTGCAGCAAGGCGCACGCGAGCTTCGAAAGTTCTACTATTTTCGGCCATTTCCATCTCCTCAGGAGGTGAGTGATGGACGATCGCGAGAGCCGGCGTCGCTTCCAATCCGAAACGTCGCGGTGGGCCTGCCGGCGACCACAAGTGGATGCACCCGCATTTGCGCTCTCATGCGCCGCTGAGTCAATACGTCGCTAATACGGCGCACCATCTCACCGCGGCGAGCGCGGGAGGAAGCGCTCGCTCATTCCTCGCCCTCGATCAGCCGCCGTGCATGCGCGTCGAGCATTCGCCCCGGCATCAGCACGAGTTTGACCGCTTCCTCGCCAAGCCGCCCGCGAGCATCGGCGAGGGCCGCCAGCGCGTCGGAAAGCTCGTCGCGCCAAGCAAGATGCTCAACGCCCCGTGTGGCGACGTCGCGGATGATGTAGCGAGTTCGTCGCATGGGCCTCCGGTGGCGCGGACCATCGAAGATCACGACTCCAGCCGCAAGCCCCTCGCCATAAGTGAGAATCGCTATAGCACATATAGCAAACAGGAAGGCGGAGGCGGACCATGGCAGGCAACGACGCGGCGGCGCTGGGCGCGAGCGCTGCTCTTGAAGCCGCCGTCGACGAAGCCGTCGCGGCCTGCGATGGCGATCCCCGCGCCGCAGTGCGCGCCTTGCTCGTGACGCTCGACGCAACGGAGCGGGAGGTAGCGACGCTGAAAGCCGAGGTCGCCAGGATCGAGGCTGCCGTGTCGGGTGGTTACGTGCGCGGCAGGCTGCGGCGGCAGGACCAACCCTAAGCTCGGCTGCAGGTTTGCGTCTCAGCAGCGATCCCTGTTTCATCGTTCGCTTCGATTGCGCGATCTGCACCCACAACAGACGGCACCGTCTCGCCCGGCGCGGGGGGCAGGTCGAGCCGGAGACTGACTCGGAACAGGTGCTCGCTCATGTCGCTTACGACTGCCTGCGGTCTTCGCTATGCGTAATGAGTAGGTCTACCTGATGGCTTCGAAGATGCAACGCGAAATTCGGCAGTGACAATATCGTCATAAGGTTTGGTGGTCAAGTTGGCAATTGACAATGTATTCCGTTCGGCGTTCATCGCTCAAACACGCGCGATGCTGTCGCAAGCCGATGCGTTAGGCAAGCAAGGCCATGCGGGACATAGAGGAGCTTTACGAGAGGAGTTGTTTGCTAATCTTTTACGGAAAGTACTTCCACCGGGCGTAGAGATCGGCGCCGGACAGCTTGTTGCGGTTGATGGAGCGCTATCCAGGCAGATCGACATAATACTTTACGCTCCCAGCATCGTCGTGCCCGCGCTGTACGATGAAAAGCGAGGATATTTTGCAGTAGACAGCTGTTTGTATACCATCGAGATAAAATCTACTATCGACAAGGCAGGTTTGCAACAAGCATATGAGAGCGCAAGGGGCATTAGGTCTATGCCGACGCTAAAGACTGAGCATTGGTCGAGAGTGGCTGATGGTCAACTTCAACGTATAGTCACTCTGAATGCAATGCCGATTTCCGCTTTGTTTGCTTTCTCAAGCGATTTGCAGGGAAGCCCGAATGATGAAATCGAGCGTTATCGCAGCATTGATCCAGAAGCAGAAACGAACCCGGCGATTGCTGCTTTCATTGTAAGAGGACGGGGATATTGGTTTCACGATCAAAATGTTTGGAAATTCGTTCGCGCAGATGAAGATTTGAATGAAGTTATGATGTTTCTAGCCGGCCTTGTGAACACATTGCCGAAACTCTTGACATTTAAAGGTCGACCGCGCGCGGGAAACTTTCTTGCTCAAGGTCAGATTGAGGATGCCTGAACATTGCGCCACATGAACGCACGGCATCCACTTTCCCTATGGGGAAGACTTGCGCTCGACGCCAACCCGAACCGACCGAAGATATCCGACACGTCTCTTCTCGAATCTCCCCATGGCGCGATCCTCGCGCCATGGATAACTGCCGCGCGCCCTACGCCGAACAGAATGCCGAGCGCGCGGCCGAGCAGGCGGCCGAGGTCGCGAGCGTCGAGCAACAGCTCGCCGACGTCCAGGCGGCCTTGACCGCCGTCGAGCAGCGCGGCCAGCGCGTGCGCGCCCGAAGGGCAGCAGCGAAGCCGACCAAAAGTCGCCGTCCTTTCCCGCGCGATCGACGCTGGGTCGCCGACTGAGCGTTGACACACGTCACCTACGGCTCGACCATGGCGTGCATGCTCCTGCCTCTCGCCATGCTGCCCGGCATCCTGCTCGTCGACTTCAACGTGCCGCCGGGACCGCACCCGCGAGCCGACTCGATCCGCACGCTTGCCGAGGCACACTCGGTAGCTCTCGTCGCCTCGGCTCGCTGCGTCGACCTCTTCGCCGACATCGAGATCGACCGGATGTAGGCGGTGCCGGACTACCACATCAAAGACGC
>CALMGA010000103.1 GCA_937863205.1 uncultured Beijerinckiaceae bacterium | reverse complement strand
TCCTCCCGCCCCAGCCAGTTCCACGTAAGTCCTTGATCCTGCTATGCGGGCGCCCCAGCACTGGGGCGGTCCGGCTCGCGTGTGACACATCGCTGTGACACATGGCGTGCGTCGCCCCGCCCGCGGCACGGGGCGGCGACGCCGACGGGTGTCCTCCCATGCCGTCCATCCCGCACGTCGAGCGTCGCGGCGCCGTGTATTACTGGCGCCGCCGCCTGCCGGCCGGCGTCGTCAAAGATCCGACACGTTCGCACCTTGTTCTCAGCCTGGGCACGAAAGAGCCGGCGGTCGCCCGACGGCTCGCGGCGGTGCTGGACAGAGAAGTGGCTATGCTCGGCACCGCAGGAGAGGCAGGTCCCGATCACCGGCTGAGCGCCGAGCAGGTCAAGGGTATCTTCGCGATCGTCGCCAAGGACCATCTCGGCAAGCTACAGCGCGTCGCCATAGCCGACCGGCAGATGCCAGACTTCAAGATCGAGGAAAGCCGCCGCACCGATCAGACCATGGGTCATGTCTTCCGGTTGCTCGCGGCGGGCGGCGCACAGGCCAAGCTCACGGAGGCTACAAGGGCCGAGCTGCGCAAGGCCGGCCTCGACGAGCCGCAGGTCGCGATGACAGCGGTGATGCTCGACGCGCTTCGCCAAGAACTCGCCTCGTGGGCGCATCGGGCGAAGATCGAGGCCTTACTCGGGACCGTCGGCGGCGCGATCAGCCCGGTGAACCTCGGCATCGCCGAAACCATGATGTTCCGTGCCAAATCGGCCGCGCTGCTCGACGTGCGCGACAGGTGGGATGGCGTCTTCGCCGACGATACGGCGTTACTCCAAACGCTCACCCGCCAGCAGGCTACGGCTTTGCCGACGATCACAGACGTTCCGGATGCGCCCGCATCCGCACCGGTGACGGTGACGCCGACGTGCGCCGCGGCATCGGTGCCCTGTCCGCCTGCGGCAGCTGCAGACGCGGCCGGCCCACAGGTCGGCGACGACATCGTCAGCCATGCCAAAGGACTTGTCGGCGGCAAGCTGATGAATGTCGAAGAAAAGACGAAACGCCAGATTCTGGCGGCGGCCCGGTTCTTCGCCAAATATGTCGGCGAGGTGCACGGCGTCACCGGCCTGCGCGGCCTGCGGCAGGAGCACCTCGCCGGCTTCGTCCACCTCCTGCAGAACGAGGCCTACGTCCACCATGGCAAGAGCGAACACGACGAGCGCCGCACCATTGCGGAGCTGCGGGCTGCGTGGAAGACGAAGTCGGATGACCAGATCGGCGTCGACAAGCCGACCGCAAACCGCTGGACGCAGCAGCTCGCCCAGGTGCTCGCCGCGGCGCGGACCGCAGGTGTCAAGTTCGACCGCGAACTGACGTTCAAAGGGTTGGTCGTCAGCAAGTCGCGTCCCGAGCGGGCCCGCAAGGCGCGTCCGACGATGCGGACGGAGCAGAGCGAGGCGTTGTTCCGGCAGCCGCCGTTCACCGGGTGCAAGGACTGGAACGCGGTCTGCACGCCCGGCCCGTACGTGTTCCACTGCGCCCTGTATTTCGCCACCCTGCTGCTGCACTACGGTGGCGAGCGGCGGGAAGAGATCTGCGGCGCTCTGGTCACCGACGTCATTGTCATGCTGGGCGGCATCCCGCACATCCTGCTCAGGGACAACAAGTTCCGGCGGCTGAAGAACTCGCAAAGCGAGCGACCGGTCGCCATCCACCCCGAGCTGATCAGGCTGGGCTTCCTGGACTACGTCGCCGCCATCAAGGCGCTCGGCTACGAGCTGCTGTTCCCCGACCTGTACTCGCCGACGACGCAGTCGCTGCTGGGCGACCGCTACCACGACCAGCTCCGCCCCGTGCTCGATCAAGCGGGCATCACGGCGAAGGGCACGGGCAGCCACTCGGCCCGGCGCGGCTTCGGCAACAACCTGAAGCAGAAGGGCGTCGACGCGGAGAAGCGGGCGGAGCTGCTCGGCCACGGCGGCGACAGCGAGACCACGGAGCGCTACTGCGACGACTACGAGCTACAGGTTCTCTACGATGCCATCCTGAAGCTGCCGGTCGTCACGGAGCACCTGAAGCCCATGCCATTGCGGCTTGTGCCCTGGGTGGCGGCGAAGCACACCGCGCCATTCTCGCACCCGGGTCGCACGAAGGAGGCTAAGGCGCATCGGCGCAGCGGCAGATGATCCTGATCTCTGCTACTATGAAGTTTTCCAAATGGTCCGGACTTCCTCCAGCATTGTTGAACTTCTTATTGAAACTTTCGCATATAATAACGTCCTGGTGCATCAATGTGCACTACCGTAGTTATGATGGTCGAGCGTACTTAGAGGGACGAGCGCGCTTGAGAACTAAATGGCCATGGTCATTGACAAGGAAATTTTGTCATAAAGCGCGAGAGTAGCCGCGAGTCGAAGCATGTAGGCGCTGACCGGCTGACCCAACTCTGCACTAAGGGCTTTGCGCGCGCCTCGTATAGCCTGTGTCGTAAAAGGTGGGTCCTTGGTGCGGTTCAAAGCCTGCCATAGTTTTTTTACGTCTTGGGCGCTGCTACTTTCGAAGTGCATGTAGAAAGGCCGCCCACGATTGTCTTGTCGCGAGACAAGGATCTTAGCCTTTAGACTCGGTGCAGACCTGAGCGCGGCAGAAGCGGGAAGGATAATGTCCTCCGGAGTGAGGCCAGCGACTTCGATAGGGCGAGCGCCGCCAACCAAAAGGCGAAGAATAGTGCGGGTTCTCGGACCTTCGTCTGAGTTGACATCTATGCGATTGATTGCCCGCTCCACATCAGCCAGCTTCGGTATCAAATGCGTCCTCCAAGGTCGGCATTTCCGAAATGTAGTTACTCCTCGACTACTTCGAAATTAAGGCAAGCAAGCACAACGTCCTAATGGACTACCCCGTTTGACCGCACTCTCAATATGTGTGTCGATGAGGCAGTGAGTCGATGTCGATCAGAGGCAGTTTTCGTTGAGCACATGAAGGTATCCCGCCCCAAACCCCATCACACAGGGGCTTGCGCGGTTTCCGGGGTGGTGTTCCTACCGCCATTCCTACCAGAGTTCTCCACAGCCGATGCGCGCCGCCCGACAGGCTAGCGTCCCACGACGGCACCGTTCCAGATCCGCCGACCCGAGGCACATCTCCAGTTCTATCAGCATCAGCTTGGCAGGATCCCGTCGCCCTCATTGGCGCTCCCTGGTGCGGGGCAACGACGTAGATTGGCCGAAAGGAGAATGGCTGGTCTGGAGGGCGCCTTGTCACTGAACGGACATAGGCATCTCGGCAGCTTCCAAGCGATGCCGATCACCTTGCCTGATTGGTACTGCGTCCGGAAGCAGATGGGGTGGATGGCTCCCGCTCCCGGCGTTGCGGCGCCATGGTGGTGTTGTCGCGCAACCCTGAAGCATGGAGCCACCCCGATGGAGATCGCAACCGTTGGCCTGGACCTGGCCAAGAACGTCTTCCAGGTGCACGCTATCAGCGGCACGGGCGCCGTGGTCGTGCGGCGCTCGCTGCGGCGCGCTCAGGTCGTGCCGTTCTTCAGCAAGCTCCCGCCTTGCCTGGTCGGCATGGAAGCCTGCGGCACCAGCCACCACTGGGCGCGCGAGCTGGCCGGCCTCGGCCACGCGGTCCGGCTGATGTCGCCGGCCTACGTCAAGCCGTACGTGAAGCGGGACAAGAGCGACGCGGCCGACGCGGAGGCGATCTGCGAGGCGGTGACCCGGCCGACCATGCGCTTCGTGCCGGTCAAATCGGTCGAGCAGCAGGCCGCCCTGGCCCTGCACCGCACCCGTGGTCTGCTCGTGCGGCAGCGCACGCAGCTGGTCAACATGGTCCGCGGTCTGTTGGCCGAGCTCGGCATCGACATGCCGAAGGGCATCACGCACGCCCTGGCGTTCGCACGACGTGCGTCGGCCGGTGACGCGCCCGAGGTGCCGGCCGTGGTCGCCAAGGTGATCGGCGCTCTGGCCGAGCAGGCCGTTGCCGTCCAGGACCGGACCCGGCAGCTGGAGCGCGACCTGCTGGCCTGGTACCGGGCCAGCGAGCTTGCCCGGCGCATCGCCACCGTGCCCGGCGTCGGCCTGCTCGGGGCCACGGCGATGGTGGCCACCGTTACCGATCCCTCGCAGTTCCGCTCCGGGCGGCAGTTCGCGGCGTGGCTGGGCCTGACGCCGCTGAATAAGGCCAGCGGCGGCAAGGAGCGGCTCGGGCGCATTTCGAAGATGGGCGACCAGGACCTGCGGCGGCTGCTGGTCACCGGCATGACCTCGCTTGTCCGGCGCAACAAGCACCATCCCGGCTCCGCCGACCCGCGCATCGACGCGCTGCTCGCCCGCAAGCCGTTGCGGCTCGCCACGGTGGCGATGGCCAACCGCACGGCCCGGGCGATCTGGGCCATCATGAGCCGCGGCGAGGTTTACCGGGCGCCGACACCCGGCATGGCGGTCTGAGATGGCGGCCTGACACGCGGCGGCCTGACCAGGAGTCCAACGATCAGCGCGGTAGCGCGCGAAGAGGTTGCGAGGACTTTTGTGTGTGCTGGCAAACCGGTCAGACCGGGAACGAGGACAACCCGCCGAATGTCGAGGCGTCACAGCCCGCGAAGCAGAATGGGACCTCGTTCGCGGACACCATCGCGGCCAGCGGTCGTGACCGCGCGAACAGGCCGGACACAAGACTGCACCCGACCAGCATGCCAGACCACCACAGACCCCTTGCAATGCGGGAGCCATCCACACAAGCCATTGCCATGGCGATCTGCTCGTAGCTTGTTCATGCGGCAGAAGCGGTGCGGTCAGGATTGGCGTGAATGTCGGATCACGAACGGGTCGACCTCGATCAGGTCGCGAGGCGCATCCTGCCGGCGCACATCGAGGACATCCGCATGCTGGTGACCGACATCCTCAGGACCTCGGCTACACCGCGTTCGGGGTGAGCGATAGCGCGGCCGGCCCGAAGGTGCTGCGGCCGGACGCGCGCGTCGACTTGCTAGTCACCGACGCCGGCCTACCCGGCGGAATGAACGGACGGCAGATGGCCGAAGCCGGCCGCGTCACCCGGCCCGACCTCAAGGTGCTGTTCATCACGGGTTATGCGGAGAACGCGGTTGTCGGCAACGATCACCTTGCTTCGGGATGGCGGTGCCAATCAAGCCCTTCTCGATCGAGACGATGGCCGCGCGCATCCGTTCAATGATTGAATCGGAGCAGGAGGCAAAGCGCCAACGCCCGGGCTGATGGACGTAGTCACGGTGTGCACTGGCTGTGCGAAACCAAGCTCTTGCAATTCGGAGGCGAGGGAGACAGATTTGCCACGACCACCCGCGTCGATGGCTCCATCCTTCAACGAACAATGACGCGGCACTTTTCCGGGTTCTGTCCTACTCCTACAGCTATCCTAGCGAACGCACGGAAGACGAGTGGGCATTCGTGGCGCCCTATCTCGCCCTGTCACCGGAAGAAGCCGGCCAGCGCCGCCACGAGTTGCGCGCGGTGCATGAGGCCCTCCGCTGGCTGATCCGCGCCGGCGCACCCTGACGTCTGCTGCCCGGCGGCCTGCCACCGTGGCACGCGGTCTGCGACCAAGTCCAGCGCTGGATCACGGCCGGCGTGTTTACGGCCAGGGTGGACGACCTGCGCAGCGTTCTGCGGCTGGCGCAAGGCCAAAGGCCTGCCCCGCGCGCGGCGGTGTTGGACGCCCGCACCCTGGAGAGCACGCCTGAAAGCGGCTGGCGCGCCGGCTATGACGGTTCCAAGCGAGGCAAAGGCTCCCAGGTGCACATGGCGGTGGACACGCTCGACCACCTACTCGCGCTGCACGGCATGCCTTGCATGTCACGCCGGCTATGGCCGATGACCGCGCCGAGGTGGCCGCCTCACCGCGCCTGCGGCATGAGATGGCGGCGCATAGCTTCCGCGAACATGATGGCCGGATCGATCGCATGGTACCGTTCGAGGGCCTGCAGGATCTCGCCCGTGTCAAGGTCGGAGGGCGTTCCTCATGCGTCTTGCAATTCGCTCGAAAGGGCACCAAATCTCCGCTTATCGCTCGCACACTGATTTGGGCGCGAGTGGCTGAGAGACCGCGATTGCGCTCTTGCCCCGAACGGGGCAGAGCTGTGGCTCAACTTAAGCAATCCGATGTCCGTAACGGCTTGTTGCGCGCGATGTCAGTCGATGACTTTGCGCTGCTCGCCCCGCACCTGCAACCGTTAACTACGCAGTTGCGCGAGGATCTCGTTACGGCGAACCAGCCGATCACCGAGTGTTACTTTCCCGAAATCGGCCTTGCCTCCGTTGTGGCCGGTCCCATCGGTCGGGAAATTGAGGTTGGCATGATCGGTCGGGAGGGACTGGTCGGTGCCACGCCGGTGCTCTTGAATAGCAATCGTACGCCGCAAACGATTTATATACAAATTAGCGGCGAGGTGCTCAGCATCGCCACGCCCGCGTTGCTCGACGCTGTCAAGCGGAGCCCAAGTCTGCAATGGCTGCTGCTATGCTACGTGCAAACGTTTCTGGTCCAGGTGACGCAGACCGCCTATGCACAGGCCACGCTCGGTTTGGAGAGCCGCTTGGCACGCTGGCTTCTGATGTGCCACGACCGCGTGGACGGTGATGAAGTTCTAGTCACGCACGAATTCCTCTCGGTCATGCTCGGTGTGCAGCGCGCCGGCGTCACGCTGGCTTTGCAGAACTTGGAGGGCGCAGGGCGCATCAAGAGCCGACGCAAGCGCGTCCAGATCCTTGATCGTGAGCGATTGGAGGCGTTGACAGACGGCATCTACGGCGTGCCCGAGGCGGAGTATCAGCGGCTGATCGGAAAGGCCTAAAGTAGATGGCTCGCTTCTTCTTCAGCGTACGCCACAGCCCGGGGCCTGAGCGGGTGGCGCATGACCCCGATGGTGATGGAAATCGCTGATACAGGACTGGTGCGCGAGCATGCGTTGCACGTAACGTGTCGTCTGTCCGCACTTTCACCGTCGCGATAACCGCGCTTAAGGTCCCGTTCAGACGAATGACCCGGCCTGCCGATCATTGTTGCTGCGGTCAATCGGCAAAGGCGATCGACTCTGCGTCGGGCATCCCGCTATCCATCGCCGCCCCTGCCTTTAGCCAGGGAGACTTTCTGCGTTTGCAACGCGGAGGTGCGGACGTTTTCGATCAGTAGCAGGTTCTGTTGCCGAAATCAGCAGCCCTGGTGTTTTCGCTGAGCTGTCGCTCGATCCAGATATTCGCATCATCCAGATCGGCAAAGATCGGCGGATCCATCGTCACGAGCCGACCGAAGCTGACTTCCAGGAACCACTTGCCGGCGTCATCTTCATGGTCATCTGACAGTTGCACCAGCACCGCCACAAGAGAGTCGTTGTAGAAGACCAGCAGCCCGTGAATGTCGCTGCTGTTCGTGGCGACCTGTACAGGCTGGAGGTGCAGGCTCATGCTGCGGCTTGGATGCCAAGATGCAGGTAGTTCGAACGAAAACTGGCCAGAGCTTGCAAGCGAGGCAGGTCCAGGATCGTCACGCGTCGGCTTGCTTGTGCGATGAGCTTCTGCTGCCTGAGTTCCCTGAGGCTGCGGTTCACATGCACGGTGGACAGGCCCATCGTGTCGGCGAGGTCCGACTGCGTCAACGGCAAGGCGTAGCTGTCTTCCGACACCAGTTCGACCACCTGAAGTCGCGCATGCAACTCGCAGAACAGATGCCCGAGGCGCTTGGTGGATGAGCGCCGGCCGATGTTGATGAGCCATTCGCGCGCGGTACCCTCGTCGGCAAGGGTCGTAAGCTGCCGTGCACGGGCGAGGGCGGGATATCGCATCAGATCCTGGAACGTGTCAGGTGCCATCCGCGCTACTTGGCAGGGTGACAGCGTGCCTATGCTGTGATCCATGTGGGACAAGGGCACCACGTCGAGGTCGCAGAAGTCGCCGGGCAGGAGGTAGGCCATGATGCCGCGTAAACCATTCGGCTCAAGTTTGTAGCGGCAGGCGATTCCCGTCAGAATTAGAAACACATCCTTCGGAATGTCGTTTTCCCTGATGAGAGCGGTGCCGGCAGGTACGTTGAGTAATTTGGCCTTGATCCCGCGCAGCGCGGTTTTTGCCCCATCCGACAAGGGTCCGAAACCTTCGAACTTGCGCACGAGCGGCTCGAAGGTGGTCGATACGACGTTGGTCAAAGCCGCACTTCTGCTGTTTCGGCGTGGATGGTGAGGCTGCATCCCGTGCCGATCGCGCCGAGGCGGAATGTGCGTCGCTTGCGGTCGTCGCACCGATGCGTCACCGATTGCCGACTTGGAAAGAGGCTCATTCGCGCCCTTGACCCTATCACTATTTTTCTTGGTCGATGTCTCCGGATGTAGGGTGGAAAATGAGGTCGCGACGGAAACGTCCGCTTCCTCGGCGGACATAAACCAAAGTTACATTTGGCGGAAGTGACCCAGCGCTACGGTGTGGTAGCGCACACATCGGGATGCGGTGATCAACGCACCTGCGTCCTGCTCATCGCTCGCCGCCCCGCCCCTATTCATATACCGGGCAGTTCAGACCCTTCATTGTCAAGCGCGACGTCTTTGCTGTACATATCGAAGAAGTAGCGAAGCACTGCGTCCCTTCACGGCGTCGTAGGCGGCTTCCAACCGTACCGCCGAGAAATCAAGCAGGCTGATTACGACCGCCATCGTCCGTCGCTCGACGCAACAAAGCGGCTTGGTAAGTTTGCTACTCAAGGCCGCGAAGTGGCAATGCGGAATCAACGTCCGGGGCGCGATCCCAGCCACGTTCTTGCGGAGAACGGCACCAGCGGCTTTGGGCTGCTGCGCAGCCGTACTCGATCGAGCAGCTGTCGCGCGTGCTTCGTTAGGTCGTGACGTGGCAGTGACGGCAACGCTTGATGGTCGTCAGTTAAGACTTCGCTGCACGGTGGCGTGATCGATGACAGGCATCGAGGTGCGACGCTGTTCCCCTGAAACAGGGCATTATCGCATTTTCGACGGTTCCACATCGGTTCTGCGCGACCGATGCTAGGCCAGGATCATCTCCTTGATGCGCGCCGCGAGCGCTTCCATGGCGAACGGCTTGGTCATGATCTGCATGCCGGGATCGAGGTGACCGTTGCTCACCACGGCGTTCTCGGCGTAGCCGGTGATGAACAGCACCTTCAACGCCGACCGGGCAATGCGGGCCGCATCCGCCATTTGTCGGCCATTCATGCCGCCGGGCAGGCCGACGTCGGTGACGAGCAGGTCGATGCGCACGTCGGATTGCAGGACCTTCAGCCCGGCGAGGCTGTCGGCCGCCTCGATCGCGGTATAGCCGAGCTCCTCGAGAACATCGGTGACCAGCATGCGCACGGTCGGTTCGTCGTCGACCACCAGCACCGTCTCGCCCTGGGCGGCGCGCGCCAGCTTCGCGCAACCGAGGGCGGCAGCGTCGTCGGCGAGGGCACCGAGATGGCGCGGCAGGTAGATACAGACCGTGGTGCCCTGGCCGACCTCGGAATAGATTCGCACCTGCCCGCCGGACTGCTTGGCGAAGCCGTAGATCATCGACAGGCCGAGGCCGGTCCCCTCGCCGATCGGCTTCGTGGTGAAGAACGGCTCGAACACACGGGCGATCACATCGGGCGGCATGCCGCTCCCGTTGTCGGTCACGCACAGGGAGAGGTACTGCCCCGGCGGCATGTCGTGGAGACGCGCCGCGTGGTCATCGAGCCACTTGTTGGCGGTCTCGATCGTGATCCGTCCGCCGTCCGGCATGGCGTCGCGGGCGTTGATGCACAGGTTCAGCAACGCGTTCTCGAGTTGCGGTGGATCGACCAGCGTGGTCCACAACCCCGACGAACCGACAGCCTCGATGGCGATGGTCGGCCCTACCGTGCGTCGGATCAGCTCCTCCATCCCGGTGACAAGCCGGTTCACGTCCGTTGTCTTGGGGTCGAGGGTCTGCCGGCGCGAGAAGGCGAGCAGGCGGTGGGTCAGCGCGGCCGCCCGCCGCGACGCGCCCTGAGCGGCGATCATGTAGCGATCGACATCCTTGAGCCGGCCCTGGGTGATGCGCACCTGCATCAGCTCCAGCGCACCGGAAATGCCGGCGAGCAGGTTGTTGAAGTCGTGCGCCAGCCCGCCGGTCAGCTGGCCGACCGCCTCCATCTTCTGCGACTGGCGGAGCGCGTCCTGCAGCTGCAACAGCTCCGACGCCGCCTCCTTATCGGCGGTGACGTCGCGAGCGGTGCAATAGATCCTGCCGCACTCGGGGATTGCCACCCAAGACAGCCAACGAAAGCTCCCGTTCCTGTGGCGGTAACGGTTCTCGTAGCGCAGGACGGGGCATCCCGAAGCCATCGTGGTCTCGTAAACCTCACGGGTCCCCTCGACGTCATCGGGATGAAGCAAATCGAGGAACGGCACGCTGGCGATCTCGTCGTGCGTCCAGCCCAGCACTCTTTTCCAGGCAGGATTGGTCCGCTCGAAGAAGCCCTGCTGGTTCAAGACACAATGAATGTCGGGGTTGAGCTCCCATGTTCTGGCGGGGGCCTGCCGCTCTTCCAGGGCCCTGAGCGTGCGCAGCCGCTCCACGGCGTTCCACGTCACCTCGGCGACCTCGCGAGCCAGGCTGACCTCGTCCGTCGACCAGCGTCGCGGTTCCACCTGGCTGACGAAGAAGCCTTGCAAGCACCGCTTTTCTCTCGTCACCGCGATGCCGATGTTCGCCGCGATGCCGAGAACGCCCAAGAACGCGGGATCAGGGGGCTCATCGGCAAGATCGGAGAAGATGTAGGCGCTGCCGACCTCGAACATGTCGCGCGTCTTGCGGCCGATGGCGGCGACGGGGAAGGTGGCGGCGATCGCGGCGAGGCGCTCCGTGGCCCACTGTGCGGGGAAGGACAGGATTCCGGCATCGTCGATTTCGCAGAAGCTGGTGCGGTCCGCGCCGAGGAAGGTGCCGATCGCTGCCGCAGCCGCCGTCATGACGGCACCCTCGTCCGTCGCCTGCCGCTGATCCCACATGAGATCGAACATCAGCTTCTGCCGGCGCTGCGACTGTTGCAGGGCGTCTTCCGCCAGGACGCGTTGCGCTTCGATCCGCTTGCGCTCTGCGATTTCGGCCTGCAACTCTTCGACGCGCCGGGTGAGCGACGTCGTCAGCAGGGCGCGGTGGTCCTGTTCGAAGGTCGCGGGAGGACCGCCGATCTCCGAGAGACGCGCCGTGCCCAGGGCGGCATCGATGATGCCGAGGATGACGCGTGGATCGGCCGGCTTCTGCAGGAACTGGATGACTCCCACGGAGTGGGCCAGCGTGCGCGCGGTCTCATCCTCGTAGGCGGCCGTGTAGAAGATGACGGGCGTGGAGGCGACGCGCGGATCTTCCCGCATCTGCCGTACGAGCTCGTAGCCATCGACCTTCGGCATCAGTACATCGGAGACGACGAGATCAGGCGTTACGTCCTGGATGACGCGGAGCGCCTGCTCGCCGTTGACCGCCACGGTGACGCTGTGACCGCGGTAGCCGAGCAGCGTGGTCAGGAAGTCCCGTCCATCGCGATGGTCGTCGACGACCAGGATGTTCGCCATCAGCTGCGCTTTCGGCGGAGGGACGAGGTCAACGCTGAAGCGCCTGTGGCTCGACGGGCCGCTGCTGACGGACGCCGCGCTGCTCCGGTGCGAGATAGCGATCGAGTTCGTCGATGAGACCCTGAGGTTCGATCGGCTTGGGAATGTAGCCGTCGAAGCCCGCCTCGATGATGCGGCTGCGGTCGCCGACCATCGCGAGGGCGGTGACCGCGATCAGCGGGATGTGCCGAAGCTCCTTGTCGGCCTTCAACAGGCGCACGATGTCGAAGCCGCTGATGTCGGGGAGTTCGATGTCGCAAAGGATCAGCGCGAAACGATCGCCCCGGGCTTGCCGGACGCCGTCCGAGCCGGTGTTGCTGTAGGCGATCTGATGCCCGAACCTCGTCAGGAGGTAGACGACGAGTTCGAGGTTCGTCGGATTGTCCTCGATGATGAGGATCCGTGCCGGCATGGCCATCAGGCCTGTAGCTGGACGGAGAAGCGACTGCCTTTGCCGTAGGTGCTTTGGAAGTCGATCTCGCCGTTCAGCAACTGCGCGAGCTTCCGGCTGAGGTGGAGGCCGAGACCCGTACCCTCATGCCCCTCCGCGCCGGCGCCGACGCGCTTGAACGCGTCGAACAACTGCTTCTGGTCATCCTCCTGTATGCCGATCCCGGTGTCGACGACATCGACCACGATCAGACCCGCGCTGGGCTGATGCAGGGTGATCGATACCTGCCCGGTGTCCGTGAACTTGATGGCGTTGTTGGTCAGGTTGAGAACGATCTGGGTCAGGGCGCGTCGATCGGTCTGCACGATCACGGCCCTCTGCGGCACTTTGGAGAGCAGCTTCAGCCCCTTGGCTTCCGCGACGATCTTCTGCGAGGCGACCACCTCGTCGAGCACCTGCTTGCAGTCGACCGCCTCGAAGGTGATCTGGACGTTCCCGGACTCGACCTTGGCGAGGTCGAGCAGGTCGTTGATGAGCGACAGCAGATGACGGCCGCTGGACTGGATCGTCGAGAGTTGCTTCTCCTGGTCGACGGTGAGGTCGCCGGGCAGCCGCATCAGCATCGTCCCGGTGTAGCCGATGATCGCGTTCAACGGCGTTCGAAGCTCGTGCGACATGCTGGCCAGAAAGCGGTCCTTGGCCTGGTTGGCACTGCCGAGCTCCAGGTTCTTGTCCTGCAGCGTCGTCTCGAACTGCTTGCGTTCGGTGACGTCGCGGGCGGCGGCGAACACGCCCTGCAGCTTGCCGTCGCGGTCGTTGAAGGTGGTGGCGTTGTAGGACACCACCGTCTCGACCTTGGCTTTGCTGGACGCCGTCAGCTCGTAGTTGGTGACCTTGCCCTCGCGCAGCACTTGCCGGATGCCGTCCTCGGCACGGGCCGGGTCGGTGAAGTAGGTCTTGAACGGCGAACCGATCAGCTCGTCGCGGCCCGTTCCGGTGAGGGCCTCCATCTGCTGGTTGACGTCGGTGATGATGCCGAGCGGATCGGTCGTCATCAGGGCGTCGATGTTCGACTCGATCAGCGAGCGCGAATAGAACTGCTGGTCGCGAAGCTGCTGTTCCAGCGTCTTCTGCTCGGTAATGTCGCGCGCCGCGGCGAGGATGCCCAGCGGCTTGCCGGTGACGTCGGTGAACACGCCGGCGTTGAAGCTCACGGTGATGCGGCGGCCATAACGCGTGATCAAGGTCAGCTCGTAGCCGATCACGCGCCCCTCGCGGAGCGTCTGCTGGACGCCGGTCGCGGCGAGCACGTTGTCGGTGAAGTACGTCTCGAAGCGCGAGTTGATGAGGTGCTTGCGGGAATAGCCGCTCAGCCGGGTCGCTTCCGCATTGACGTCGGTGATCACGCCATCGGGGGCGATCGCGAACAGAGCATCGGCCGAGGCCTCGATCAACGACCGATTGTAGGCCTGCTGCTCGGCGAGCTGGCTTTGCAGTCTCGCCTGTTCCGAGATGTCGCGCGCCGAGGCGAAGATGCCCTGCAGCGCTTCATCCGCGCCACGGAAGATCGAGGCGTTGAACGACACAGTCGCCTTGCGCCTGGTTTTCGTCCACAGCGTCAGCTCGTAGTTGGTGACGACACCTTCCGCCAAGGTGCGCTTGACGCCGAGATCGGCTCGGTCGGGGTCGGTGAAGTAGCGTTTGAAGACAGAGCCGATGAGTTCGCCGCGGTCGTAGCCCGTCATGCGGCACATCTGCTCGTTGACGTCGGTGCAGAAGCCTTCGGGATCGACCGTGATCAGTCCATCGACCGAGGACTCGATCAAGCCGCGAAGGTAGGTCTGCTGCTCGCGGAGCTGTTCTTCCAGCCGCACCCGGTCGGTGATGTCGCGGGCGGAGGCGAAGATGCCGCGCACCGCGCCGGTCTGGTCCTTGAACACGGACGCATTGAACGACACGTGCAGGATGCGGCGGCCCCGCGCGATCAGGGTCAGCGCGTACTCGGTCACCAGGCCGTCGTTGAAGGTCTGCTGAACGCCCTCGCGAGCGCGTTTCGGATTCGTGAAGTACTCCGCGAACGGCGAGCCGATCAGCTCCGTCCGGCCGTAGCCCGTCATCTGGCACATGCGATCGTTGACGTCGCTGATGATGCCGGCCGCATCCACAGTGATCAGCCCGTCGACCGAGGCCTCGATCAGACCGCGGTTGTAGGACTGGCTTTCGCGCAGCTGCTCTTCGAGCGCCTTCTGTTCGGTGATGTCGCGCGCCGCCGCGAACACGCCCTGCAGCGTGCCGCCGGCTTCGGCGAAGGTCACCGCGTTGTACGACACCACGGTCTCGAGGTCGGCCGCGTTGCGCGCCGTCAGTTCGTAGTTGGTGACCTTGCCGGACCGCAGCACCATGCGGATGCCTTCCTCGGCCTTCGTCGGCTCGGTGAAGTAGGTCTTGAACGGCGAGCCGATCAGCTCGTCGCGGGTCACGCCGGTGAGCCGCTCCATCTGCTGGTTGACGTCGGTGATGATGCCGAGCGGGTCGGTCGTCATCAGCGCATCGATGTTCGATTCGATCAGCGAGCGCGTGTAGGTCTGCGAGTTCTGGAGCTGCGCCTCCAGGACCTGCTGGGCCGTGATGTCGCGCGCCGACGCGAAGATGCCGCGGACCCGGTTCGACGCGTCGCGGAACACCGCCGCGTTGAACGAAACAGGGATCTTCGTCGCTTCGGCCGAACGCATGGTGAGGACGTAGTTGGTGACCGCGCCTTCCTTGTAGGTGAGGGTCACGCCCTCGGCGGCGCGGGCGCTTTCCGTGAAGTAGTCCGGGAACATCGAGCCGATGAGCTGGCTGCGCGAGCGCCCGGCCATCCGGCAGAAGGTTTCGTTGACGTCGGTGATGAGCATGGTCTCGTCCACCGTCACCAGGCCGTCGACGGAGGCTTCGATCAGGCCGCGGTTGTAGGCCTGCTCTTCGGCGAGTTCGGTCTGCAGGCGGGCCTGGTCGGTGATGTCGCGCGCCGACGCGAAGATGCCGCGCACGGCCCCTTCCGGTCCCCGGAAGATGGCCGCGTTGAACGACACCAGGCTTTCGCGGCTGTCCTGCGCCTTGAGAGTGAGCTCGTAGTTGGTGACCGCACCCTTGTCCAAGGTGAGCCGCACGCCCTCGGCGGCGCGCTTGGGCTCGGTGAAATAGCGCGGGAACGGCGACCCGATGAGCTCGCGACGGGTGAAGCCCGACATCCGGCACATCGTCTCGTTGACGTCGGTGATGTTGAGGATCGGGTCCACGGTGATGAGGCCGTCGAGCGAGGCTTCGATCAGGCCGCGATTGTAGGCCCGCTCTTCGGCGAGCTGGCTTTGCAGCTGAGCCTGCTCGGTGATGTCGCGCGCCGAGGCGAAGATGCCCTTGATGGCGCCGAACGGGTCGCGGAACACGGTGGCGTTGAACGACACGCCGCGTTGCCGCTTGTCGAGGGTGACCAGGGTGAGCACGTAGTCGGTGACCGTGCCCTTCTCGAAGGTCTCGTTGACGCCCTTGGTGGCGTCCTCCGGATCCGAGAAGTAGTCGGCGAAGGGCGTGCCGATCAGTTCCTCGCGGGGGTAACCGGAGATGCGCGCCATCTGCTCGTTGATGTCGGTGATGTTGCCTTCGGGATCCACGGTGATGAGGCCGTCGAGCGAGGCCTCGATCAGGCCGCGGTTGTAGGCTTCGGAGTCGCGAAGCTGCTGTTCGAGCTTCTTCTGCTCGGTGATGTCGCGCGCGGCGGCGAAGACACCCTGCAGCTTGTTGTCGGAATCGAGAAAGGTCGAGGCGTTGTAGGAGACGACGGTCATGCGACCGTCCTTGGAGAGCGCCGTCAGCTCGTAGTTGGTGACGCGGCCCTCGCGCAGCACGGCGCGGATGCCCTGCTCGGCGCGATTGGGATCGGTGAAGAAGGTCTTGAACGGCGTTCCCGTCAGCTCCGCGCGGGAATAGCCGGTCAGCGCTTCCATTTGCGTGTTGACGTCGGTAATGACGCCCACCGTATCCGTCGTCATCAGCGCGTCGATGTTGGATTCGACGAGCGACCGGGTGTAGAACTGGACCGACTGCTTCAGACGCCGATCGGCGGTCGAGCTGGTGACATCCTCGACGACGAAGAGAAGGCCGGTGGTGGCCCTCCGCTCGCGCCGCGGGGTGATCCTGACATGCAGCGTCCGGGCGGAACCGGCGATGGTCGCCTCGATCTCGCCGGCCCAGCGTCCGCCGGCACAGGCGGTGCGTATGCCGTTTTCGATGTCCGGCAACGCCACGCGGTTCGGCGAGAGCAGGGAACGCGCATCGGTGCCGATCGCATGCCTGCTGCTTTCCTTGAAGAGCGCGGTCGCGCCGGCGTTCCAGAACACGATCCTGCCCTGCAGGTCGGTTCCGATCATCGCGAGGTCGTCGGCGGCTTCGAGCAGGCTCAACGCCAAGCCGGGATCGACCACATCACCGGCGAGGCCGCTGGGACGGACGTCAGTGTTCATCACGCCATCCGCCACTGCCGGCATCGAATTGCGCCGGTATTCTTCTGAATGACGCCCATACCGCACGGCCGGCGCGCAATTGCAATGTGGATGTCGGGCAGATTCGAGCGGCGGAACAAACGATCATTAACATTTGTTACTGGTTGGAGATCAGCGTCGAAGGCAGCATTTCACGTCACCAGACGCGACATCTCTGACATGGCCGGGGTCTTGTCTTTGTCGGCGCTGCAGCCCACGTCGAGGTCTGCGTCGATCGGCACGGAATGGAGCGTCCGTAGCGCTGCCCGCTGATTAGGCTATGGGAGATCTGCGGCGCCGATCGGCGTTGAACCCGGTAGCGATCTTCACCGGCGAGCTGCTGCAGTAGAGGTCCGCTATGAAACGACGAGGTTGAGGTCAGGGACGGCAATGATGGGCGCACTACCGTCCGCCCGCTCTTCGGCGGGGCTGGCCGAAATCGGTTAAATTGGTTCCAGGCGTTCGGCGCGGGAGGCAATATCAACGCCTTAAGCAAGACTTGGCCGTTCGGTCGGGCAGAAGCGCTTGACGAGTGACGCGCAAAAGCCTTCCGCGGCGCTCCCTACACCGACTTGGTTTCGCCACCGTCCACGCGCGGCGCCGTGCCGGTAATCCATCGGCTCGTGGGAGCAGGAAGGAAGGCGATCGCGTGGGCGATCTCCTCGGGCTTGCCGAAGCGAGCAATGCCACTCTCGGCGGCGAACGTTCCGGCGGCCACATCCGAGGCGAGCCCGTAACTCTCGGCGTAGCGCGCGAGCATGGCGTGCCTACGGCCGGTCAACACCGGCCCGGGCAGAATGCTGTTGACCTGCACGCCCTCCGTCAAGCCCCGCTCGGCGAACATCTTGGCAAGCGCGACGATGGCAGCGTTGATCGCACCCACCGCGGCGAAGGCCGGCTTGGGCACGATCGCAGAGGTGCCGGAGGTGAGAACGACGGAACCGCCGCTCGTCTTCAGCGCCGCCCAGCAAGCGAGCGTCAGCCGACGCGCCGCGTGGAACTTGAGGGACAGGCCGTCCTCCCAGTCGGCATCGGTCAGTTGAAACAGGTCCGCCTGCGGCACCGCACCGGCAATGTTGACCAGCGCGTCGAGCTGGCCAGCGGCGTACATCGCCTCAGTGCACACCTGCGATGCCGCCGCCGGATCCC
>CALMGA010000102.1 GCA_937863205.1 uncultured Beijerinckiaceae bacterium | reverse complement strand
CGCTCATCATCGCGAAGCCGAGCGCGTAGGGGTTGATGCCGTTGTAGCGCGGGTCATCGTGCGAGGGTTGCGTCACCACGTTGGTGTGGGACGTGAGGAACTCCAGGAAGGATCCGTCGCTGATCTGCCCGGTCTCGTGCAGCCGCGTCATGATGCGGTAGTGCGCGTAGGTCGCGCAACCTTCGTTCATCATCTTGGTCTGCCCTTGCGGGTAGAAATACTGGGCGATGATGCGGACGATGCGGATCACCTCGCGCTGCCAGGGGCGCAGGCGCGGCGCGGTCTTTTCCAGGAAGTACAGGATATTTTCCTGCGGCAGTTCGAGGATGGCGCGGCGGCGGGCGTCGATGTCGGTGGCCGGCTTCGCCCCCTCCTTGGCCGGCACGGTGCGCCACAGGTCGTTGAACATCTGCTCGCCATGGATGCGCCGCTCGCGTTCGCGGCGCTCTTCCGACATCAGGTCGGGCTTGCGCTTGCGGGGGTAGCGGTGGATGCCGTGGTTCATCAGGGCATGGGCGGAGTCGAGCAGTCGCTCGACTGCGAGGCGGCCGTGCCGCTCTTCGCATTTGGCGATGTAGCCTTTGGCGAAGTCGAGATACTCCAGGATGCCGTCGGCATCCGTCCATTGCTTGAAGAGGTAGTTGTTCTTGAAGAAATGATTGTGGCCGAACGCTGCATGCGCGATCACCAGCGTCTGCACCGTGGCGGTGTTTTCCTCCATGATGTAGCTGATGCACGGGTTCGAATTGATGACGATCTCGTAGGCCAGCCCGCGCAGGCCCTTCTTGTAGTGGACCTCGTGGGTCGCGAACTGCTTCCCGAACGACCAGTGATTGTAATACAGCGGCATGCCCACGGAGGAGTAGGCATCGAGCATCTGCTCGGCGGTGATGATCTCGATCTGATTGGGGTAGGTATCGAGCGCGAATTCGCCGACGGCGATCTCCGCGCAAGCGTCGTGGATGCGCTGGATCAGCTGCACGTCCCAATCGGCGCCGTTGAAGAGCAGGGGCTTACCATCGAGGCCGGAGCGTGTCATGGGGGGGTCCCGTCAGGCCGTCGCCGCTTTGCCGGCGGCGGGTTTGCGCTCGAACAGCTCGCGGAACACGGGGTAGATGTCGGCCCGGTGGGTCACCCTGCGCATGGTGAACTGCGCGCCGCGCTCGCGCAGCAGCTCGTAGGTCCGCCACAGCTCGGTCTTGCGCGACACGAAGCCGATGGAACCGCGCTCGCCTTCCGGCCCGACTTCGAGATAGGCGAAATACTGGCACAGCGGCAGGATGCCCTGGCGCAGCAGCGCCGTGGTCTTTTCGGCATCGCGCGAGGAGTTGTCGCCGTCGGACGCCTGGGCGGCGTAGATGTTCCAATCCTCGCGGGGGTATCGCTCGTTGACGATGCGGATCATCTCCTCCAAGGCGGAGGAGACCAGCGTGCCCCCCGTGTCGGGTGAATGGAAGAAGGTGTCCTCGTCGACCTCCTCCGCCTCGTGGGTATGGCGGATGAAGACGATGTCGACGTGGCGGTAACGCCGCTTCAGGAAGATGTAGAGCAGGGTGAAGAAGCGCTTGGCGACGTCCTTCATGTGCTCCGTCATCGAGGCGGACGTGTCCATCAGGCAGAACATCACCGCCTGCGCGACCGGTTTGGGCACCGCCTGGAAGCGGCGATAGCGGATGTCGCGCGGATCGATGTAGGGGACGCGCCGGCTTCGCCTTTGCAGGAAATCGAGCCGCTCCGTCAGTTCGGCGATTCGGGACGGGTCGGCCGCTTCCCTCTCGGCCGCGGCGATCTCCGCCTCCAGGCGGTGGATCTCGTCGGGGGTCGGGCGCTTGAGGGCGATGCGCCGGGACATGGAGTTGCGCATGGTCAGCGTCAGCGACAGATTGGCCGGCGATCCCGACACGGAGTAGCCGGCCCGCTGCAGGCTGACGTTCTCGGATTTGGCCAGCGTCTTCTTGGCGAGGTCGGGAAGCTCCAGATCCTCGAAGAAGAGATCGAGGTATTCGTCCTGCGAAAGGGCGAAGCGGAAGTCGTCCTGCCCCTTGCCGTCGTTCGCGCCTTCCCCGCCGCTGCCGCCGCCGCCATTCTTCGGCTTGGCGATCTTGTCGCCCTGCAGGTACTTCTTGTTGCCCGGCAGCACCACCTCGCGCTGCCCGCCGCTCGCCGCACGATGCAGGCGAGGCTCGCGCAAACCGTCGATGGGGATGGAAATCTCGCCGCCCTGGTCGATGTCGCGCAGGCCGCGGCCTTTCGAGTTCTCTCGCACGGCCTGCTTGACCAGCGCCTTGGCGCGGCGAAGGAAGCGCTGCCGGTTGGCAAGGCTTTTCCCGCTCGTATTCAGACGGCGATCGATCAGATTCATGGTCTCGACGTGCCCGCGCGCCCTGTAGCGGCGGACCGGGATCCGATCCCCCGCCGAACCCCCACGATAGCACATCGGCTCGCCGCGAACATTGCCACGGCGATTTCCGTCCGATGCTGCCGCCCGCTCATCCCGCCTTCTTGGCTCTCATGTACCATTCCACCAGCCGGCGGACCTGCCGCTCGGTGTAGCCGCGCGACATCATCCGCTCCACGAAATCGTGGTGCTTCTTTTCCGTGTCGCTGTCGCGCTTGGAGGTGAAGGAGATCACCGGCAGCAGGTCCTCGACCTGGGAGAACATGCGCCGCTCGATCACCTCGCGGACCTTCTCGTAGGACGTCCACGAGGGATTGCGTCCGGCGTTCTGCGCCCGCGATCGCAGCGAGAACTTCACCACCTCGTTGCGGAAGTCCTTGGGGTTGGCGATGCCGGCCGGCTTTTCGATCTTGGTCAGCTCCTGGTTCAGCAGTTCGCGGTTGAGGAGCTGGCCGGTATCGGGATCCTTGAAGTCCTGGTCCTCGATCCAGGCGTCGGCATAATCGACGTAGCGGTCGAACATGTTCTGCCCGTAATCCTGGTAGGATTCGAGGTAGGCTTTCTGGATCTCGTGGCCGATGAATTCGGCGTAGCGCGGCGCCAGCTCGGCCTTGATGAATTCGAGGTAGCGCTTTTCCCGCTCGTCGCCGAGTTGCTCGCGCTTGATCGATTGTTCCAGCACGTACATCAGGTGCACGGGATCGGCGACGACCTCCAGCATGTCGTGGTTGAAGGTGGCCGCGAGCACCTTGAAGGCGAACCGGGTGGAGATGCCGTCCATGCCCTCGTCGACGCCGGCGGCGTCCTTGTACTCCTGCATGGAGCGGGCGCGGGGATCGACCTCGCGCAGCGACTCGCCGTCGTAGACCCGCATCTTGGCGTAACGGGGGGAGTTCTCGGGCTCGCGCAGGCGCGACAGCACGGAGAAGCGGGCCAGCATCTCCAGCGTGCCCGGCGCGCAGGGCGCGCCCGACAACTCCGAGGAGGTGATCAACTTGGTGTAGATCTGCTCCTCCTCCGTGACGCGCACGCAGTAGGGAACCTTGATCACGTAGATGCGGTCGATGAAGGCTTCGTTGTTCTTGTTGGACCGGAAGCTCTGCCATTCCGACTCGTTGGAATGGGCCATGATGATGCCGGTGAAGGGGATCGAGCCGATGTTCTCGGTGCCGACGT
>CALMGA010000101.1 GCA_937863205.1 uncultured Beijerinckiaceae bacterium | reverse complement strand
GATGCGGATGTCGCGGTTGACCCGCACCGACCAGAAGTTCGGGTCGCGCGAGGCGTCGATGCGGTGCATCGAGAGGCCCGGCGCGGTGGGGTCCATCTGGAGGTCGAAGGCCGAGGTCTTCACCGCCTTTTGCTCGGCCGCCGGCAGGCGGGCGAGGGCGTCGGTGAAGGTGTCGGCGATGCGGAAGTCCATCAGTCATCATCTTCGGATATATCAAAAAGATTTTGCGCGCCGTCGTGGCGTTTTGATTTTATGAATATCCCAAATCCGAGTTCTTCAATCAATCCCGGGGCGTATCTTTGTAGGTTGCCAGCAACTTCTCGGATTGTGCGCTTTCTTGTCGAGCGCTCCGCATAGATAAGTTCTTGGAAAAAGAGCATGTCCATTGCTGAGCTACGAAGCCAATCAACTTCTTCTTCATAGCCAGCGATCCATGTAACACCGTTGTCTTTGTCGAACAGGTATTTAGCAATATCGAGCGTTCCGACAAGACAGCAAGACAGATACAAGCCAGCACATCGAGATCGGCCACGACGCGCGCGTTCGGCATCAACAAGTATTGTGCGGAGCTCTGGGACAGATAGGTCGGTTTTGTTGAACAAGGACAGCTTCCCAGCATCTCCGTGCATCGCAATGCAAAGGTATCGAACATAAGGAAGGCGCATTATACGCGGAACAGCTTCACAGACGGCGGGCAAGCTGTTGGCCATCTCATAGTGATATGCATGAGGATGCCTAGCCTCTGACAGCTCCGATATAAGATCGAACATACTTCTTACCGATACATTAGAGTCCTTCCACCAGCGACCCTCGAGTACAGCAATGCCAGTGTGATACTTGGTCATGTTCGGAACACCTTCATCACCTCGTCGCCGAAGTGATTGATCACCTTCACGGCAATCCGCCCCGTGCTCGGCCGGGCGAACGGCCGTGAGGTGTCGGAGTACAGCGTCGCCCAGGCTGCCTCGTCGACCTCGGCGCGCAGCGCGGACTTGAGGCTCTTGTAGGGAGCTCTGGCGCCGAGGAAGTAGGCGTGGCGGACGAAGAAGCTGGCCGAGTCGTAGTCGGTGTCGATGAACCAGGCGGCGATGCCGTCGGTGTCGTCGGAACGGATGTCGCCGGTATTGGGGTCGAACACGTCGATGCCCTTGACCTGCACCTGCACCCGATCGCCTTCCACCGTCCTGATCTCGATGTCGGGCTCGCCGAAGACGATGAACAGGTTGCCTTTGCCGGTGGTCTTGAGGTCACCGGCCATGTGCAGGTCGGGGTTCATCTTGGCCTTCACGATCGGCAGCGGGCCGAGCTTGGTCAGGTCGGAGGCGTGGGCGTCGTAGGCGAAGGCGCAAGCGATCAGCACGTCGAAGCGGGCCTCGGTCGCCTCGCGCGCCGCCGCGACGAGGTCGCCGCGCTGCACCGTGCCGAATTCGGGACCGAGGAAGATGGCGGCGCGCCGCTCCACTTCGCCTTCGCTGTAGCGCCCTTCCGCGCAGATGCCCTCGGCTCCAGGCCAGGGCACGAGCGAGGTGAAGTGGATGCGGTCGTCCTTGTCCTTGGCCTGCACGCCGGCGGCGCGCAGGTTGTCGAGGATCATCGCGGCGAAGTCGCCTTGCCCGGCCGGGCGGCGCGGCGCGGAGGCGAGCAGTTCGTCGACCTCATCGTAGAGCGAGGCAGCGTCGGCCGGCACGGTGCGGTGCGGCGACAGCGCCTCGACTGTGAACGGTCCGGCGACGCGGACGCGCGTCTTATCCTCGTAGGGTCGATCGTAGAGCAACTCGACGTCGGCCGCCTTGGCGATTGAAGCGTCGATCTCGCGCTGCCGGGTGATGCGCCCCTCCCACCATCGGGCATGGGCCTCGCGCGCCGCCGCCGGCCAACCGGGGCCGGCCTCGCGGGGGATCTGCCAATCCTCGAAAGGCGTACCGCCGTGGTGAGCGTTGAGGGTATCGCGTAGCGGCTCCAGCACGCACTGCCACCGCTCATAGATCACGTCGATCTCGGCATTGTTGGCGATCGACTTCAGCGTGACGTGCGGCGCCCGATCGTAGACGAAGCCTTGTCCGATATCGCCCTGCGTAGCGGCAAGCGGTTGCGTTTTGCCCGACACCTCCTGCTCCTTGCGCCGACCCTCGGGACTGTCGGCGAGAAGGTAGTAGGGGTAGAGGGCGGACATCAGACGGGTACGGGCGAGCGTAAGGGCGACGCGAGACGTATCGATCGTGATCCAGCGCCGGCCCCACTGCTCGGCTACGGCGGCGGTGGTGCCGGAACCGCAGGTCGGGTCAAGCACTAGGTCGCCTGGATCGGTGGCCATCAATATACAACGTTCGACAATTCGCGCGTCGGTCTGCACGACATAGATCTTATCAGAGGCACCGCCGAGATCCTGCCAGACTGAGCCAAGAAGAACAGTTGGATCATCCTTGAACATCCGTCGAAGACTTATCTGCTTCCCGTCGATGACTACTCGCCCTGCCTTAGCAGCGCGCGTTAGTCCTGGTATAGTAACCTTCCAATGCGCCGATTTTCCCGGATGAAATACTCCTGCTTGGTATCTGAATTCAACAGTCGTTGAAGGCCTGTAACCATCTGAAGTAAGGGGATATGACCGCCATACATTGCCCTGATCAGAAATGTTTTCTGGTCGATCGCGCTCAGCTTTGGTGAGAGGTCGACTATCGACAGGGCCAGTCATGATCTTTGTATAACCACTGCCGCCCTCGCCCTTCAGATTTCTATCTTTGACTAACGGTCGGAATTTTTCGTCCGCAAAGCTTTTCTTTTTCGCGTACCACAAAACGCGATCGGAACTCGACTGAATGAAAGCACCCGTAGCGCTACCTGCTTTCTGTACAATGAGTTCGACAATCATGTTGTCGGAGTTGAACACCTCATCCATCACCGCCCGCACGCGATGCACGTTCTCGTCTCCGATCTGCACGAAGATCGAGCCCGAGTCCGTCAACAGCTCGCGCGCTACAGTAAGCCGGTCACGGAGGTAGGTGAGATAGGAGTGAATGCCGTCGCGCCACGTGTCGCGGAACGCCTTCACCTGCTCCGGCTCACGCGAGATGTCAGACTGCTTGCCGTCCTTAACTTCGCGCGACTGCGTTGAGACCTGCCAGTTCGAGTTGAAGCGAATGCCGTAGGGCGGGTCGAAGTAGATGCACTGTACCTCTCCGCGCAGCTGCTCGCGCTCGGCGAGGCTCGCCATCACCTGCAGCGAGTCGCCGAGGATCATGCGGTTCGTCCAGTGCGCATCGTGCTGGTAGAACTCGGTCGCCGCCTCGGCGTCGAGGCCGTTGAAGGCGGCGAACAGGTCTGGCGCCTCGTCGTCGGCGCGCCCCGAGCCGCTGCGGCGCGCCAAGTCGTCGATGATCGCCTTGGGATGCACCTTTTCCTGCACGAAGAGCGGCGGCGCCTGCACCACCAACTCGGACCAGTCCTGGTT
>CALMGA010000100.1 GCA_937863205.1 uncultured Beijerinckiaceae bacterium | reverse complement strand
GCCAGGTACAGGCCCGGCACCTTCGTCCGCGCCCCCGCCCTCTGAAAGGACGCCTGCCATCCGTGCGAGGCCGGACCGTACAGGGCGCCCCCCGTCGCCGGGAACAGCCGCCCGAAGCCGCCCGGATCCGTCATCACCGCCGCCTTGGCCTGCAGCGTCAGGCCGCAGCGGTGGAGCACCCGTCGCATCGCCGCCTCGCATCGCGCCATCTCCCCTTGCGATAGATCCCGGCCGTTCGCCGGCGCGTTGACGAGGCACAGCAGCCGTTCCGGCCCGGCCCGGGGCGCGTCGTCGTCGCCGCGATCCTGCGCGCAGACGTAGACCGTCGGCTCGTCGGGCGTGCGGTCGTGCTGGAGGACCGCCTCGAACTCGGCCGGGTAGTCGCCGGAAAAGAACACGTTGTGGCGCACCAGTGGGAAGCCTTCGGCCTTGGCCAGCATGGCGAAGGTGACGGCCGACAGCGAGCGCCGCGTGGTGGGCGGCACGGTGCGGGCGAAAGCATCGCCGAACAGGCCGGCCGTCAGCGCCGCCACGTCGGCGTTCACCACCACCGCATCGGCCGGAAGGCGCTCGCCGCTGTCCATCACCACGCCCGACACCGAGCCGCCGGCGCGCTCGATGCGGCGCACGCCCGAGCCGAAGCGGAAGGTCGCGCCCTGCCGTCCGGCGAGGTCGGCCACGGCCTGCGCCAGCGCCCGCATGCCGCCGCGCGGCAACCACACGCCGGCCCGCTCGACATGGGCCACCAGCATCAGCGTCGCCGGCGCGAGATAGGGCGAGGAGCCGCAATAGGTCGCGTATCGCCCGAACAGCTGACGCAGGCGCGGATCGCGGAAGTGTTCGCCCAGCGCCTTGGCCAGGGTTTCGAAGGGGCTGATCCGGCCAAGCCTGGCGATGCCCGACAGGCCGGAGCGGCTGACGCCGGCGACGAGCTGGTCGAGACGCGGACGCTGCCGGCGGATGAAGGGCTCGTCCAGCGTTTCGAAGATGCCGGCCGCGCGGGCGCAGAACGCCCGGTAGCCGGCCGCCTCGGCCGGGCCGGCGAAGGCGCCGATCGCCTCGACCGTGCGCTCCAGGTCGGCGTGGAGGTCGAGGCGCTCGCCCGCGCTCCCGGCGTGGCGGGCGAGGATGCCGGCGCGCTCCAGGTGCAGGTGCGCGTCGAGGCTGGTGCCGGCGTCGGCGAAGATCTCCTCGAAGATCCAGCGCATGGTCAGCACGGTGGGGCCGGCATCCACCGGCTCGCCGGCGCATGAAAGCCGCCGGATCTTGCCGCCCGCCGCCTCGGCCTTCTCGACCACGGTGACGGCGCAGCCCTGCCGGGCGAGGTCAACCGCCGCCGCGAGGCCGCCCATGCCGGCGCCGATCACCACGACTTGCCGCATCAGAACTCGGTCATTTGACGGAATCTGTCCATTTGTCTTGACACTCGCACCTGCAAACCTACCCTGACAAGAAGAAACGGCGCGACCGAACGGAGGAGAGCCGGATGGCGGCAGAACGGATCGAGCAGGCGTTGCAGGCGGCCATCGCCACAGTGGCGGTGCCCTCCTGCCCGCCGCGCCTGCTGGCGGCGATGCACCATGCGGTGTTTCCGTCCGGCGCCCGCGTCCGCCCCAAGCTGACCCTCGCGGTCGCCGCCGCCTGCGGCGAAAGCGACCCGGCCGTCACCGACGCCGCCGCCTGCGCGGTGGAATTCATGCACTGCGCCTCGCTGGTGCACGACGACCTGCCCTGCTTCGACGATGCCGCGACGCGGCGCGGCGTGCCCAGCGTGCACAAGATGTTCGGCGAGCCGCTGGCGGTGCTGGCCGGCGACTCGCTGATCCTTCTCGCCTTTCAAACGCTCGGCCTGCTCGCCCATGCGCCGAACAAGCTGGCGCTGCTGGTGATGACCCTGTCGCGCGCGGTGGGCGCGCCGGCCGGCATCATCGCCGGCCAGGCGTGGGAATGCGAGCCGGCGATCGACCTGCGGCACTACCACCGCGCCAAGACGGGGGCGCTGTTCGGCGCCGCCGCCATCGCCGGCGCGGCGGCGGCCGGCGTCGAGGCGGAACCCTGGCGCGAACTCGGCGAAACCCTGGGCGAAGCGTTCCAGGTCGCCGATGACGTGCGCGACGCCTGCGCTTCGGCTGGCGAGATCGGCAAGCCGATCGGCCGCGATGCCGCGCTGGGCCGCCCCAACGCCGTCGCCGCGCTCGGCCTCGCCGGCGCGGTGACCAGGCTCGAAGCGCTCGTCGCCCAGGCCGCCGCCGCGATCCCGCCCTGCCCCGGCGAGGCTGCCCTGCGCGCGCTGGTGCTGTCGGAGGCCAGCCGCTTCCTGCCGCCGACCGTGGTGCTGCCCGGCGTTCGCCGGGACCTTGGCGCCGTGTCCGCGTGAGCCCGCTGCCCAGCCGGCCCGCGGGCAAGCCGGACTGGCGCGCGCAGGTGTCGGAGGTCCGCAACAGGCTCATCGCCCAGCCCCGCTTCCAGCGCTGGGCGACGAACTCGCCGCTGACCAAGAGGGTGGCGGCGAAGCGGGCCTCGGACCTGTTCGATATCTGCGCCGGCTTCGTGTACTCGCAGGTGCTCTCGGCCGTTGTTGAGCTGAAGCTGCCGGAAAAACTCGCCGGCGGCCCCAAATCGCTCGCGACGCTGGCCGGCGAGTGCGGCTTCGAACCCAAGGCGATGCGGCAGCTGCTGCGCGCGGCGGCGCCGCTCGGCCTCGTCGAGGAACGCGGCTCGAACGGCTCGGGTGACGACAGCTTCGGCCTCGGCGGCCACGGCGCCGCCCTGCTCGGCAATCCGGCGATCGCGGCGATGGTCGCCCATCACGGCGTGCTGTACCGCGACCTCGCCGATCCCGTCGCCCTGTTCAAGACGGGCGCGGCCAACACCGAGCTGTCACGGTTCTGGCCTTATGCCACGGCGGAGGCGCCGGGCGAGCTGGCGAGCGGCGACGTCGCCCCCTACAGCGAGCTGATGTCGTCGTCGCTGGCCCTGCTCGCCGACGACGTGCTCGATTCCTACACCCTGGGCGGCCACGGCTGCCTCCTGGACGTCGGCGGCGGCGGCGGCGACTTCCTGGTGGCGGCCGCCCGCCGCCGCGCCGACCTGCGGGTGATCCTGTTCGACCTGCCGCCGGTGGCCGAGCGGGCGCAGGCCCGCTTCACGGCCGAGGGCCTGGGCGAGCGGGCCAAGGTCGTCGCCGGCGACTTCAAGCGCGACCCCCTGCCGAGCGGCGCGGATGCGGTGTCGCTGGTGCGGGTCGCCCACGACCTCGACGACGATGCCCTGACCGCGTTGCTCGCCAAGATCTGCGCCGCGCTGCCGCCCAATGGCGTGCTGCTGCTGGCCGAGCCGATGGCGGAAACGCCGGGCGCGCGCAAGGTGGCGACCTACTTCACCATGTACCTGCTCGCCGTGCAGCGCGGGCGGCTTCGCTCGATCGGCGAACTGCAGCGGCGCCTCAACGACGCCGGCTTCGCCCACGTGCAGCAGATCCCGACCGCCCGCCCGATGCTGGCGAGCCTGCTGGTCGCGCGCAAGGCTGCCTACCACTATCGTTCGGTGCCGTTGACACAAGGAAGCGTCAGCGTAGGTTGACACTTCCAGGCCCATCCAGGTCGTGAAGCCGCGGGAGACAGTTTTTTTGCAAACATCGGCGATCATCCTCAGCGAACCCCGGCGGATCGGCCTGGGCCCGCTCGGCCTCGTCCCGGCTGGGCCGGCGGATGTCACCGTGGCGCTCGACTTCAGCGCCATCTCTACTGGCACGGAGCGCCTGCTTTACGAGGGCACGATGCCGGCGTTCCCCGGCATGGGCTATCCCCTGGTGCCGGGCTACGAGGCGGTCGGCCGGGTGATCGCAGCCGACGCGGCCGGCACCCTGCCGGTGGGCAGCCGCGTCTTCGTGCCCGGCGCGCAATGCTTCGAGGGCGCGCGCGGCCTGTTCGGCGCCTCCGCCTCGCATCTGGTGGTGCCGGCCGCGCGGGTGCTGGCCGTGCCCGACGTGACGGGCGAGAGCGCCGTGCTGCTGGCCCTGGCGGCCACCGCCTTTCACACCTTCTCCGGCCTCGACGCGGTGGCCCCCGAGCTGATCGTCGGCCACGGCGTGCTCGGCCGCCTCCTCGCCCGCATCGCCATTGCGATGGGCGCCGAGCCGCCCACGGTGTGGGAAACCAACGAGCAGCGGATGGCGGGCGCCGAGGATTACCGCGTGATCCATCCCGATGCGGACAACCGGCGCGACTACCGCGCGATCACCGACTGCTCCGGCGACCCGGCGATCCTGGACAAGCTGATCGCCCGCCTCGCGCCCGGTGGCGAGATCGTGCTCGCCGGCTTCTACAAGGAGCCGCTCGCCTTCGCGTTCCCGCCGGCCTTCATGCGTGAAGCGAGGCTGCGCGTCGCCGCGCAATGGCAGCGCGGAGACCTCGACCTCGTCGGCCGGCTCGCCGCCTCGGGCGCGCTGTTCCTCGACGACCTCGTCACCCACCGGGCGCCGGCCGCCGATGCCGCCGACGCCTACGCCACAGCCTTCGCCGACCCCGGCTGCCTCAAGATGGTTCTCGACTGGAGAGCGATGCAATGAACGCCTTCGCACCCGTCCCCGCCGGCGGCGAGCCGGTCCAAGGACCCGGCCAGGAACCCGTCGATGAACCTGCCGGCGAGAACGACGCGCCCGCCGCCCGCACGACGCAGATCATCGCCATCTACGGCAAGGGCGGCATTGGCAAGAGCTTCACCCTCGCCAACCTGTCCTACATGATGGCGCAGCAGGGCAAGAAGGTGCTGCTGATCGGCTGCGACCCGAAGAGCGACACCACCTCGCTCCTGTTCGGCGGCAAGGCCTGCCCGACCATCATCGAAACCTCCGCCCGCCTCAAGGCGGCCGGCGCCGAGGTGACCGTGTCCGACGTCTGCTTCAAGCGCGACGGCGTGTTCGCGATGGAACTCGGCGGCCCGGAGGTCGGGCGCGGCTGCGGCGGGCGCGGCATCATCCACGGCTTCGAACTGCTGGAAAAGCTCGGCTTCCACGATTGGGGCTTCGACTTCGTGCTGCTCGACTTCCTCGGCGACGTGGTGTGCGGCGGCTTCGGCCTGCCGATCGCCCGCGACATGTGCCAGAAGGTCATCGTGGTCGCCTCCAACGACCTGCAGTCGCTTTACGTCGCCAACAACGTGTGCTCGGCGGTGGAATATTTCCGCAAGCTCGGCGGCAACGTCGGCGTCGCCGGCATGGTCATCAACAAGGATGACCATACCGGCGAGGCGCAGGCCTTCGCGGACCGCGCCGGCATCCCCGTGCTCGCCGCCATCCCCGCCGACGAGGACATCCGCAAGAAGAGCGCGAACTACGAGATCATCGGCACGCCCGGCAACCGCTGGGCTTCGGTCTTCGAGGACTTGGCGGTGAACGTCGCCGAGGCGCCGCCGGTGCGCCCGGTGCCGCTCACTCAGGACGGCCTGCTCGACCTCTTCTCCGGCGACACGGTCGGGCGCGACGTGGTGCTGGTGCCGGCCACCATGGCCGACATGTGCGGCCGCGACTTCGTGGCCAAGCCGTCTCTCGAAGTCGTCTACGACGCGGTCTGAGCGGATGGATTACGACGCGCCCGTGAACGATCACCATGACGTCGCCGAACCGGCCGCAGCCGGCGATGGCATTGGATGCCACGCCGGCAGGGCGGAGATGCGCGCCGCCGCGGCGAAGGCCGGCAAGTCCGACATCCTCGCCCGCTACGCCGCCGACTATCCGCAGGGCCCGCACGACCAGCCGCAGTCGATGTGCCCGGCCTTCGGCTCGCTGCGCGTCGGCCTGCGCATGCGGCGCACCGCCACCGTGCTGTCGGGCTCGGCCTGCTGCGTCTACGGCCTGACCTTCACCTCGCACTTCTACGGCGCCAAGCGCTCGGTCGGCTACGTGCCGTTCAACTCCGAGACGCTGGTCACCGGCAAGCTGTTCGAGGACATCCGCGACGCCGTCCACGACCTCGCCGACCCGGCGAACTACGACGCCATCGTGGTCACCAACCTGTGCGTGCCGACCGCTTCGGGCGTGCCGCTGCGGCTGCTGCCCAAGGCGATCAACGGCGTGCGCATCATCGGCATCGACGTGCCGGGCTTCGGCATCCCGACCCACGCCGAGGCCAAGGACGTGCTCGCCGGGGCGATGCTCGCCTATGCCCGCGCCGAGGCCGAGGCCGGGCCGGTGGCGGCGCCCGATCGCATCGCCAAGGAGATCGCGACGCAGGGTCGATCCGAGCGGCCGGCGGTCGCGCTGCTCGGCGAGATGTTTCCGGCCGATCCGATGGGCATCGCCGCCCTGCTCGATCCGCTCGGCCTGTCCGCAGGTCCCGTGGTGCCGACCCGCGAATGGCGCGAACTCTACGCGGCGCTGGACTGCGCGGCGGTGGCGGCGATCCATCCCTTCTACACGGCCAGCGTGCGCGAATTCCAGGCGGCCGGGCGACCGGTCATCGGCTCCGGCCCGGTCGGCGTCGAAGGCACCGCCGCCTGGCTCGACGCGGTGGGCCAAGCCTGCGGCGTCGCCCAGGCCAGGATCGACGCGGCGAAGAACCGCTTCCTTCCCGCGATCACCGGCGCGCTCGCCGCCAAGCCGATCCGCGGCCGCGTCACCGTGTCGGGCTACGAAGGCTCGGAACTCCTGGTGGCCCGGCTGCTCGCCGAGAGCGGCGCCGACGTGTGCTACGTCGGCACGGCCTGCCCGCGCACCCCGTGGTCGGAGCCCGACCGCGAATGGCTGGACGCGCGCGGCATCCCCGTCACTTACCGCGCCTCGCTGGAGCAGGATGTGCAGGCGATGGAGGCCTTCGCGCCCGACCTCGCCATCGGCACCACGCCGGTCGTGCAGAAGGCCAAGGCGCGCGGCATCCCGGCGCTGTACTTCACCAACCTGATCTCGGCTCGGCCGCTGTTCGGCCCGGCCGGGGCCGGCTCGCTGGCGCAGGTGGTCAACGCCGCCATCGCCGCCAAGCCGCGCTTCGACGCGATGCGGGACTTCTTCGACGGCGTCGGCAGCGGCCACGCCGCCGGCGTATGGGAGGACACCCCCGTCGACCGGCCGGACTTCCGGGCCAAGTACAAGAAGGCGCTCGACATCCAGGCCAAGCGCCGTGCGGCTGAAACGCAGGATCTGGGAGGGCCGGCCTGATGCTGGTCTGGGACCACGACCGCGCCGGCGGCTACTGGGGCGCCGTTTACGCCTTCACCGCGATCAAGGGCCTGCAGGTGGTCATCGACGGGCCCGTGGGCTGCGAGAACCTGCCGGTGACGGCGGTGCTGCACTACACCGACGGTTTGCCGCCGCACGAACTGCCGATCGTCGCCACCGGCCTGTCCGAGGAGGAGCTGGGCAAGACCGGCACGGAAGGCGCGATGCGCCGCGCCCACCGAACCCTCGACCCATCGCAGCCGGCGGTGGTGGTGACGGGATCGATCGCCGAGATGATCGGCGGCGGCGTGACGCCGGAAGGCACCAACATCAAGCGCTTCCTGCCGCGCACCATCGACGAGGACCAGTGGCAGTC
>CALMGA010000099.1 GCA_937863205.1 uncultured Beijerinckiaceae bacterium | reverse complement strand
CCGCGAGCGCGGCCGCCAGTCCGGCGCGGGCGGCGACGGCGATCGGCTCGTACTCGTCGCGGATCAGGGTCGCGGCCTTGGCCGCCCACGGCATGATCTCGGCATAGAGCACCAGCCAGTCGCTGGCGAGTTCCTCGAAGAGGCCGGCCGCTTCGGCGGCGTGGCGCACGCGGGCCAGCACCGCCTCGCCCATCGCGCGATCGTTGAAGAAGGCCCGGCCCGTCCGCGTCCAGATCGCCCCGGCCTCGTCGGTGCGCGTGCCGAAGCGTCGGCGCGCCGCGTCGGCGTCGCGGCACACGGCAAGGATCGCCCGCGAGCCCATGTGCTTTTCTTCCAGCACCACGCTGGCCTGACCGCGCTCGCGGAAGTAGGCGAAGGCCTCCTCCGGGCGCTCCAGCCAGCCCTCGCTGCGGCTGGTTTCCACCGGCGACATCGTCGGCGGGAGGTAGACGAGCCATTGCGGCGCGATGGCGAAGCGGCCCATCACCTCCAGCGCGGCGGCGGCGTTCTCCTCGGCGACGACGATGCGGCGCATCAGCGTCGTGTCGATCCAGCGCCGGCCGCTGACGTCGGCGTGGTCGAGCAGGGTGTCGGCGAAGGCCTGCGCCGACTGCTTCGATCCCGGCCCGGTGAGCGGGCGCGAGGGCTGGGCATAGGTGCGGGCGGCCGGCACGCCGACGATCTCGCCTTCCGGCCAGCGCAGCGCCGTGAGCGCGCCGCCGAACACGCAGCCGGTGTCGATGCAGAGCGTGTTGTTGTTCCATTCGGCGACCGGCGTCGGCGTGTGCCCGTAGACCACCGTCGTCTTGCCGCGGTAGCCGTTGGCCCACTCCAGCCGCACGGGCAGGCCGAACTCGTCGGTTTCGCCGGTGGTGTCGCCGTACAGCGCGAAGGATCGCACCGTCGGCGAGCCGCGGCCGATCATCTCCTCCTTCAGCCCGGCATGGGCGACGGCGAGCCTGCCGCCGGCGAGCCAGTAGTGGCTGCGCAGGCCGTCGAGGAAGGCCTTCACGGCGGCGACGAACTCCGGCGGCTCGCCGGCGAGCTGGTCGATCGAGTCCTGGAGGCCGTGGGTCGGCTTGACCTTGCGCCCGCTCATCCAGCGATGCAGCTTCTGGTCGTGATTGCCCTGCACGCAATAATGCCCGGCGGCAACCGCCGCCATCGCGAGGCGCAGCACGTCGGGGGTCCGCGGCCCGCGGTCGACGAGGTCGCCGACGAAAACGAGCCGGCGCCCCTCCGGATGGTGGATCGCGACATCGGTGCCGCTCCAGTCCACGACGTAGCCGAGCCGGGCCAGCAGGGTTTCCAGCTCGTCGGCGCAGCCGTGCACGTCGCCGATGATGTCAAAGGGGCCGGCGTCGTCGCGCCGGTCGGTCCACAGCGGCTTGCGCCGGACGCGCGCGGCCTCGGTCGCCTCGACCGAGTCGAGCTTGAAGATCTGGCGGAAGCCCTCGTCCTTGAGGCCGCGCAGGCCGCGGCGGATCTCGGACTGCATCCGCGCCGGCACGCCCGGCCCGAACTGGCGGTCGGGGCGCTCCTTGTTGCGGGCGATGCAGACATCGAGGCCGGGGTCGATCACCACCGCCACCGGCAGGGCGTGCCACGCCCGCGCGATCTCGACCCAGTGCCGGCGCTCGGCGGCGCGCACGTTGGTGGCGTCGATCACCGCGATGCGGCGGTTCTTCAGGCGCTTGGCCGCGATGGCGTGGGCGAGGTCGAAGGCGTCGCCGGAGATCGATTGGTCGTTCTCGTCGTCGCCGACCATGCCGCGGCAGCGGTCGGACGAGATGATCTCCGTTGGCGCGAACCAGCGGGCGGCGAACGTCGACTTGCCCGAGCCGGTGGCGCCGATCAGCAGCACCAGCGAGAAGTCGGGGATGTCGAGGACGGTGTCCTTCATCTGGCGAACACCGCCATCTGCGTCACCGGGCCGTAGGTCGGATCATCCGCGCCGATGCCCGACAGCGTCGCGGCGTAGCCGTACTGCGCCTCGATGCCGGCCACCCAGTCGGCGAAGGCGCGACGGCTCCATTCGAAGCGATGGTCGGGATGGCGCAGGCTGCCGGCCGGCAGGGTGGGAAAGAGCGCGTTGTGGTCGGCGTTGGGCGTCGTCACCACGACGATCCTGGGCCGGGCGGCGCCGAACACCACGTCGGCCAGCGCCGGCAGGCGGTCCGCGTCGAGGTGCTCGATCACCTCGACCAGGGCGACCGCGTCGGCCTCGTGCCAGCGGGCGTCGCGGTAGGTCAGCGCCCCATGCAGCAGGGTGATGCGCTCGCGCGTGTCGCCGAGCTTGAGCCGGTCGGCCGCCCGCTCCAACGCGCGCGAAGAGGCATCGAGGCCGATCAGCTTGCGGAAGCGCTTGTTCCCTGCGAGGCGCAACAGCAGCTTGCCCTCGCCGCAGCCGAGGTCGGCGACTACGCCCGCGCCGGCGTCCGCCAGCGCCGCCGCCACCGTGTCGAGACGCAGGTCGTGCAGCTTCATCGGCGCTTCCAGCGCCGCCTCGCGCCCGGCGCGCACTCCTTCCGGCGCCGCGTCGGCCTCCTCCTCCGGCGCCAGTCGGGCCAGGGCCAAGCCTTCCAATGCCTGACGGACCAGCGCGCGACGGCTCTTCAAGTATCGCCTGGCGATCAGCTCCCTGTCGGGATGACCGGCGAGCCAGTCGCCGCCCTTGGCGAGCAGCTTCTCCACCTCGTCGTCGCCGACCCAGTAGTGCTTGTCGTCGTCGAGAACCGGGATCAGCACGTAGACGTGGGCGAGCGCGTCGGCGACCTTGGCCGAGCCTGTCAGCTTGAGCGTGGCGTAGCGCGAGGGGCCGCTCTCGCCGGCGAGGCGCTCCACGTCGACGCGCCAGCCCAAGGGTTCGAACAGGCGATGCACCAGCTCCTGTGACTCGCGCACCGGCACCGGCGTCACCACCATCTCCAGCGGCAGCGCCGCGTCGGCCAGCGCCTGCCGCTCCCGGGAGCGGCCGGTCATCGCCGAGCGGAAGGCGCGCACCAGCGCCACCGACAGGAACGAGGAGGCGGCGTAGGGCCGGTCGTTGACGTACTGGTCGAGCAGACCATCGCCCTGCCCGCGGCCGCGCACCAGACCGATGGGGTCGACGTCGAGCACCAGGGCGGCCTCGCAGCGTTCGCGCTCGGCCTGAGGAAAGAACACGCTGCCCCGTCCAAAGGCCAGCTCGATGTCGTGCACGCGCTCGGGATGCTTCATCAGCAGGTAGCCGAGGTCGGTCGCCGGCTGGTGGGTGGTGGCGATGGAGAAGAACATGGCGGGCGCGATCCCCGGGGGGCGCGTGTCGTTTACGCTCAGTCCTCCCCGCGCAGCAAGCGATCGAGATCCTCGGGGTCCATCCGCTTGACCCGGCCCTGGACCTGACGGGAAAAGCCGCGGTCGTTGGGCTCGCGCCCCTTCTGCGCCGGACGCGCGAGGAGCTTGGCGCTCCAGCGCTTGGCGATCGATGCGATGTTCCATGGGCGGCCATCGCGGCCGGGCACGCGTCCACCCTGGAGCCAACCTCACCGCAACGCCGGCCCGCCTTCAGGCCCGCGCAAGGCCCGCGCAAGACCCGCGCCCTCAAACTCCGGGGTACGATCGCCGGGACAGGGATCGCGGGCGAGGAGGTCGTGATGAGCCGAAGCGCGGGCGATCTGTCGGGCTTGCCGCTGAGCGACCTGATCGAGCGGGTCAACGCCGCCGAGGGCGGCCCCGGCGCCAAGGCGGAGCTTTACAAGCGCTGGATCCTGTTCAACCCCACCGATCCTTCGCTGTTCGGCGCCTTCTTCAACTACGGCGTCGTGCTCGGCGACGGCGGCGACCTTCCCGGAGCTGTGATCGCCCTGCGCGAAGCGATCCGGCTGCGCCCGGACTTCGTCCCGGCCCGGATCGGCATCGGGCTGCTGCACGAGAAGCTCGGGCAGAACGCCGAAGCGGTGCAAAGCTGGCTCGGCGTGGTCGACAGCCTGGGGGCGATCACCCGCGAAGCCTTCGACCAGAAGATCACCGCGCTGGAAAACACCGGGCGCCTGCTGGAAACGCTGGAACGGGACGAGGCGGCGGAAGACTGCCTTCGCCAGCGCCTCGAACTGGCCAGCGACGGCAAGGTGATCCAGCATTTCATCGCGCTGCGCATGCGCCAGGCCAAATGGCCGGTGCTGGTCACCCCGGCGATCGGCCGGGACAAGCTCATCGAGGCCGTGTCGCCGCTGTCGCTGGCCTGCCTCGTCGACGATCCCTGCCTGCAGCTCGCCACCGCCGCCCGCTACGCCCGCGATCTGCCGGGTCCGGCCGCCGCCCCCGAGCCCAAATCCGAGCCCGAGCCCGCGTTCACGATGGCGGCGACGGGACGGCTGCGGATCGGCTACGTGTCGTCCGACCTGCGCGAACACGCCGTCGGCTTCGCCATGGGCGAGGTGTTCGAGCTGCACGACCGGCGCCGCTGCGAGATCTTCGCCTATTACTGCGGGATCAAGCGCGACGACCCGACCAAGGCGCGGCTCGCCGGCGCGGTGGACCATTGGCTCGACATCGCCGACCTTTCGGACGCCGCCGCCGCCGCCAGCATCAGGGCGGATGGCATCGACATCCTGGTCGATCTCAACGGCTACACCCGCGATGCCCGGACGGCGGTGTTCGCGCTGCGCCCTGCCCCGATCAACGTGAACTGGTTCGGCTTCCCCTCGACGATGGGGACGCCCTTCCACCATTACATCATCGCCGACGAGCAGATCATTCCGCAGGGATCGGAGGTTTTCTATTCGGAGCGGGTCGTCCGCCTGCCCTGCTACCAGCCCAACGACCGCAAGCGCCGCGTCGCCGCCGCGCCGACGCGGGCCGGGGAAGGCCTGCCGGAAGACGGCTTCGTGTTCTGCTCCTTCAACGGCCTGCAGAAGATCACGCCCGTGACGTTCTCGTGCTGGCTCAGGATCCTGGCGGCCGTTCCCGACAGCGTGCTCTGGCTGCTCGGCGGCACGGGGGCGACGCAGGATCGCCTGCGCGCCTTCGCCGCCCGGCACGGGATCGAGCCGGGCCGCCTCGTCTTCGCCGCCCGCAAGGCCAACCCGGAGCACGTCGCCCGCTACGCCCTCGCCGACCTGTTCCTCGACAACTGGCCCTACGGGGCCCACACCACCGCCTCCGACGCGCTGTGGATGGGCGTCCCCATCGTGACCCTGCCCGGCCACGGCTTCGCGTCCCGCGTCTGCTCCAGCCTGCTGAAGGCGGCGGGCGTGGGCGAGCTGATCTGCGCCGATGCCGGCGACTACGAGCGCAAGGCCATCCACCTCGCGACGCACCGCGGCGAGGTGCGGGCCCTGAAGGCCTTCCTCGCCGGCCAGCGCGGCGGCTGCCGGCTCTTCGACATGGAGGGCCTGACCCGTTCGCTGGAAGGCGCCTACGGCGACATGGCCGACGACTATCGCCGAGGCCGCCTGCCCCGGCCCGGCGTGCCCTTCGCCGACGATCTTTTCGAGCGGGGCAAGCAGCTCGTGCTGGGCGATCGCGCGTTCAACCGCGACGCCTACCGCGGATGGCTCGACCGCGAAACCTGACCGCGAAACCTGACCGCGAAACCTAAACCAAGCGTCGCAAAGGCGGCGGCGGGGGTCGCCGCCGCGGGGCGCGGTCTCAGCTTTCGAGGTAGGCCAGGGTGGCGCTGTTGAGCTGGTTGAAGACCGTCGCACTGATGGCATTGACCTGAGACGACGTCAGGGCGCTGAGGTCGGAGGTCGGCAGATTGTTGAGCGTGGTCACGGTCAGGCCACCGATCTGCGTGCCGGTGAGGGCGCCGACCTGGGTCGCGGTCAGCGCGTTGAGGGTCGCCGTGGAAGCGGCATTGATCTGAACGGCCGTGAGCCCCTTGATCTGCGTCGACGACAGCGCGGCCACCTCCGCCGTGCTCAGGCTGTTCACTTCGGTGGTGCTCAGGCCGCCGATCTGGCTGGCGGAGAGCGCGCCGATCTGCGTGGCGCCCAGCGCGACCAGCCCGGCCGTGGTCAGGGCCGCTGTTGACAAGCCGGCGACCTGCGTCGTCGACAGGTTGGCGAGGTTGGACGTGCCGAACGAGACCAGCGTGGCGGCGGTCAGTCCGCCGACCTGCGTTCCGGTGAGGGCGCCGACCTGGCCGGCGGTGAGCGCATCGAGATTGGTCGTCGAAAGGCCGTTGAGCTGGGCGGCTGTGAGCCCCTTGACCTGCGTCGTGCTCAGCTCGCCGACCTGCGCGGTGGTCAGGCTGTTCAGCGCCGTGGTGCTCAGGCCGCCGATCTGGCCAAGGGTGAGGGCGCCGACCTGATCGGTGGTGAGCGCCTGCAGGGTGGCCGGCGAGGCCGCGTTGAGCTGGGCGACGTTGAAGCCCTTGACCTGCGTCGTGGTCAGCTCGCCGACCTGCGCGGTGGTGAGGGCGTTGAGCGCCGTGGTGCTCAAGGCGCCGGTCTGGGCGTTGGTGAGGGCGTCGATCTGGGTCGTGCCCAGCGCCTGCAGATGAGGCGACGAGAGGCCGTTGATCTGGGAAGCGGTGAGGCTGGCGACCTGCGACGTGGTCAGCTCGCCGACCTGGGCGGTGGTCAGGGCGTTCAGCGCGGTCGTCGTCACCTTGGCAAGCTGGTCGGTGGGCAGGGCGGCGATCTGCGTTGCCGCGAGCGCGCCCAGCACAGTGGTCGAGGCGGCATTGATCTGGGCGGCGCCGAGGCCCTTCACCTGCGTCGTCGTCAACGCCGACACTTCCGTGGCGCTCAGGCTGTTCAACGCGGTGGTGCTCAGCCCGCCGATCTGGGCGGCGGACAGCTGGCCGACCTGTGTCGCGCCCAGCGCGGTCAGCGCGCCGGAGGTCAGGGCCGAGACGGAAAGGGCGTCCACCTGCGTCGACGTGAGCTGCGCGAGGTCGCTGGAGCCGAGCGTCACCAGGGTGGTGGCGCTGAGTCCGGCAAGCTGGGTGGTGGCGAGGGCGCCGACCTCCGCCGTGCTCAAAGCGGTGATGGTGGACGCCGAAGCACCGTTGAGCTGGGCGACGGTGAGGCTTTTGACCTGCGTCGACGTCAGCTCGCCGACCTGCGTGGCGGTCAGGGTGTCGAGGACGGTCGTGGTCAGGCCGGCAAGCTGGCTGGATGTGAGGGCGCCGACCTGCGCGGCCGTCAGTGCGCCGACCGTGGTCGCCGTTGCCCCGTTGAGCTGGGCGACGGTGAGGCTCTTGATCTGCGTCGCGGACAGGTCGCCCACCTCGGCCGTGCCCAGGTTGTTGAGCGCGGCGGGTGTCAGCTGGGCGGCGGTGAGCTGCCCGATCTGCGCTGTGGTGAAGGCGTCGAGGACGTGCCCGCTGCCATTGGCCGTTTCCGCGAGGGCCACGATGGCCGACGAGGTCAGGCCGGCGATCGCCTTGGCCGAGATGGCGGTGATCTGCGAGGAATGGAGCGCTTGCAGGCCGGTGGTGTTGATCGCCGCGATCTGCGCCGCCGACAGCACGCCGATCTGGGCGGAGGTGAGGGCACTGACGTTTGTCGAACTCAAGGCCGCGATCTGCGTGGTCGAAAGGCTCGCTGTCAGGGCAAGCGACAGGTTCGAGATCGATGACATCGGTGGAGGCTCCAACGTGATCCGGGACGACGAGCTGAGTCCGGGACGCCCCGGTTCGCTCGGGAGGAACAACGTCGTATCCTGAGTGCGTCAGGCGCTCGCCGCGCGGGAGACTCCGGAAAAGCTCATCTTTTCCTATGTGATACGAGGGACCTGCTGCGGTCTGAGGCCCTTGTTGTCGCATGCAACCCTTAAGGAGAGTTTCGCAGGGTTGCTTAAGCGAACCTTTTGGCGGCCCGCCGGCTGCGGTCACGGCTCGGCCGGCAGCTCCGCCCGATCGACGATCTCCAGGATGGTGGCGCCGCGCTTGTCGCGCAGTTCGCACGCCCGGCTCGTCGCCGCCGCAAGCGTCGGCACCGCCTCGCTGACGGACTCGCGGCCGGCGATGGTCTGGTAGCGGACGACCCATTCGCCGCGCGCGCCGGCGCTGCCGCGCACGGCGAAGCCGGCGGATCGCGTCGCCCCGGTGGCCGACGGGGCCGCCGGCGCCAGCATCGTCCTGCGCGCCTTGGCGTCGCGCCACGGCGCGACCTCGTTGGGCCGGATCAGCCGGAACATCAGCCCGATCCCGAGGCAGGCGGCCGCCACCGCGGGGAAGACCAGGGGCAGAACGGCGACGAGGGGCGCGTCGCTGGTGGCGAGCAGACCGAAGTAGACGCCCACGAAGACCGTCGCCCCGATCAGCCCCAGCGTGCCGGCCCCGGTCGCCGCCATCACCCAGGCCGGCTCGCCACCCTGCCGACGGAGATAGGCGGTGATGGCGACGGCGGCGAAGGCCTGCAGGAAGATGATGCCGAACGAGCCGAAGCCGATCAGCACGGGCACGCCCGCCTTGAACGGATCGAGCCCGGAAAGGGCGAAGGGCGCGACGGCGACCAGCGTCATCGCCGACACGGTGAGGCTGGCGCGCGAAGGGGCGCCGCTCGCCGGGTTGGCCTCGCCGAGGGGAGGCGGCAGCAGCCATTCCCGTCCCAGCGCGAAGATGTAGCGCGCGGCGGCGTTGTGGATGGCGAGGTAGGAGGCCAGCAGCGACAGGCACACGAGCAGGCCCATGACGTCGGTGAGCACTTCGCCGCCGTAGCGGGTGAAGACGTTGAACATCAGCTCGCCCGTTTCGGTGTTGGCGCGGGCGGCGACGTCGTCGGGGATCAGCGCGCCGATCGTGACCCAGGCGGTGAACAGGTAGAACACGGCGATGGAGACGACGGCCGTATAGGTCGCGATCGGAATGGATCGCCTGGGGTCGCGCGCTTCCTCGCCGTAGAGCGCGGCCGACTCGAAGCCGAGGAAGCAGGTGAAGGCGACCATCAGGCTGACGCCCAGCGTGGGGGTGAACACGTCGGCCGGCGCCATCGCCCGCAGCGGCAGCGCGGCGGCGATCCCCTTGGCGGCGATCACGCTGCCGTCGAACACGGCGAGGATGACCACCTCGCCGATCATCAGCGCCCCCAGGATCAGCGACGACAGGTCCACCGACCGGTAGCCCAGCACCGCCACCAGCGCGATGCCGACCGCGGCGTACAGCGGCCAGGGCACGTGCACGCCGGCCTGCGTCAGCACCAGGTCGGTGAAATAGCCGAAAAAGGCGGCGAGGCCGAAGGTGAAGGCGAGGTAGGCGATCACGGCGACATAGGCCGAGCCGATGCCGGCCGCCGTGCCCAGCCCTTCCGTGATGTAGGTGTAGA
>CALMGA010000098.1:2128-4235 GCA_937863205.1 uncultured Beijerinckiaceae bacterium | reverse complement strand
CTTGTCGGCGCTCAGGCGGCGGATGCGGCCGGGCGCCTCGGCCAGCACCGCCGGGGCGGTGGTCACGTCGGCGGCGAAGCCACGTTGCCCGGCGTCAGCAGCAGGGGGCCGGGGCGGCCGAGAACGTCGGTGAGCGCGGCGTAGCTGTGGACCTTTGTGGTCTGGCCGCCCCGCGACGGGCCGATGCCTTGCGCTTTTGCCCCCCTTGCCGCCGTGAGCGGAGCGATGCGCCTTGACGTAGGTGCTGTCCAAGGCGGCCGCGTCACCTGCCCACCCGGCCTTGGCGAGCGCGACCAGCATCGCCCGCCAGAAGCCGCGCGCCGACCACCTGTTGAAGCGGTTGTACACCGTGGTGGGCGGACCGTAGGCTGCCGGGCAGTCGCCCCAGCGACAGCCAGCGGTGAGGACATGCAGGATGCCGGAGATGATGCGCCGATCATCCTGGCGCTCGGGTCCGGGCTGGTTCCTGGGCATGAACGGCTCGATCACCGCCCATGGCTCGTCCGAGAGCCAGAACAGGTCCGCCATCGCCGCCTCCGCTGCCGATGGCCGTCCCGAATCAGAAGATCACAGCCTCAGCAATGCCTTGATGCGGTTTTGACCCTAGGCCGCTGAAGCATGCGCGGACGACGCTCGCCCTGGACGTTGGGCGATGCCGGGCGGAACCAGCGGTCCATGCTCCCTGAAAAATGGCCGGAACTTGCCGACGGCCGATGTCGGCTTGAGCACACCGCCCGCTCTACAGCGGACATTCCCCTTACGGCCAGCGCACGCCGAAGAGCAGCCGCTCGGCCTTGCGCCCGTTCACGTCGTTCGATGATACCCAGGGCAATGCCGGAAGCGGACGTTTGCCCCCGCTCCCGCATCTGGTGTTCCCCATTGGGCAGAGCGCAACGGATCAGTCGTCGCTCACCATTGTCGGTTTGGGTGCCATACGACACGGCACCCTGTGGATTGCCTACCGGGGCCCGGCGATGTTGAAGCCGCCGTCGACGAGGATGCTCTGACTGGTGATGAAGCGGGCCTCGTCCGTGCACAGCCACACCGCCACGTCGCCCACGTCGTCCGGTTCGCCGAGGCGCTTCAGCGCCGCGTGCGCGCCGAAGGGCGCCAGGGCCTCGTCGGGTAGCCCCGCCGTCATCGGCGTGCGGATCACCCCCGGGCTGACGTTGTTGATCCTGATCCCTTCTCCCCCGACCTCCAGTGCCACCGCGCGGATCATCGCATCGAGCGCGCCCTTGCTGGCTGCGTAGGCGGAAAGGCCGGCGGTGCCGCCGGTCGCCGCGATGGAGGAGGTGTTGACGATGGCGCCGCCATGACCACCGGCGCGCATCGCCTCCACCTCGTGCTTGAGGAGCAGCCAAACGCCTCGAACGTTGGTCGCCATGACCGCGTCGAACTCGGCCACCGTCAGCTGATCGATCGGCTTGTAGGCCGTCATGCCGGCGTTGTTGAAGGCGATGTCGAGCTTACCGAAGCGCTCCAGGGTACCCGCGACGAGGGCGATGACCGCGCCTTCGTCGGACACGTCGGTCGGGATTGCGACGGGGTTGCCGCCTGCCGCTTCGATTTCGCGCGCGACCGCCTGCAGCTCGGGCTCGCGTCGTCCCGCCAGGGCCACGCTTGCCCCCTCGCGGGCGAAGGCCGTGGCCGCCGCCCGGCCGATGCCGCTGCCGGCGCCGGTCACGAGGGCGCCCTTCCCCGTCAGGCGACCGAAGCCGGCCGCAGCTTGCTTTGGTGAAACGGGTGATGTGATTGTGTCGAGCATGATGACGGTCCTCAGCGTGGGGAGGCATGGAGATAACGCGCTCCATCATGCTCGATAATCCGCTATGATCGGCATGACTTGCTGAGCGAGAGCCAACAATCATGCGCGGGTCGGACTTCGCGGAGCTGCTCGCCTTCATCGCGATCGCGGAGGAACGCAGCTTCCGGCGCGCCGCCGCCCGGCTCGGCCTGTCGCCCTCGGCACTCAGCCACACCATCCGCGGGCTGGAGGAGCGGCTCGGCGCCAAGCTGCTCAACCGCACGACCCGCAGCGTCGCGCCGACGGCAGCGGGGCAAGGTCTCCTTGACCGGCTCGCGCCCGCTTTCGCGGACATCGCCG
>CALMGA010000098.1:0-2118 GCA_937863205.1 uncultured Beijerinckiaceae bacterium | reverse complement strand
GGCGGCGGAGCTGATCCTCGCCCCGGCCTTGGGCCGCTTCACCCGCGCCTACCCGGATGTGCATCTGGAGCTGATGGTCGACGACGGACTGACCGACGTCGTCGCCGCAGGCTTCGACGCCGGCATCCGCCCCGGTGAACGGGTCCATCGCGACATGGTGGCAGTGCGCGTGTCGCCGGATCTGCGCATGGCGGTGGTGGGCTCGCCGGACTACCTCGCCACCCGACCGGCGCCCTGCACGCCGTACGACCTCAAGGACCATGCCTGCATCAACTATCGGTTCGCAGCGAGCGGCGCTCTGTACCGCTGGCCGTTCGCCCGAGCCGATAAAGCGCTCGACGTCGCGGTGGAAGGCGCGCTGACGCTGAACGACACGGACCTGATCCGCGCGGCGGCGCTGGATGGGGCCGGCCTGGCCTGCACCCTGGAGGCCAGCGTGGCCGACGACCTCGCCGCGGGCCGCCTGCTACGGGTGCTGGAAGACTGGTGCCGGCCGTTCCCCGGTTTCTTCCTGTACTATCCCGGACGGCGGCAGGTGCCGCCCGCCCTGCGCGTCCTCATCGACATGCTTCGCGTCGGCGGCCCGTGATGAACCAGGGTCTGTTGTGGTTCATCACCGTCGCACAAGGTACCTGGCAGATGAACGAGGAACTCCGCTCGCACCGCCACCCGGGTCGCCTCAGCGCCCAGTTCCAGGCGCAAGATGCAGCGCTTGGAAGCAGACATCGACCGTGTCACCCACCTCTCAGCAGTGACGGGGCCGCAGCCTGCTACGACGGCGCCATCGCTTCGACCTTCGGCAAGCTGGCCGGCGACGTCGCCGACCGGACGACCCCTGATCGGCTTGAGGCCAGCATACCTCATCGCAGCCAGGTTCCGGCGCAGTCGCTTCAACCTCGCAGCCGCGCCTCTGATGAGCCGGTCGAGGCGAGCGCGTTGAGGTCGTCCAGGGCGCTGGCGAGGTGGGTGTCCAAGGTCCGCGACGGATCGCCGAGCCAGGCGCGGACGGCTTGGCCGAACACCGCCATGCCTGCCTGGGCGGCGAGGGTCGCCAGCCGGTCCGGGAGGCCTCGTTGGACGAGCGCCGACGCCAGGGCCGCGATCAGGGACGCGGCCTTGGCCAGCTCGCGCTCCTTCAGCGCCGGCACGGCGGCGATCACCGCCTGCCGCGGCACGGAGAAGGGACGGTTCTCCTCCAGCAGGCGTTCGGCGGCCCGGAATGCGAAGGCCAGCGTCGCGAGCGGTTCCAGCTCTGCGGGCGCCTTCGCGACCGCCGTGACCAGGATGTCGCGCAAGACGGCTTCGCCGTCGAACAGCACCTCGCGCTTGTCGGCGAAATGCCGGAAGAAGGTGCGCTCGGTGACGCCGGCTCGGGCGGCGATCTCGGCGGTCGTTGTCCGGTCGTAGCCCTGCGCGCGGTAGAGCTCCAGCGCCGCCTGCTGAAGGCGCCGACGCGCCTGTTCCCCGCTCCGCGGCACCTGCTCGCACCATTCGTGTTGTCAGTCACTGTCGTCACGTGTACCGTCAGTGACTGCCGCTACCATGTTCGCCCGCTGTCGGGCGTACCACGGCGGATCGCGAAGGCCCAATGCCCACGATGCGAACCCTGCGCTTCCACGCCTACGGCGAAGCCGCCGACGTCCTGCGCCTGGAGGAGACCTCCGTTCCCGACCCGGGGGAGGGCCGCATCCGGGTCAGGGTCCGCGCCTGCGGGCTGAACCCGGCCGATTGGGCCCTGTGCAAGGGCCTGTTCGCCGGCCGGCTGCCCCGCGGCGTGGGACTGGATGTCTCCGGCACCGTCGACGCGGTCGGTGTCGGCGTGGCCGACGTCGCGGCCGGCGACCTCGTGCTGGGCGTGCCCGCCTGGGCGGACGAAGATAGCGCGGGTGCGGCCGACTATGCCATCCTCGCCCTTTGGACCCGCGTGCCGGCGGGCCTCGACCTGATCGAGGCGGGGGCCCGGCCTATGGCGGTCGAGACCGCCTTCCGCAGCCTGGAAAGCCTGGAGGTGTCGGCGGAGCACACGCTTCTGGTTCACGGCGCCGGCACCACTGTCGGCTTCGCCGCCGTGCAGATGGCACGCTTGCGCAGCGCCCGAGTGATCGCCACCGCGGGTCC
>CALMGA010000097.1 GCA_937863205.1 uncultured Beijerinckiaceae bacterium | reverse complement strand
CCCATGGCTCATCGAATCAGCCCTCCAAGCCAGCCGAAAGGGGGTGGGTCATTACATCGACGTCCAATCCGCGCGTGCAGGATACTTCAAAACGGCAGACTGACACTGATTGGGCATGTTTTGAGATGAAGCCAGCGAAATCGACGACTTGTCCTGATTCGTCGTTTTCGGTAAGTGGTGGAGATGACTTGCTGATCGCCCGTTCTGCCAACGTAGTGTTAGATGCCTCTCATGCATCGCTGATCAAGGATCGAGGCTGGCATGGCGGATTTCATCATCGAGCGTTATGCTTATGATGCGTTGAACGCTCGCGCGTCCATGCAGGAGGGACAGAGTGAAGCGCACCGCCAGCTTGCCCGCAAGATCCTCTTCGACATCGAACTGTACTTCGCTGACAACATGCAAGATGTTTGTTCCGCCCGCGATCGGCTCGTTTCGCGAACGGATGTCGAAGGGCGCAGCATGCTTGCATACATCACCGAAATCATAGCTTCGCACGAGGATGCCAATCGCGTCGCCAAAGAGGCAATCAAAAAAGCAGGCGAAGGTTTGTGACAGGGGGAAGATCCCATTTGAGGGCCCTCCATCAAATCCCGCGCAGCAAATTGCGTGTCGGAGGTGGCAGGATAGGTCAAAGTCGGGGTGCGTTCATCAAGCTTTCAGCAACTGAGAACTTGACCCGAAAGCCTGATTCCGCGCGAGTCGCCTGACGCCGAACCGGATGGCAGCAAGGGTGACGAACGACTGCACGGTGGTGGCGAGTGACTCGTAATCCTTGGCGAACCGCCGGTTGCGGCCGAACCAGGAAAAAAGGTGCGCTCCATCACCCAGCGTCGCTCGATCACCTCGAGACTCGGCGTGCGGGTTGCGCCGCACGACTTCCAGGAGGAGCGGGTGATTGGCGGCCGCCGCCGCGTAGGTCTGCCCGGGGTCGGTGCCGCCGTAGGCGAACACGCATTGCAGTCAGGGAAAGCGCTGGCGAACCTTGCCCAGCAGCAGGGCGCCCTCGTCGCGGTCCTGCACGACGACGGAATGCACCACCAAGCGGATCGGCAGGCCCAGCGTGTCGACCAGGGCGTGGATCTTGCGGCCCTTCACCCGCTTGCCCGACTCATAGCCCATGGCGTTGGCCGGGAGCGGCAGCGTAAGCGAAATTTTCAGGCCACGGCTTTGATGTCTGGGATCGCCGGATAGGCCCAGGGCAGCAGGGAGGCGGCGATTGGGATGGCCGTGGGCGATACGGGCGATCACGTCGGCGAGGTCGGCCTGCGGCTCGGCACCGGCGAGCCTGCAGCTCTCGATCAGCTA
>CALMGA010000096.1 GCA_937863205.1 uncultured Beijerinckiaceae bacterium | reverse complement strand
TGCCGGAGGCCAAGGTGGTGGTGGCGCACGGGCAGATGCCGCCGACCGAGCTGGAAGACAAGATGTCGGCCTTCTACGAGGGCAAGTACGACATCCTGCTGTCCACCTCCATCGTGGAGTCCGGCCTCGACATCCCGCGCGCCAACACGCTGATCGTGCATCGAGCCGACATGTTCGGGCTGGCGCAGCTCTACCAGCTGCGCGGGCGCGTCGGCCGCTCCAAGACGCGCGCCTACGCCCTGCTCACCCTGCCGGCCAACAAGACGGTCACGGCGCAGGCGGAGAAGCGGCTCAAGGTGCTGGACTCGCTCGATACGCTGGGCGCCGGCTTCCAGCTCGCCTCCCACGACCTCGACATCCGCGGCGCCGGAAACCTGCTCGGCGACGAGCAGTCCGGCCACATCAAGGAGGTCGGCTATGAACTCTACCAGGAGATGCTGCAGGAGGCGATCGAGGCTCTGAAGCTCGGCATCGCCGACGAACCGCCGGAGGAGGCGTGGTCGCCGCAGATCCAGACCGGGACGCCGGTGACGATCCCGGAAGTTTACGTCGAGGACGCGCAGCTCCGGGTGCAGCTCTACCGCCGCATGGCGACGCTCGAAACGGACGACGAGATCGAGGGCTTCGCCGCCGAGCTGATCGACCGCTTCGGCCCCCTGCCCGGCGAGGTCGACCTGTTGATGAAGCTGACCGCCATCAAGGCGCTGTGCCGCCGCGCGCACGTCGAGAAGGTCGACGCCGGCCCCAAGGGCGTCATCATCGCCTTCCGCGACAACGCTTTCGCCAACCCGCAGGGTCTGGTCCGCTTCGTGTCCGAGCAGGGGGCCGACGCCAGGGTTCGTCCCGACATGAAACTCGTCTTCATCCGCGACTTCACCAGCGCCAAGGCCCGCCTGGACGGCACGCGGACGATCCTGCGCACACTTGCCGCGATCGCAACGAAGAAGGCGGCCTGAAGCGCAGGAACGGAAAAAGACGCCGCGGTTCTCGCAGGCTTCCGATACGCCAGCGTTCAGAAGCGGACGCCGTCGTCCGGCACGTCGGCGACGACATCTCGACCCACGGACTGCACGTCGAGCCGGGCCACCTCCGCCGTTGGCGGCCCTTCCCGCAGCCGGGCAAGCAGTTCGCCCAGCACGGCACCGGGCCCGAGCAGCGCCGCCTCGACGCTGCCATCGCCGCGGTTACGGACCCAGCCGGCGATGCCGCGGCGCCCGGCCTCGTCGCTGGTGAAGGCGCGGAAGCCGACGCCCTGCACACGGCCGCTCACGCGTACGAGCAAGGTCCGCTCGCTCATTCCGCCGCTCGCGGCTGCGTGCCGGCGAACACCACGTGGCGCACCTCCGGTCCGAGAAAGGCGAGTGTGGCCAGCGCCACCGCCACGCAGCTTACAACCAGCGCCAGCCCGAAGGAATAATCGCCGCCGCGCGCATCGGCGATTGTGCCCTGGATCTGGCTGTTGGAGGCGGCGATCAGGTTGCCGATCTGGTAGGCGAAGCCGGGGAAGCTGCCGCGCACCTCGTCGGGCGACATTTCGTTCAGGTAGGCCGGCACCATGCCCCAGGCGCCCTGCACGGCGAACTGCAGGCAGAAGGCGGCGACGGCGATCAGCGCCGGTGTCGTGCCGTAGGCCCAGAACGGCACCGCCGGCAGGGCGAGCAGGGCGGCAAGGGTGATCGCGCGGCCGCGGCCGATCCGCTGCGAGAACAAGCCGAAGCTGATGCCCCCGACGATCGCGCCGATGTTGAAGACGACGGAGATGACGAACACGGTGTGCACGTCGAACTTGCGCTGCACCTGGAGGTAGGTGGGATACAGGTCCTGCGAGCCGTGGCTGAAGAAGTTGAAGCAGGTCATCATCGCGATGGCGAACAGGAAGCGGCCGGCGTTCGCCCGCAGCACCTGGGTCAGCGAGGTTCGTACCGCCTTCGTCTGCTGCGCGAGGAAGGTCGGCGACTCCTCGACGCTGCTTCGCACATACAAGGTGAGCAGGGCCGGAACGGCGCCGACGATGAACATGCCGCGCCATCCCACGTGAGCGTAGAGCAGGCCGTAGACCATCGAGGCGAGCAGGTAGCCGCTGGGATAGCCGGCCTGGAGAAGGCCCGACACGACGCCGCGCGACTTCGGCGGAACGGTTTCCATGGTCAGCGAGGCGCCGACCCCCCATTCGCCGCCCATCGCGATGCCAAACAGCAGGCGCAGGATGAAAAAGGCGGTGAGATTGGGTGCGAAGCCGGACAGCAGTTCGAAGAACGAGAACAGCGCCACGTCGACCATAAGCGTCGGCCGGCGCCCGTACCTGTCGGCCGCGCGCCCGAAGATCAGCGCCCCGAGCGGACGGGCGGCCAGCGTCAGGAACACCGCCCACAGCACGGTCGAGCGCTCGGCGTGGAACTCGGCCGCGACGTCCTTGATGACGAAAACGAGGATGAAGAAATCGAAGGCGTCGAGGGTCCAGCCGAGATAGCTCGCGATGACGGCGTTGCGCTGCTTGCCGGTCATGTTGCGCAGGTCGTTCAGCAAGGCGCTCTCCACATGGCCGCACCCTGTCGCGTTTGTTCGGCCCGGTAAAGCCGGTCGCGCCTCCGCCATCCGCTAGAGCATCGGACCCCAAAACGGATCCGATGCTCTAACTTATTGTGCCGCATCGGATTGATCCGAAAACCGCTGCGCACTTTTCGGTCCGATGCTCTTGATCGCCACATTGTCGATAAGGCGCGTGCGTCCGAGCCGAACGGCGGCGAGGAGGCGGACCGGCTCGCCGGGACCGGCGACCGGCGCCAGCGTCACGGCATGGCGGGCCTCGACGTAATCGATCGCGAAGCCGGCTTGCGCGAGCGCCGCACGCGCCGACGCCACGCTCGCCGGCAGCTCCGCGTCATCGGCACCGGCGCAGGCCGCCAGGGCCCGATGCAGGCCGGATGCGCGCGCGCGCTCGGATGCGTCGAGATAGGCATTTCGCGAGGACAGGGCGAGCCCGTCGGCCTCGCGCACCGTGGCCACGCCCGCGACGGCGACGGGAAGGTCGAGGTCGCGCACGACCCGCTCGATCACCCGCAGCTGCTGGTAGTCCTTCTCGCCGAACAGGGCGAGGTCGGGCTGGGCCTGCCCCATCAGTTTGGCGACGACGGTTGCGACGCCGGCGAAGTGCGTCGGGCGGAAACGGTCTTCCAGCCCGGCGCGCGCCGGGCCGCCGACCTCCACCGTCGTGGCGAAGCCCTCGGGATAGATCGTCGGCACGTCGGGCGCGTAGACGAGGTCGGCGCCGGCCTGCGCGATGCGGGCGCTGTCGGCGGCGAAGTCGCGGGGATAACTCGCGAAATCCTCGCCGGGAGCGAACTGCGTCGGGTTGACGAACACCGTCACGATCGTCCGATCGGCCCTGGCCCGCGCGGCCTCCACCAGCGCCATGTGGCCGGCGTGAAGCGAGCCCATCGTCGGAACCAGGGCGATGCGCTCGCCGGCCGCGCGCCAGCCGCGGACGCGTGCCCGCAGGCTGGGCAGGTCGCGGCAGGTTTCAAACGCCTTCGCCGGCAGGTGCGCTTCCAGGCCCTTGACGTAGGATGCCGGCAGGTCGCCGGCCCGCGCCGCGGCGACGATGCTTTCCATGTACCCCGGCGGCGGCGCGCCGCCCTCGCTCCGGTCGACGCCGAGATAGATCGAGGCGCGCCGCGTGTCGCCGTCGGCGAGGCGCACGTCGCGCTGCGCCCTGTCGTACAGCCCGCCGCCCACGTCCTCGTACGCGTCGAGCGCGGCGACGTCGGCGGGATCGAGGTCGATCAGCATGCCGTGAACTGTGGCAGCCGCGTCGGGACGGACCGAGGCGTAGCCGCTGCGCCCCATCAGCACGAAGCGGTGCCGGAGAAGATCGGCGCGGCCGAGGAGGCGCGAGCGGGGGCAGCGGCGGCGAAGGCCGTCGCCGTCCATGTTGGACCCATAGGCGAAATACAGTGGCACGGTTCAGGCGAAGACCATGATGGGCGCATCCACCGCGAGCGACTCGCCGACCCTCGCCTCGATCGACCTCACCGTCCCGTCGCGCTCGGCGCGCAGCACGTTCTCCATCTTCATCGCTTCCACGAGGCAGAGCGGGTCGCCGGCCTTCACCGCCTGGCCCTCGCTCACGTGGATCGCCTTAATCAAGCCCGGCATCGGACAAAGCAGCACCTTGGCGTCGTCGGCGTCGACGCGCTCGATCATCAGGGCGGCGAGATCGGCGTGGCGGCGGGTGAATACGCGGACCTCCGCCGCGACGCCGCCGTGGCTGAGCGCGTATCCGTTGAGGATGGCGCGCGCGGCCACCACCAGGGGCCGGCCGTCGATCGTGCCGGTCCACACTTTCTCGCCCGGCCGCCAGCGGCTGGCGACGCGGACCGGGTCGACGCCGCCTCCGAAGCCGACGAGAAGGTCGTCGGCGACGCTCACCTCGGCATCGAGGCGGGTCGAGCCGAGCAGCACCGCCCGCTCGCCCGCATAGGGATGGTGGGGACGCGAAGCGCCGGCGATCCCGGCGCGACGGCGGTCCAGCGCCCAATCGATCGCCAGCGCCACGGCGGCGAGGACGTGCGCGGTCGCCCCCTCGGGCGCGGCCGGCATGAAGCCGTGCGGATACGTTTCGGCGATGAAACCCGTCGACAGCCGACCCTCGCGCCAGCGCCCGTTGGCCATCAGCGAGGCCAGGAAGGGGATGTTGTGGCGGATGCCTTCGATCACGAAGCGGTCGAGCGCCTCGGCCTGGGCGGCGATGGCCGCCGCGCGGTCCGGCCCGTAGGTGATGAGCTTGGCGATCATCGGGTCGTAGTGCACCGACACTTCGCCGCCCTCGACGACGCCGGAGTCGACCCGCACGACCTGCTCGCCTTGGCGGCCGGACGCCGGCTCGCGATAGGTGACGAGCCGCCCGGTCGAGGGCACGAAGTCGCGCACGGGGTCCTCGGCGTAGATCCGCGTTTCCACGGCCCAGCCGCGCAGCTTGATGCGATCCTGCCGCATGTCGAGCGGTTCGCCGGCGGCGACGCAGATCATCTGCTCGACGAGGTCGATGCCGGTGACGAGTTCGGTCACGGGATGCTCGACCTGCAGCCGCGTGTTCATCTCAAGGAAGAAGAAGCTGCGATCTTGCCCGGCGACGAACTCCACCGTGCCGGCGGAGTCGTAGTCGACCGCCTTGGCCAGGGCGACGGCCTGCTCGCCCATGCGGCGGCGGGTGGCGTCGTCGAGGAGCGGCGAGGGCGCCTCCTCCACGACCTTCTGGTTGCGGCGCTGGATCGAGCACTCGCGCTCGCCCAGGTAGAGCACGGTTCCGTGCTTGTCGCCGAGGACCTGCACCTCGATGTGGCGCGGGTTCTCGATGAACTTCTCGATCAGGATGCGGTCGTCGCCGAACGACGACATCGCCTCCGAGCGGGACCGCTCGAAGCCTTCCGCCACCTCGGCCGCGCGCCAGGCGATGCGCATGCCCTTGCCGCCGCCGCCGGCCGAGGCCTTGATCATCACGGGAAAGCCGATGTCGGCGGCGATGCGCGAGGCGTCGGCCGCGCTCTCGACGAGGCCGATGTGGCCGGGCACGGTGGATACGCCCGCCTGCGCCGCGAGTTTCTTGGAGGCGAGCTTGTCGCCCATCGCCTCGATGGCGCGGGGGTTGGGCCCGATGAACACGACGCCGGCCCCGGCCAGGGCGGCGGCGAAGGCGGCGCGCTCGGACAGGAAGCCGTAGCCGGGATGCACCGCTTCGGCGCCGGTGTCGCGGCAGGCGGCGACGATGCGGGCGATGTCGAGATAGGACTGCCCGGCCGGCGCCGGGCCGATGCACGCCGCCTCGTCGGCCATTGCGACATGCAGCGCGTCGCGGTCGGCCTCGGAATACACCGCAACCGTGGCGATCCCCATCCGCCGGGCGGTCTTGATGATGCGGCAGGCGATTTCGCCCCTGTTGGCGATCAGGATCTTCTGGAACATGCGCGCGTCCGGCCCGCGCGCCTTTGAGCATGACCCTCGTCTCAGTGCAACGCGTCCGCCCGGCGCCGCTGCTTCGATCGGCGCGGTGAACGCAGCCGCGTCCTTCGCATTGGTAGGGGCAAGGCGCGAGGAATCATGTTTCACCGGCAAAAACGCATCCGCGATCAGGTCATCGTCATCACCGGGGCGACCAGCGGCATCGGGCTGTCGACCGCGCGGGCGGCGGCCAGGCGCAAGGCCCGGCTGGTACTCGCCGCCCGTAACGGCGACGACCTCGGCCGCATCGCCGGCGAATTGGAGGGAAAGGCCGGCGGCGTCGCCTATCTCGCCACCGATGTCGCCAAGCGCGGCGACGTCGAGGCGCTGGCCGGCATGGCGAAGACCTCGTTCGGCGGCTTCGACACCTGGGTCAACAACGCTGGGCAGTCGATCTTCGGGCGCCTCGACGAGGTCAGCGACGAGGATCACGAGCGGCTGTTCCAGGTCAACTTCTGGGGCACGGTCTATGGCTCGCTCGTCGCCGTCGCCCATCTCAAGGCGAATGGCGGCACGCTCATCAACGTGGGCAGCGTGGCGGCCGATTTCGCCATTCCCATGCAGGGCATGTATTCGGCCAGCAAGCACGCCATCAAGGGCTTCACCGACGCCCTGCGCATGGAGCTTGAGGCCGAGGACGCGCCGGTCAACGTCACGCTGATCAAGCCGGCTTCGATCGACACGCCGCTGCCGGGCCGGGCCCGCAACTACATGGACAACGAGCCGAACCTGCCGCCGCCGGCCTACACGCCGCACGAGGTTGCGCTGGCGATCCTGTCGGCCGCGACGGAAGTGCGCCGCGACGTCTACGTCGGCGGCGCCGGGCGGCTGCTGAGCGCGGCGGCGATCGCCTCGCCGCACCTCTTCGATGCCTTCGCAGGCCCGGCGATGATCGCCTCCTCCAAGCAGACCGCGCCGGCGCGCAACCCGGCCGGACGCCTGCACGCCACCGGCGAGGATGCGGCCGAGCGCGGCCATCGCGCCAGCTTCACCGTGCCGATCAGCCCCTACACCCGCTTCACCCGCAACCCGGCGGACGTGATCGGCACG
>CALMGA010000095.1 GCA_937863205.1 uncultured Beijerinckiaceae bacterium | reverse complement strand
GCGCAGGCCAGCAGCAGTTCAGCCCCCTTGTGGGGACCGATCGCCCCGATGACCGCCACGGTCCTCGCGTTCGGCCGGCGCGGATAGGGCCGAAGGCTGGCTGCGCGCCGCGCCTCGAGGGGTTCAGGGTGGGGCCGGACGTCGAACGCCAGATCGGGGAAATAGCGGGCCAGCCGGCGCGCGACGTCGATGTTCGGGACGAAGACGCGCCGCGCCGCGCCGAGGAAGCCGTGAAACATCTCGCGCCATTCCGAGATCTTCGGCTTGCCGAAGAACGATCCGGCGCGCTGGATGCAGGCGTCGCAATCCTTGTCCGCTGGCTCGCCGCAGTAGGCGCCGTGGTGGTCGATGAGGAAGGTCCGAGGGCATATCGCCATGTAGTCGTGAAGCGTGACGTCGTAGGCGAGGCGAACCTTTCGGCACAGGCGGGCGAAAAGCTCGACGTACGTCTCCGGCATGCCCGCGAAGTGGTGGAAGTGGACGTGCGCGATGCCGAGGGCCCTTATCGCCTCGACGAGCGCCCCGCCTTCGGCCCGCAGGTCGAAGACGGGCATGTTGGGCACGTCCTTGACGAACGGATGCGTGATCGCGAGGCGGTCGGGCGCCGTCGCGTCGAGGGTGCACCTGAAGGTGCCCTGCCCGGCCGACCACAACACCTGTTCCAGGTCGTTGACGTGGCGCTCGGTGCCGCCCCCCCAGTTGTGGGTGACGAGGAGAATGGCTCCTTGCCCTGCGGCGCGCTTCAGGCGGGCGAGGTCCAGGGATCGTCGCCATGGCATCGCGGGGTCGTCCCGGCGGAAGCGGTGCACGGCGTCGAGATAGCCGGGATTGAGCTCTTCGACGCGCGCGATCGCCTCGGCGACCCGACGGAGCTTCTCGGACCCGAACGACACGCCGCCGTAGTGCCGGACGAAGACGTCGGCCGCCAGGATGTTGCGCCAGCCCGCGCGCTCGGCGCGTTGGCAGAAGTCGTTCTCCTCGCCGTAGCCGCGCCCGAACGCTTCCGCGTTGAGCGGGCCGATCTCGTCCAGCACCGCCCGGCGCACGTACAAGCAGAAGCCGACGCCGGTCGGCACCTCGACCTCGCCTCCCGCGTTGCAGAGCGAGGCGAGGCGATCGATCTCCTCGTCGGACAGCTCCAGCGCCAGCATGTTGTCCTGGCAGGAGCGGGGATAGCTGCAGATCTCCGCGTTGTTCGAGAACGGGGTCACGGTCGCGGTGCGCGACGCCCGATAGGCGGCGTCGCGCAGGCGATCGAGCCAGTCGTTGTGGACGGCGGTGTCGGAGTTGAGCAGCACCACGTCGCGTTCGGGATGCAGGGCCATGCCGAAGTTGCCGGACCGCACGAAGCCGACGTTCTCCTCGAACCTGTGAAGCTCGATGAGGTGCAGCGCCGCCAGCCTGTCGAGCGCGAGGCTCAGTTTGGTGTCCGGTCCGCAATCGTCCAGGACGACGACGCGGAAGCGGGTGCGCTGACGGGACTGCAGCACGCGATGGATGCAGCGGAGGGTTTCGGACCTCCCCTTGTAGACGGGGATGATGACGTCGACCGCTATCGTTCCGGCATCGACATCCTCCCACTGCTCGACGAGCCGCTGCCATTCCGCGTCGGTCGGGCACGAGGGGTTCGGCACCAGGAGGCTTGCCGCGACGATCTCGCGCCCCTCCTTCGCGCCGTATTTCAGGTAGTGCAGGAGAGGACAAATGCCGTCCGCCCCGACGTCGGCATGGCAGGTCAGGTAATGTCGGCTGGAGAAGGCCGGCCCCGGATCGAGGTTGGCTCGCCACCCTTCGTCGAGGTAGTGCGCCGCGGCGTCCTTCACGGCGCCGGCGCATTGGCTCCGGTAGTACGCCTCGTCGAACAGCGCGCTGTTTCGCACCAGCTCGATGTCGCACGGCGGGATCGTCATGGCGCGACCACCCCCGATGCCTCGCTCGGCGCCACGGCGCGGCCTTCCCGCCGCCCGTGGCGGATGTAATGCGCGAGCGGGTTCAATCCGGATCGGGCCACGTCGGGATTGCCGGCGAGATAGCGTCCGGTGCTGAAGTGCGGACCCGGGTCGCGGTTCTCGAGGGCTCCCTCGCGCAGGTAATGGACCAGCGGGTCGACGCCGCTTCCGGCGACGTCCCGGTTGCCGGCGAGATACCATTGCCGATCGAAGAGGCCCGAGGCGGCGATCTGTTCGTACTCATCGCGGGGGGACTTCCGGATCGACGTGAGGATCCTGAAGCGCGGCCGTCGCCCTTCGCCTTCGCAAGCGGCGCGTTGCTGGCTGCCGTCGCGGACATCCTGGCGAAGCTGCGCGAGTTCCTGCATGACGGCATCGACGCCCGACGTGCGCTTCGCGAGTTCGTCGTGAACCGCCGCAAGCCTTGCGGTCTGCTCGTCGCTTCGGGAGAGAAGACACGCGAGGTCGTCGCGGTGCTTCGCGAAATCCTCGCGGTCGGCTTCGATCTTCCTGCGAGCGGCGTCCAGCTCCTCCCGGACGCCGGAAAGGTCGCGAACCGCGAGGTCCCTGGCCTCGCCGGCGCGATCGAGCTTGTCCTCGACCCTTCTCAGGCACGTCGTGAGGTACTCCGAACGGAACTGTAGCCGGGCGATCTCGCCTTCCTTCAGGTCGAGCGCCGTCAGCAAGCCGTCGACGCGGTCGTGGAGGGCTTGCTTCGTCTCCTCGACGGTCCGCAGCGAAGCGCGCAGTTCGTCGACCTCCCGGGTCGCGCACGTGGGCGACTGGCTTGCCCGAAGGAGGTTGGAGTTCTGCTCGGACAGGTCGGCGACCAGCGTCCGAAGCTCCCTGTTCAACGTCTCCGGATCGCGCGCGAACCTGCTCGCATCGCCATGGCGCGGGGTCGCGACGATCGCCTTCGCCAAATCCTCCATCGTGTCGATGGTGATGATCTCGACGCAGCCCAATAAGAAACAGAAGGCGGGATGGGCGACGCCGGACGGAGCGAAGAGCAGGCTCGTCTCGCAGGCGTGCCCGAAGACGTTGTCGGAGGCTTCGAGCGCGTTGTTTTCGTTGAAGGCGGGGCAGCGGACGAGAAAGGCCCGATACGACGGCGGCAGCAGGCGCAGAAGGTCCACGCCGGCTTCGATCGTCTTGCAGTCGCAGTAGATCAAAGGCTGCAGGCGGGAGATCGTGCCACTCATGCCCTTGATCACGAGCGGCTCCATCCCCTCGACGTCGATCTTCACGAGATCGCATCGGTCGAGCTCGAGGTCGTCGATCGCGATCGCGCGGACCGTGCTGCCCGGCTCGTCCCGCGACGAGCGAGGCGAAAGGAGAGCGATGTCACCTTCGTCGGGAGCCGCCAGCTCGCCGGCGCGATCCGCAACCGCCAAGGGGGCCGCGGCGACGTTGGCGGAGCCGCTGCTTGCCAGATTGCATCGCAACAGGTCGAAGACCGCGGCCTGGGGCTCGAAGGCGCGGACGGCGCCCATCGGGCCGACGCGCTCGGAGAACGCGATCGAATGGGTGCCGATGTGGGCGCCGACATCCAGCACGGTGCTGCCTCGCCCGATCAGGCCGCACAGGAAGTCGATCTCGATCTGAGCCCACTCGCCGTAGAGCTTCATCGCGCGGCCGATGGGGTCGTCGCATGGGAAGTGGATGATCTTCCCGCCTCGCCCCCGCACGGCCGCCCGCTTCGGCTCCGCGCCGTCGCGCGCGGAGAGCGCCATTCGTTCGCCAGGGAAATCGAAATCTCTGAGCAACGGCGTCCTCCTCACACGGAGCGGTCCCTGGACGGAATAGTCCAAGTCGAATCTCACGTAAAGATGGCAGTGTCCTAGCTTACCTTGCGTGATGCCTTGTTACCTAAGGTCATGGATGACGTATGGGCAACAACTTCCGCTTCGATTGTTGACCGCGCGACCGCCGTCTTCTATCCCATGCTGCAGATCGATTGCATGGCATCGATGCGCGGAGGACTTCGCGATGACGCGGGCCAGTGAACCGGACCAGCAGGACGTCCTCGGCAAGCAGGAAGTCTTCGGCAAGCAGGAATTCTTCGGCAAGCAGGACTTTCTCGGCAAGGAAGAGTTCCTGGAGCGCGTCGTCGATCCGACACCCGGTTGGCTCGATCGCTACGCCGCCAAGCGGACCATGGACATGCTCGAGTTCCAGGAAGCGAACGGGATTTCCGGCTCGCTCTACGAGATCGGTCTCTTCTGCGGGAAGTATTTCTCCCTCCTCTTGCGCTCCGCCGCGCTCACGCGAGACGAAGTCGTTGGTCTCGACACCTTCGACTATGTCGGTCTCGACGACTTCCAGTGCGATCTCGCCCGACGGTTGAGCCCGGACCATCGCGTGGCGGAGGCGTTCTCGAACGCGCGTATCCTGAAAGGGTCTTCCGGCGACATCTCCCCCCGGCAGCTGCTGGCGCACCTCGGCGGTGAGGCGCGCTTCATCAGCATCGACGGCTCTCACGAATACGAGGACGTCCTGTGGGATCTGTCCGTGGCGGACGACCTGCTGGCGGCCGGGGGTCTCGTCGCGGCGGACGACTTCCTTCATCCGATTTCCATCGGCGTCACCGCGGCGCTCTTCCACTTCTTCGAGACCAGCGTCACGCTGGTCCCGTTCGCCCATGTCAGCAACAAGCTGTTCCTCTGCCGCCCGGCCTGGGCCGACCGCTATCGCGACGCGCTCGAGGTCGCGATCCTCGGCGACGCGGCGGATGCGAAGAGCATCGACTATCGATCGCACCGCGAGAGCGGCAACCGCCACAACATCGAGGCCGTCTTCCGCGGCTACCGCGTCCTGACAATACGGCTCTAGGGCATCGGCCCGAAAAGTGCGCAGCGGTTTTCGGAAAAGCTGATGCGCCAACGAAGAGTTAGAGCGTCGGAGCGAGACGCGCGGCGGTGGTTCCCGGTCCGAGGTCCCGACCTGCTGTCGCCGAGGGTGCGATGCTCACCCAACGCACCGTTGCCTGCCAACCGTCCGCGGGGGTTCAGCCGTGTACGGCGACGCGCGGCCT
>CALMGA010000094.1:4021-4268 GCA_937863205.1 uncultured Beijerinckiaceae bacterium | reverse complement strand
AGCTTGCCGAGGCTTAGGCGTGCGCGCCTATGAGCACGACCATGACGACGCACCCGGATAGCCCAATTCCCGTGTTGAAGTGATCGCGTTGGTGCTACGCCGACGCGGGTGGTCGGCCGCCGAGAAGCTGCCTTGATCCAGTCCTGTACAGCCTGCGCGATGAACTCGGAGCCGTAACCGACGGCTATGCCGGGCTTCAACGGCCTCTACGAGCGCGGCCGCATCGTCGAGCGCTGGGCGCACGTCA
>CALMGA010000094.1:0-4011 GCA_937863205.1 uncultured Beijerinckiaceae bacterium | reverse complement strand
CTACATGCTGGTGGGCGCGACATGGTTCATCGTGTTGAAGAGCCGCAAGCCCGAACTCCTGCTCGGCATCGATCACGATCTCGAGGGTGTGGTGACCGGAGCCAAGTGACCGCCGAGGGCGTCCACGAGGTGGCATGACCGATCGTGGACACCTCGACTGAACGATGAAGCGGGTGGCGCAGACGCCCGTCCACGCAGCGACGGCGCGCTCGGCGTGTCGACGCGCTCGGCTTGACCAGAGTAAGCGTGAGCTGATGGCCGCGGGAGGCTACGCGGCCTGAGCCTGAGGCGGTCGGCTGGCGGTCCAAGTCCAGGGGAGTAGCTCGTCGAGGCGGCTCATGGGATGATCGGCGATGCGGCCGATGACGTCGGTGAGCCAGGCCTGCGGATCGACGCCGTTCAGGCGCGCCGTGGTGATCAGGGTGTAGAAGACTGCGGTGCGGCGTCCGCCCGCGTCGGAGCCGGCGAAGAGATAGTTCCGCCTGCCCAAGGTCAGCGGCCTGATGGCCCGTTCCGCGGCGTTGTTGGAGGGTTCGAGATGCCCGTCGGCGACGAAGCGCGTTAGCGCCGACCATCGTGACGTCGCGTAGCGGATCGCCTTGGCGAAGGGGCTCTTGCCGCTGACCCTGGCGAGCGTCGCCTCCAGGTGGGCCTTCAGCGCGTCGAGGATCGGGGTGGACCGCTCGGCACGTGCGCGTTGCCGCTCGGCTGGCGCCTGGCCGCGGATGGTAGTCTCGACGGCGAACAGGTCGCCGATCAACTCCAGAGCGCGTGCGGCGGCGGGAGATGCTGTCGTGACGTGGATGTCGTAGATCTTGCGCCGGGCATGGCTCCAACATGCCACCTCGATCAGCGGTGCCGGCGCGCCTGTCAGCGGATCCGGTTCGTAGAGCTTGCCGAAGCCCGTGTAGCCATCGGCATGCAGGTGGCCGCGACAGTCCTTCAGCAGCGCATGCGCATGTTGGGCCGTCCGGTCGGGCGAGTAGAGGTAGATGGCCGCAGGCGGTGCCGTCGAACCGAACCCCCGCTCGTCGCGCACCGCCACCCACAAGCGGCCGGTCTTCGTCTTGCCGCGTCCGGGATCGAGCACCGGAACCGTGGTGTCGTCGGCATGGGTCGCCGGGCCGGCTCGCACATGACGGCCGATGCGCTCGGCCAGGGGCGCGAGCAGCGCCGCGACATGGCCCATCCAGGCTGCCATCACCGAGCGGTCGATCGTGACGCCTTCACGCCCGTAGATCTCGGACTGGCGGTAAAGGGGAAGGTGGTCGCAGAACTTGGACACGACCACGTGCGCCAGGAGCCCCGGACCCGGCCGGCCCTTCTCGATCGGCAGCCCCGGCATCGGCGCCTGCACGATCGTCTCGCAGGCGCGGCAGCTCATCTTGGGGCGGACATGCAGGATGCGGCGGAAGCGCGCCGGCATGTATTCCAGCACCTCCCGCTCATCCGCGCCGATGCGGCCGAAGGTGGTGCCGCCGCAGCCCGGGCACACGCACGGCGCCTCGTGAACAACGGTCTCAGTCGGCAGATGTGCCGGCAAGGGCACGCGCACGGACGGCTTGCGCTCGACCGCGACAGGCACCGGCGCTGCCGATCGGGCGATTGTGGCCTGCGCCTCGGCCGCGCTCTCCTCGATGTCGCCGATCAAGAGTTCGAGTTGCTCGACCTGCTGATCGAGCTTCTCCGACGAGCGGCCAAAGCGAGCACGCCGCAGCACGGCGAGTTGGTGCTTCAGCTTCTCGACCAGCAGGGTTTGAGCCTGGACGGTGGCTTCGAGCACCGCGAGATCGTGCTGCAACGCGCTCGCGAAGTGGCGGAGTGCGGCCGGGTCGTCGGGCAGATCGGTGGTGATGCGCGACATGGCCCGAGATTACCACACGGGCCTGAGCCGCAAAGGAAAATGGCGCCGATCTCAGGCCAGGACCGGTGCCGCAATCTCGGCGGGCGCCACCGTGCGCCGCCAATCGATCCCCTCGACCAACAAGGCGGCTTGCGCGGCCGTAAGACGAAGACCGCCCTCCACGATCGGCGGCCAAACGAACCGTCCCCTCTCCAGCCTTTTTGCGAAAAGGCACAGGCCGGACCCGTCCCAGGCCAGGATCTTCAGATAATCACCGCGGCGGCTCCGGAAGATGAACACGGCGCCGGAATACGGGTCGGCGCGCAGCACCTGCGCGACGTCGGCCGCGAGCCCGTCGAAGCCGCGGCGCATGTCGACCGGCTTGCAGGCGAGATAGACCTTGAGCCCCGGCGCGATCGTCAGCATCAAAGACCGACCAGGGCGGACAGAATGCGCCGCAACGCCTCGGGATCGATGTCGCTGTCGAGCGACAACCGGACGCCGTTCGGGAGTGCGATCTCCATCGCACCCTGCGGGCGGCCTCGACCAGGCTGCCGCGCCAGCGACGCCGGGCGCCTGACCTTCTTGTGCGGCGCTGGCAACAGGGTCGGAGCCGGTGCCGGCGGGGCGACGATCTCCACCGGAACAAACACCGGCACCGGGCCAGCTATCGCACCTTCCTTCACAAGACGGGGACCCCGACGCCGATCAAGCAAGCCCTGGCGCGAGCGGCTGATCCACTTGAACAAGAGATTGGTGTTGACCCCATGCTGAAGGGCGACCGCCGCAACCGACGCGTTCGGCGCCGTCGCCTCGGCAACAATGCGTTGTCGCTCCTCAGCAGGCCAAACGCGTCGCTTCCCGCCGCTCGCTTCCATCAGGTGTCCACCTCGACATCAGGTGGACACCTATCCCAAGCCAAACCAAAAACCGGTAGGCGGCCGTCCGGTCACGCTTACCCCGCTATGTCTCGTGATCGTCCTGCTTCTCCCGCGGCGCGATGGGACGGCTTGGCGACCTCAGCTCCCGACGCGATAGTTCGTCGACCCGAACACGGAGCGTTGCCCTGACCGCCGAGCGCGCCCTCGCTGAAGCCGTCGCCTTCCTACAGGGCATGGGCGACGCCATCGATCCGGACCAGGGCGCCAGGATCGTCGCGGAGCAGCTCGCGGTGCGCGGGTTCAGCGTCCAACCCGTCTCGGCCCCCGTCCTCTACGACGTCACGCCGGAGACGTTGCGCCGCGTGCGCCAGGCGCTCGGCGTCACACTGACCAAGCTCAAGGACGAGGCGGGCATAAGCTTCGGGAGCGTCATGGGGGCTGAAGATCCCCGTGTTCGAACTCAGAGGGCGACACTCGAGAAGATCGCCGGGGCTCTCATCCGGCTTGGGGCACGGCGATCCGGATGATCAGAAACCAAGTAGGCGCATAACGTATCGTTCCGTTCCTGCCCGAAGCCGATAGACTCGCGGATGATGGCGGAGGCTGGATGGCATCTGCGTCAGCGTCAAGTCTCAAATACGTTTCAAAATATACTGGACTGGAGTACAGCGTTACACTAGGAGTGTACAGCATATTTTCGTATTGACCGAGTAATATAACATAGTTAACTCTAGATATAGATCTATAGAGATATCAGATGCTCTACGGCAACCTTTACACGCGGACCAGAGCATTGATCGAATTTGGCCGAGCAATTGCGTCGAAAGATGGCCGACAATTAAGTAAAGGCGATCGTATAGCATTGCATGCTTTATTCGACTTCATTGAAATAGCTCTAACCGATAAGAGTTTTGAGGTTTATCAGGCCATGTTACGTCTAGATGAAAACAACATCAGAAAACAGCTTGATGATGAAATGCGTAAGCGATGGCGTTTGCCTGCGAGGGAGGACGCCCTGCAAGACAACCAGAAAAAGACGCAGCTGGATCTGCTGTGAGCGTCTCAACGCCTGCTCTAGCGGTCGCCTGTGCTCCAGCGAGCCCGAGGCTATGCAACCCCCTGACGGTTCTTTGACTGGTCCGAGGCAGGCCCGTCTCGGTCGACCTGCAAGGTGCCGTGGGCTACAGGCCTGCAGCCGGCAAGTTGTCCCAGCCGCCCGTGGCGAGACCTGCGGGCGTTCTTGTTTGCGGCTACGCTTTCTCGCACCGTATCTGCTCGCTCCCGGCC
>CALMGA010000093.1 GCA_937863205.1 uncultured Beijerinckiaceae bacterium | reverse complement strand
GACCCCGCTCGTTCATCAGCGGCGCTCAAGAACCACAGCTCCATGCGTTGGCCAGGCAATCCAAAACTGCTTAACACGCGTCGCGACCGCAGTCCTGCGCACGGCGGTGCATCCGGAGCAAGATCACTCCGGGCCGGAGATCGGCGAAACGAGGCGCCATTGCGACAACAGTGAGCGCAGGGCGGCCGGGCGCAGCGGCTTGTTGAGGACGCGAACGTCGGCCAGCTGCGCCAGCGTGCGGATCGCCGGCCTGCGATCGGCTGTGATCAGCACCGCCGGACGCCAGCCGTGATGCGCGCGCAGGGCGGCGACGACCGCCAGCCCATCGGGATCGCTGCCTGCCTGGCCGAGGTGGTAGTCGGCGATGATGACATCGGGAGTCATCGACTGGCGTGCCAGCGCGGCCTCGACCTGTGGCAGGCCGGTGCCGGTCGCGACCGAACAGTCCCACCCTTTGAGAAGCGTTTCCATGCCGGCCAGGATGTCGGCCTCGTTGTCGATGGCGGCAACGGACATGCCCGACAGCGAGCGCTGAACGGCGGTGCGCGGCGGCAGCGGCGCGGCAGGTGCCAACATCCCGGACGCGCGCTGGACGGCGACGCAGAAGGCCGAGCCTCGCCCGACCTCGGAGCGCAGCGTGACCTCGTGGTCGAGGACCCCGCTCAGCCGCTCGACGATGGACAGGCCGAGACCGGCGCCAGGCACCGCCTGCCCGGCATTGGGCAAGCGTTCGAACTCGCGGAAGATCAACGCCCGCTTGCCTTCGGGGATGCCGACGCCGGTATCGTGGATCTGGATGCGAACGGTCGGGCCGCGTCGCCGCGCGCCGACCAGCACCCGCCCGCGCCGGGTGTACTTGACGGCGTTGGAGATGAGGTTCTGCAGCATGCGCCGCAGCAGCTTGCGATCCGACCGCACCACGAGTGAGCACGACACGACGGTCAGCCTGAGCCCGCGCTCGCGTGCCTGCGGTTCGAACTCGATGGCGAGCTGTCGGAGCAGCTCGTCGAGCGGAAAGGCGATGATCTCGGTTTGCATCGCCCCGGCGTCGAGCTGCGAGATTTCCAGAAGAGCGCCGAGGTTCTCTTCGACCGCCTCCAACGACAAATCGACGTTGCTGATGAGGCGATGCAGCGTCGCGTAGCCGTCCGGGCGGAGCTGCTCGCGTAGTGCGGTGGTGTAGAGGCGGGCGGCGTTCAAGGGTTGGAGCAGGTCGTGGCTCGCCGCTGCCAGGAAGCGCGATTTGGAGATGTTGGCGTCTTCCGCCTCGGCCTTGGCGCGGGCGAGTTCGAAGTTCAGCAGTTCCAGCTCCTCGGTGCGCTCGCGCACGCGGCGTTCCAGGATCAGGTTCTCGGCTTCATGCTCCTCTTCCGACTTCGCCTGGGCAGTGGCATCGGAGTAGGTGAAGAAGATGCCGCCGTCGTCCAGGCGCACCGAACGCATTTCCAGGACGCGCCCGAAGGCGGCGTAATCCAGGCGGGCGGTTTCCCTGGGCTCGATGAGCTGTTCGAGGCGGGTCGCGACGGCCTCGTCGACCGGCAGGGGACCATATACGCCGCGCTCGGCCAGCGAACGGATCAGCGCGTCGATCGCCACGCCGACGTAGATCAGCTCGGCCGGGAACTGGAACATCTCGGCATAGGCACGATTCCAGGCCACGAGGCAAAGATCACGGTCGAAGATCGCCATGCCATCGCGGGCGACATCGGCGGCGTGCTGCAGGACGTTGCGGTCGGAGCGCAAGCGGCGGGTGACGACACCGACCAGCTTGGCAAGGGTGCCACGCCCCTCACGCCGCCGCCCGAGCGCGGGCAAGACGAGTGCCGGTAACCTGGGCGCGAGCGCAGTGAGCCAATGGACGAACATCGGCCGTCATCTAATACGCTCGGCGCCCGCGCGTACATGCTTCGCCTGCCCAGCCGTTTGGAACCCGTCGCGTCAACAGGAGCGACGAACTACTCCGCCGCGCGCTTGAAGTCGGGAAAGGAACAAGGGTCGGCGACCGCCGCCGCAACCTTGGAGCGGAACTTGACGATCCTGGGCTCTTCGAAGCGCAGGCCCAGAGCCTTCCATACGTCGACGAGGGCGTCGACGAGGGCAGCCACATGCGCGTCGGAATGGAACGGCGTCGGCGTGATGCGCAGCCGCTCGGTGCCCTTGGGCACGGTGGGATAGTTGATCGGCTGGATGTAGATGTTATGGCGTTCGAGCAGCAGGTCCGAGGCGGCCTTGCACTTTTCGGCATCGCCCACGAACACCGGTACGATGTGCGACGGGTTGGCCATCACCGGCAGGCCCGCGGCGGACAGGGCATGCTTGGTCAGCATCGCCTGACGCTGGTGGCGCTCGCGCAACTCGTTGCCGTTCTTCAGGATACGCACGGCCTCGCTCGCCGCCGCTGCCACGGCGGGGGGCAGGGCGGTGGTGAAGATGAAGGAAGGCGCATAGGAACGCACGGCATCAATGATCGCCCGGTCGGCGGCGATGTAGCCGCCCAACGTGCCGAAACCCTTGGCCAGCGTCCCCTCGATGACGTCGACCCGGGCCATCAGGCCCTCGCGGTCGGCGATGCCGCCGCCGTGCTCGCCGTAGAGGCCGACCGCGTGCA
>CALMGA010000092.1:7704-10748 GCA_937863205.1 uncultured Beijerinckiaceae bacterium | reverse complement strand
CCCGACATCATGGCGGTGGCCAAGGGCATCGGCGGCGGCTTCCCGCTCGGCGCCTTTCTCACCACGGCCGAGGCCGGCCGTGGCATGGGGCTCGGCACACACGGCACCACCTACGGCGGCAACCCGCTCGCCACCGCCGTCGGCAACGCCGTGCTCGACGTGGTGCTGGCCCCAGGCTTCATGCCGGCCGTCGCCGCCAAGGGGCGGCGCCTCAGGGAGCGGCTCGGCACCGTGTTGGCGAAGTATCCCGACGTGGTGGAGGCCGTGCGCGGCGAAGGCCTCATGGTCGGGCTGAAGCTGCGCGTGACCCCGGCCGAGTTCGCCGCCGGCGCCCGTGCCGCCCACGTGCTGGTCATCCCGGCCGGCGACAATGTGGTGCGCCTGCTGCCGCCCCTCGTCATCACCGAGGCGGAGATCGACGAGGGCGTGGCCCGGCTCGAAGCCGCCTGCCGAGAGCTGTCGGCCGCGTCCCACCTCCAGCGCGGAGCTGCGGAATGACGCGCACCGCGATCGTCGAGGGAGCGGCGGAGGGCGTCCGGCACTTCACCGACCTCGCCGAGATCCCCGCGCCCGAACTGCGCCGCATCCTCGACCATGCGGCGGCGCTGAAATCGGCGTGGCGCAAGGGCGTGCCCTCGAGCGATCGACCTCTCGCCGGCAAGACGCTGGCGATGATCTTCGACAAGCCCTCGACGCGTACCCGCGTGTCCTTCGACGTCGCCATGCGCCAGCTCGGCGGCGAGGCGATCATGCTGACCGGCAAGGAAATGCAGCTCGGCCGTGGCGAAACCATCGCCGACACGGCGCGCGTGCTGTCGCGCTTCGTGGAAGGCATCGTGATCCGCATCCTCGACCATTCCGCCGTGGTGGAGCTGGCGACCCATGCATCGGTGCCGATCATCAACGGGCTGACCAAGCGCTCGCACCCCTGTCAGCTGATGGCCGACATCCTCACCTTCGAGGAGCGGCGCGGGCCGATTGCCGGACGCACGGTGGCGTGGTGCGGCGACGGCAACAACGTGCTGGCGAGCTGGATCCAGGCGGCGGAGCGCTTCGGCTTCACGCTCAGGGTCGCCACGCCGGCCTCGCTGCGGCCGCCGCCCGAGGTGCTGGCGCGCGCGCCCGGCGCGTCCGTCGTCCTCACCGACGACGCCCGCGCCGCGGTGGCCGGCGCCGATTGCGTCGTCACCGACTGCTGGCTGTCGATGGGCGACGAAGAGAAGATCTCGCGGGCCAAGCTGCTGAAGCCCTACCGCGTCGATGCTTCGCTGATGGCCGGCGCGGCCAAGGACGCGCTGTTCATGCACTGCCTGCCGGCGCACCGCGGCGAGGAGGTGACCGACGAGGTGATCGACGGGCCGCAATCGGTGGTGTTCGACGAGGCGGAGAACCGCCTGCATGCTCAGAAGGGCATTCTCGCTTGGTGCATGGGGGCGATGGATTAGCTTGGGAGCCAGACATCAAGTTGGGGGCGATGGACTGATGGTGGACGCCGCACGGAGTGCTCACGACAGCAGGGGCGACCCGATGCGCCCGGTGTCCGACCTCGGCCACGACGACCTCGTGCTGCCCTTCGCGGTGGAAACGCTGGACGTCCGCGGTCGCGTGGTTCGGCTCGGCCCGGCCGTCGACAACATCCTGGCCCAGCACAACTATCCCGCCCCCGTCGCCCGCCTCGTCGGCGAAGCGGCGACCCTGACCGTTCTGCTCGGCTCAGCGCTGCGCCTGGAAGGCCGCTTCCAGCTGCAAACCAAGAGCGACGGCCTCATCGACATGCTGGTCGTGGACTTCGATGCGCCCGACCGCTTGCGCGCCTTCGCCCGCTACGATGCCGGAAAGCTGGCGAACAGGCTGGCCGAGCGCCCGGCGCCCCGCTCGACGGAGGCGCCGGGCGGCGACCTCCTCGGCAAAGGCCACCTCGCCTTTACCGTCGAGCGCGGGGGCGAGCAGTCGCGCTATCAGGGCATCGTTGCACTGGAGGGCCAGGGATTGGAAGCTGCGGCGCATCAATATTTCCGGCAGTCCGAGCAGATCCCGACCCTGGTCCGCCTCGCGGTCGCGGAAACCATCACCGGAGAGGGAGCGAGCTGGCGGGCCGGCGGGCTGATGGTGCAGTTCCTGCCCGATTCGCCCGAGCGGCGCCGCACGGTCGACCTCGACCCCGGCGATGCGCCGGCAAGCTACACCGCCCCGCCGGTCGACGAGGACGATGCCTGGACCGAGGCGGTGGCGCTCGCCGAAACGGTCGAGGACCACGAGCTGGTCGATCCGACCCTGTCCTCGGAGCGCCTGCTGTTCCGGCTGTTCCACGAGCGCGGCGTCAAGGTGTTCGAGCCGCGCGCCGTGCACGACGCCTGCCGCTGCTCGCGCGAGCGCATCGAGGCGATGCTGCGCCGCTTCACCCGGCAGGAGCGCACCGACATGATCGGCGACAACGGCCGGATCGGTGTCACCTGCGAGTTCTGCTCGACGTTCCGGGAGTTCGACCCAGCCGCCTTCGACTCGGCCGATTGAAGCATCGGGAGGTGCGCGGCGTTTTCGGATCAAGTCCGAAGCGGAACGAAGCGCTTGAAGGGTCGCGGCGCCTGCCCGCGCGATCCCGTCGCGCTCAGAAATCGTAGCGGTAGGCCGGATAATAGTCGCGCTGGCTGGTGCGGCGGGGTTCCGAGGCGAGCGGGGCATAGGCGAGCTGGCCCTTGCTGGTGATCACCGTCCACCCTCTGCCGCGGCGCTCGATGGATTTCACCACGCCGGCTCCGGGGACGCTGACGCCCGGAACCACTTCCAGCACGCCGCCGCGCCCCTCGATCACCGCCACGCCGCCGGACACGTCGCGCACGACGTAGCCGGCGATCACCGTCGGCTTGGCCGGCGCGTCGGCGTCGGCGGCCTTGCCCGGCTTGCTCGGCGGCAGCGGCACCTGCTCGGCGACGAGCGACGGGGGCTTCGCGGCCGTCGCCTTGGCGGGCGGGATCGAGCCCGTGGTCAGGTCGGCGCTGTTCTTCTCGGGCTTGCCGGCATGCTCGTCGGGCTGCGGGCGGGCG
>CALMGA010000092.1:0-7694 GCA_937863205.1 uncultured Beijerinckiaceae bacterium | reverse complement strand
CGAGCTGGCCGCTGAGCTGGGCCACGGCGCTGCCGGTTTCGCTGCGCGCGGCGGCGAGGCCGCCCTGCACGTTCTGCAGGCCGGCCTGCAGGGCCTTGAGCTGGGTGGGCGTCTTGTCGTCGTGCACCTTGGCGCTGAGCGCGTCGAAGTTGGCGCGAAGGCTGCGGACATCCTCGGCCAGGCGCTGGTTGGTTTGCCGCAGGTCGGCCAGCTCGCCGGCCGCTGGCTCGGCTTTGGCGCCCTCAAGTTTGCCGGCTGCGCCTTCGCGAGCCGGCGCCGGATGGGTGACGACGTGGTTGCTCACCGTCCAGGCGAAGCCGATCAGCCCGACGATCATGGCGGCATGGGCGCTGTAATCGAGCAGGCGGGCGCCGAACGAGCGCGGCCCGGTCGCCTTCACGTCGTCCGCGCCGCGGCTAGCGGCGGCGAGGCTGGCATCGAGACCGGCCGGCGGCATTTCGCTCAGGGCGGTGGACGTCGCATCGCTGGACGGCGCATCGCCGGAGGCCGGGTCGGCTGCGGTCTGGTCGTGCGGAACCTCGCGGTCTGACGCATCGTCGTTCGCGCCTTCGCCGGCGCTTTCGGGTTGAATGTCGGCCGCCATGGATCTAGTTCCACTGTCTCGTGAAAAGCACTGTCGGGCAGCTTCACAGACGCTGCTTAATGATGCCTTAAGCGGCATCGCCCGCTGCGTCCGGGGGACGTCCCCCGTGCCGCACCAGACTGTCGGCTGCAACCGGCGCGGCAAAAAGGCGTTTCCACGGTCAAAGGGAGGTTCCCATGACGAAAACGTTATTGCTCGCCGCGTTCCTCGCCGCTGCCACCGGCGCCGCCGCTCAGGACCGCGACCTGCCATCCCGCGACCAGCCGCAGAACGGCGCCGGCGTGCGCTCGGGCAACATCACCTCGACCGGCGCCACCGTGCCCAACCCCGGCGCGTCCCAGAGTGCGGGAACCACCGCACTCGATCGCGGCATCGAGCGCGAAGACAACAAGATCACCGGCAGCATCTGCAAGGGCTGCTGAGCGCCAAGCTCCGCGCCGGCCACGAAAATCCTGCAAGCGTCCGGCGCATGCTTTAAGGAGGCGTCGGGCGGGCCGGATCAAAGGGGCGGGCGTGAAGGTCGACGGACAACCGCGCACGAGCATCTGGCTGGCGGAGGACGGCCGCAGCCTCGACATCATCGATCAGGTCGCGCTGCCCCACCGCCTCATCGTCGCCCGCTTGGCGACGTTGGAGGACGCCGCCCGCGCGATCCGCGACATGCACGTGCGCGGCGCGCCCCTGATCGGCGTCACCGCCGCCTTCGGGGTGGCCCTGGCCCTGCGTGAGGACGCCGGCGACGCCCGGCTCGACGAGGCCTGCCGGATCCTGCTCGCCACCCGTCCGACCGCCGTCAACCTGCGCTGGGCACTCGAAGCGATGCGGGCGACGCTGCGCCCGCTGCCGCCGGGCGAGCGCGTCGAGGCCGCCTATCGCCGGGCGCAGGCCATCTCCGACGAGGATGTCGCCCAGTGCCAGTTGATGGCGCGGCACGGCCTGGAGCACTTGAACGCGCTCGCCGCCGGCAAGAACGGCCGCCCGCTCAACGTGCTCACCCACTGCAACGCCGGTTGGCTGGCGGCGGTGGATTGGGGTACCGCCACCGCGCCGATCTACGCCGCCCACGAGGCCGGCCTGCCGGTCCACGTCTTCGTCGACGAAACCCGCCCGCGCAATCAGGGCGCTTCGCTCACCGCCTGGGAGTTGGGGCAGCACGGCGTGCCTCATACCGTGGTGGTGGACAACGTCGGCGGCCACCTGATGCAGCATGCCATGGTGGATTGCGTGATCGTGGGCACCGACCGCACCACCGCGACCGGCGACGTGTGCAACAAGATCGGCACCTACCTGAAGGCGCTCGCCGCCAAGGCTAACGGCGTGCCCTTCTACGTGGTGGCCCCGTCCTCCTCCATTGACTTCGGCATCGACGACGGCATCGCCGCCATTCCCATCGAGGAGCGCGGGGCCGAGGAGGTGACGCACATGAGCGGCCTGCTGGAGGAAGAAGGGTCCGAAGCCAGGGTCGCCCGCATCCGGGTGACGCCCGACGGCAGCCCGGTGCTGAACTACGCCTTCGACGTGACGCCGGCCGAGCTGATCACCGGCGGCCTCATCACCGAGCGCGGCGTCGTCGCCGCGAGCAAGCCGGCGCTGGCCGCCGCCTTTCCCGAACGGGTCGCGGCCGTCGCGCGGGGCTGAGGCGGAGCGCTGTTTCCTGCCGAGCTTTCGCCCCTGGGGCGGTCATTCTCAGGAAAATCGGTTCGAGATGCAAACCGCTGCGGCAAGCAGCGTCAGGCGTGTCCGCGCCCGGCGCGATCGAAGAGCCTGACCACGCTCCAGGGTGCGTCATCGCCGAAAAAGCGAGCGAGGTTCTGCGCCGATGCGTCGGCAACCTCGGCGCTGCGGGAGAACAGGTCGCGTTCGTAGGCCGCGAGGGCGGCTTCGACATCGCCGGGATGACGGATGATCGCCTTGGCCAGTTCGGCGCCGTCGTACATGGCCAGGTTGGCTCCCTCGCCGGCGAAGGGGGACATGAGATGCGCGGCGTCGCCGACCAGGGTCACTCCCGCGACCCTGTTCCACCGAGTCCCTGTCGGCAGCGCGTAGATCGGGCGGAGCATGGGATCGACTTGGCTGTCGCTGACGAATGCGATCAGCGAGGGCGCCCACCCTTCGAACTTTCGGGCGACATGAGCGAGGGCGGCGCGATTATCGGCGAAGTCGACGGAGCGGGACCAGGCCTCGGGTTCGGTGAGCGCCGCATAGCCTCGGGCGGTTCCGTCCGCGTAGCGGTGCACCATGATGCTCTTGCCCGGAGCGGCCGCCATGAGGGTGCCTCTGCCGATGGCGTCGATGGCTGCCCGGTGGTCCGCACTGCCGCCGAGCAGCGCGATCTCGATGAAGCAGATGCCGGAATAAACAGGCTCGATGTCGCAGAGCAGCGGCCGGACCTTCGACCAAGCTCCGTCCGCCCCGACGATCAGATCGGCGGCGACCGTGCCGCCGCCGGCGAAGGCGATCTCGTGCCGATGGTTGCCGGCGGCGATCGACGTGACCTTGCGTCCCCACCTGATGGCATTGGCCGGGAGCGAGCCGATCAGCATGGCGCGGAGCGCTCCCCGGTCGACTTCCGGCCGGTCGGAGGCGGGATCGCCGGGATCGTCGAACAGAATGGTGCCGTGTCGATCCACGACCCGCTTGGCGTCCTCGCCGGGAAGAGCGAGCATTCTGAAGGCTTCGGTCAAGCCTGCGTCCCGCAGCGCAAGCTGACCATTGTGCTCGTGGATGTCGAGCAGGCCGCCTTGCGGTCTCGCGCCTGCACCCGCCTCGGCTTCGTAGACCGTCGCGGCGATGCCATTCAGGTGCAGCACGCGCGCCAGCATGAGGCCGCCCAGTCCTGCACCAATGATCGCGATCTCGATATCCATGCCGCGCTCCCAGCGCGCGTCAGCGTCGATCGACGCTGAAGCCGCGCTCGCCCCGACACGCGTCGGGCGATGATTTTCGGAGACGCTGGCCAAGCTATGCGTTGCGCGTAGCTGGCGTGTATTCAGCAGGTGATCGTGAGGTGCGACGACCAAGCTGCCGTTTTTCGCGACGGTCTCGACCGTAGAATAATCTCGACCGGCAGGCAATCCTTGCGTCGATGATGCTGGGGCATGGTTGAGGACGTGATGCGTCGCAGGGCTTGCGCCGACCATCGAAGGCGGCTCTCGTCGAGGCGCGTTCCAGAAGCAGCCGAGCCGGTCACCCCCCGGGGGAGCCGGCCGTCAGCCGCTCACCCCGGCCGGCGAGGATTTCGCGCTGTGGCCCGATCGCTCCTCGACGGGGGCGTTGGTGCGACCCAGGTTGAAGGCCGAGTTGATCAGCGCGATGTGGGAAAAGGCCTGCGGGAAATTGCCGATCAGCCGGCGGTTGCCGACGTCGTATTCTTCCGACAGGAGGCCGAGGTCGGTTTTGATCGAGATCAAGCGCTCGAACATGGCACGGGCGTCGTCGTGCCGGCCGATCAGCACGAGGTTGTCGACGAACCAGAACGAGCAGGCGATGAAGGCGCCCTCGCCGCCTTTCAGGCCGTCGCTGCCTTCCGTGAGGTATCGCTGGATGAAGCCGTCCTTCATCAACGTGCGCTCCACCGCCTCCACCGTGCGGCGGATGCGCGGGTCGTCGGGGGCGAGGAAGCCGGTCAGCGGTACCAGCAGTACGGACGCATCGAGCTTGTCCGACTCGTAGCTCTGGGTGAAGGCGCCGATCGTCTCGTTCCAGCCCTTGGCGCAGACTTCGGCGTGAACGGCGTCGCGCAGCTTGCGCCAGCGTTCGACGGGGCCGGGCAGGCCGAACTCCTCGACGGTCTTGATCGCCCGGTCAAAGGCGACCCAGGCCATCACCTTGGAGTACACGAAGTGCTGCGGGCCGCCGCGGACCTCCCAGATGCCTTCGTCCTTCTCGCTCCACACCCCTTCGAGGTGGGCGAGCAGCTCGCACTGCACGGTCCAGTCGTCGTCCTCGGTGGTGAGGCCCCGCTTGCGGGCGTGGTAGAGCGCGTCGAGCACCTCGCCGTAGATGTCGATCTGCAACTGTCCGGCGGCGGCGTTGCCGACGCGCACCGGCCTGGAGTTTTCGTAGCCGGCGAGCGTCGCCACCTCCATCTCGGGGATGCGCTGCTCGCCGCCGATGCCGTACATGATCTGGATCTGCGAGGGATCGCCGCCGATCGAGTTGAGCAGCCAGCGCCGCCAGCGCTTGGCCTCGTCCATGTAGCCGCCGTTCATCAGGGCGAGCAGGGTCAGCGTGGCGTCGCGCAGCCAGCAGTACCGGTAATCCCAGTTGCGCTCGCCGCCGAGCTCTTCCGGCAGCGAGGTCGTCGGCGCGGCAACAATGGCACCAGAGGGCTGGTAGATCAGGGCACGCAGCACCATCAGCGAGCGCAGCACCGTTTCGCGATAGGGACCGGCGGCATTGGACAGGCCGGTCCAGCTCGACCACCTCGCCTCCGTCTGCTTGAGCGCGGCCGCCGCATCGATCGGGTCCGGCACCTTCTGGAAGGAAAGGTGATAGCTCAGCACGAAGCTCTGCGTTTCCCCTGCGGCGACGATGAACTCGGCACCGTGGCGCATGTCGGCGGCGACCAGCTTCATCTCGGAGCGCAGGATCAGCGCATCCGGGCCGACCACGGCGCGCAGGTTGTCGGCCTTGTCCCGCCGCACCCAAGGGACCGCCGCGCCGTAGTTCGGGCGGATGAGGATTTCCGTGGTGAAGCGCAGGGTGCCACGCAAGCCGCGCACGAGGCGCACGAAATGGCACTGCGGGCGCGTGTCGGGCAGGAAGTCGATGACCATTGCCGCGCCTTCGGCCGTTTCGTATCGCGTTTCCAGGATCATCGTGTGATCGCGGTATTCGCGCCGGATCGACGCCTCCGGATCGCTCGCCCGCAGCAGCCAGCGCCCGTTGTTCTCGTCGCCGAGCAGGCGGGCGAAGCAGGAGGGCGAGTCGAAGCGCGGCCAGCACAGCCAGTCGACCGAGCCGTCGATCCCGATCAGCGCCGCGGTCTGGCAGTCGCCGATCATGGCGTAGTCTTCGATCTTCAACGACACGTTCACCCCCGTTCCCGCCTGACAGCCCTGCGGTGAATGCGGCGCCTTACGCCCATAGGCTCAGGAACGTCATGATGCAGCGAGCGTTTCACCTGCAACCGAGGGAACCACGATCCTGGCGGTCGGAGCCAGGGTTTCGGAGTCGTCCATGCGTTTCGCCACAGGATTGATCGTCGGCATCATTCTGACGATCGGGGCCGCCTACGTCGTCGATACGCTGCACAGCGCCCCCGGCCCCGAAAGCAGGGACGCGCGCCACATGGTCAACTGGGATGTCGTCAACGACAACATGCGCGACCTTTCAACCAGCGTGCAGAACGGCTGGCACAGGCTCGTCGGCGACGCCAAGAAGCTCGACAAGCAGACCGGCGCCTGATCGCCTCTACAGGAAGGATTGCGGGTCGATGTCGTAGCCGACCCTGATCCCGGCGCGGGCCGGCGGCGCGGCCTCGGCGAGCGCGCGCAGAAAGCCCTGGACGTCGCTGCGGCGCGGCGCCTTGACCAGCAACCGGAAGCGGTGGCGCCCGGCCACCAGCCCGATGGGCGCTTCCGCCGGGCCGAGCAGCACGGTGTCGTCGCGCGCCGGCAGGCCACCGGCGGCGGCGAGCTGCCAGCGCTCCGAAGCCGGCAGGCGGAAGGCCGCCAGCGCCAGCGCCCGCGCATGGGCCTGGGTGGCGGAAAAGTCCGGCCCCGACACGATGATCGCCGCCAGCCGGCCGAACGGCGGCAGCCCGGCGCGGGCGCGCTGGCGGGTTTCCTCGGCATAGAAGCGCTCGGCGTCGCCCGACAAAAGCGCCCGGATCACGGGATGCTCGGGCTGCCACGTTTGCAGCAGCGCCCGGCCCGGACGCTCGAAGCGCCCGGCGCGCCCGGTGACCTGCTGCAGGAGCTGAAAGGTGCGTTCGGCCGCGCGCGGGTCGCCGGAGGACAGGCTGATGTCGGCGTCGATCACGCCCACGAGCGTCAGCAGCGGGAAGTTGTGCCCCTTGGCGACGAGCTGGGTGCCGATGACGATGTCGCACTCGCCATCGGCCACCGCGTCCAGCTCGCCGCGCAGCCTGTCGGCGCCGCCGAGGTCCGACGACAGCACCAGCGCGCGCGCCTGCGGGAACACGTCGGCCACCTCTTCGGCGAGGCGCTCCACGCCGGGGCCGCAGGGGACGAGCGCGCCGGCCGCCTCGCACTGCGGGCAGCTCGCCGGGCGGCGCTCGGAATGGCCGCAGTGGTGGCAGAGCAGGGCATGGCGGAAGCGGTGCTCGACCAGCCAGGACGCGCAGTTGGGGCAGCCGAAGCGGTGCCCGCAGGCCCGGCAAAGGGTGAGCGGCGCGTAGCCACGGCGATTGAGGAACAGCAGCGCCTGCTCGCCGCGCGCCATTGTTTCGAGAACGGCGCGCTCCAGCGTCGGCGCGATGAAACGCCCGCGCGGCGGCGGATCGCGCTTGAGATCGATGGCCGCCACCGCAGGCATCGGCCGTTCGCCGTAGCGACCGGCCAGCACGAGGTGGCGATACCGGCCGTTCTTGGCGTTGGTCTGCGTTTCCAGCGACGGCGTCGCCGAGGCCAGCACCACCGGCGCGTCTTCGATGCGTCCGCGCACGACCGCCATGTCGCGGGCGTGGTAGGTGACGCCGTCCTCCTGCTTGTAGGCCGCCTCGTGCTCCTCGTCGACGACGATGAGGCCGAGGTCCTTGAAGGGCAGGAAGAGGGCTGAGCGCGCGCCGACCACCGCCGCCGCCTCGCCGCTGGCGACGGCGTGCCAAACGAGGGCGCGGCGTCGCCCGCCCACCGCCGAATGCCATTCGACCGGGCGGGTGCCGAAGCGGGCGGCGAAGCGGTCGAGGAAGGCGGCGGTGAGCGCGATCTCCGGCAGCAGGACCAACGCCTGCCGGCCCTGTCGCAACGCTTCCGCGACCGCCTCGAAGTACACTTCCGTCTTGCCAGAGCCGGTGACGCCCTGAAGAAGGATCACGTCCGCCTTCTTCGCCGCCACGGCGTCGGCCAAGGCATGGGCGGCATTCGCCTGATCGGGCGAAAGACGGGGCTGCGCGTGGTCGGGC
>CALMGA010000091.1 GCA_937863205.1 uncultured Beijerinckiaceae bacterium | reverse complement strand
CCAAGCGATCGCAGGGCCGCCAGGACACCGCAAACCTCGACCCGCAACGACGCCTTCGCATCCTCGGGCGAGAGGATCAAACGGAGTGCCGCCAATAAAAGGGTGCGGCGGCTTTCATGACATGTTTGCCCACGCGCGTGGTGATGAACATGATCGTTTCGGGCGCGGCGATCAACAAGGTGTTCCAGGCATCGCAGAACTCGCTGCCGCATCGGTGCGGTTGCGCCCTTCCAGAACAAGGGCGATCCCCAGGCAACGACGCGCCTGGTTCGCGTCCCGGCTCCGCCGCGCTTCCTGCCGAAGCTCCGCCGTCATCAGATCCATCCGGGTGATCGCAAGCGTCATCAAACCGCTCCAGCCAAGCCAGCCGGAGACAGAAAATCACCTCACACCGATCCCGTCGCCCAAAACGAGTCTGATCACCGCGCCTTTGGTATGAGTCAGTGCACGAGGTGTCTTTCCCGTGCGCTGATGAAAGCTCGGCGCCGAGTCGTAGACCTATCCAGCGGTGCTGAACGCTTATCCCGATCTTTGAGCCGGGGCCGCGAAGGGCAGTGTCTCGGCTTGGGCTTCCGACCCGCGCAATCGACGGCCATCGGCCCACGCGCAGCGCCGCAGGACGTTCATCGAGAGCTTGAGTATCGTCCTCGCGGTCCGGACTCTGGGGGATTCCAATGCACGCGGCACTCGCATATGTTGGCGTCAGCGATCCTCGCGCGGCTATCAATCGGCAGGCAAGGCATGTGGATTCCGTTTGTCTCACACTTGCGCAAAGCTGCCATGAAGCGCGAATTCTTACAGAACAACTCCGATATAGGTCAGGTGTTCGGCAAAAAAAGAACAGCGCCGGCAAGTACTCCGCACGGATCGAACCCGCTCTCGCCTGCGGACCTCAGGCACTGGAACGATCAAGGCTTTCTGATCTTGAAAGGATTCTTTCAAAATTCGGTCATCGACGAATACAAGCGCCATATCGATGATCTTTGGCGGAGAAGGTCCGATCCGGAAAACCCGCTTGTGATCTTCACGGCGCGGGGCAAGCTTCATTTTCGCGACGCTTTGGACGTCGATCGTTCGCAGTGCTATCGTCTTGTCGATCATTACATGACGGATGCGCCCACGCGCGATCTATCCATGGATCCACGTCTCGTGGGTATTCTGCATCAGCTCATGGGATTCGCCCCGGTCGTTTGCAATACGATCTTGTTCGAACGGGGCAGCGAGCAGGACATGCATTCGGACATGTTCTACATGCCGCCTGTCACCGACAATCAGATGCTGGCGACATGGATCGCCATTGATGATGTCACCGAAGACAACGGACCTCTCGTCTACGTGCCCGGCTCGCACAAGCTGCCGTCGCATCGGTTCTCCAACGGATCGGTCAAAGCGATCCCCGATGAAGTTTCCGGTGCGGTTGCTGCGATCCAGAAGCGGATGTCCGAACTCGGTCTCCGCAATGAGAAGTTCACGGCGGATCGTGGCGACGTGCTGATCTGGCATAGTCAGCTGATGCACGGTGGCGATGCCATTCGGGACCGCTCGGCCAAGCGAACCTCAATCGTGACGCACTATCTTTCCACTTGCGACGTGCCGATGGGCGATTGGCTTTGCGCGGAAAGGAACGATGGTTCGCTGCTGCTGGTCAAGAAACACTTGCCTGTCGGCGAGCACGAGAGTTCTCGACCCGTCGAGCCGGCCTGATCGCCCAGGGTCTTGCGCGACGCGACGTCGGTCGGACCGCGCTTGATCGACCTCGCGCGCCATGGCTTCGACTGGAGCATCGGATAGATCCGATGCGCCACCATAGGTTGGGGTATCCGGCTGGATCCGATATCGGACCCGATGCTCTGGGCGTGATCCGGCCGGTCAGGCAAAGACCTTTGCGGGTCTTTCGCATCGAAGTGCTGGGGCTGTGACGCCGGCAGGCGAGGACGGAACCTGCTGGGACAGGCCGAGACCGCCGTTCACTCGCAGGGTGGCGCGACGCCTCGACGACGCGTGGCGCTCTTTGATGTGGCGATACAACGCTCTGCGTCTCGTTCCCGTGCCAAGCCAACGGATCGCGGCGCACTTGCGGGACGCAGGCTTCACGCACCAGGATGGCGCCGAATCGGCCGCAGGCTCGTCCCGTCGCACCGACGAGCTCATCTGGAACGCTGCAAAGGTCGGAACGCCGCCCCAGGGCGATATGACGCTCGACCTCGACGGTTTCGAGCGGCTGACACGCCTGCGCCCGTGGGATCGCCGGCCGCTTGCGAGCCTCCTATCGTCGCTGATCAACGCCCATATCGCCGCGCATCGATCCTGCCTCGGCGACCCGACCTTCTGGACGCGCGCGCTTGGTGCCATGCGCCGCGTCGGTACGCCCTACCTTCTGGTCGGCGACAGTCACTCTTTGTGCAGCTGCATCGTGGGAGGATCGATGAGCCGCCCCACGATCCCGATCCATGTCCTTTGCACGGCGGGCTCGGCCGCGGGATTGAACAATCCGGCATCCCGCTCGGGCTATCGAAGGGAATTATCGAGCCTTGCCGATACGCTCCGGCGTTCCGATGGACCCGGCGGGCTCCCGATCCTGCTGCAGTTCGGCCAAGTCGACATCGAGTTCGTGTCTGTCTTCCACCGCGCCGCCCGCTCCGAGTTCTGTTTCGATCGTGCGCGCTTCGAGGCCTTTTGCGAAAGGACCGTCAAGGCCTATGCCTCCTTTCTCGCCGGCCCTTTCTCGGGCCTTGGCGCCCTTCACGTGTTCGCGGTCTTTCCGCCCGCACTCGCCGACAAGGCTTGGGCGGAGGGCTACACCAACGCTCATGTGGCGCTGCTCGAAGGCGACCGGCACGCGGGCGACATCGCCGCCGCGGTCCGCTCGATCGTCATCCCCACACTTGCGGAAAGAACCGCGCTGCACCGACGTTTCAACGAGCATCTAGGCGCGATGTGTCGGGCTCGTCACCACTGCTACATCGACCTGTATGATCGCTTCATCGGCCGCGATGGGACCATCGCGGCGCGCTTCAATCGTTTTTCAGGCGGACTCGACCATCATCTTTGTACCGCGGCCGCCCGGAAGGTGATCCGCCCCGCTGTCGAGCGTACCGTGAATGCTGCGCACGCGCCTGGACGCCAACCCAGCGCGACCTGATCGCCGATCTGCAAGGAAGCCGCTGTTTCGACGGGAGCCGCAGCAGGCTCAGCCGTCGAACGGCGCGGATCCCACCGCCTTCCAGCCCAGGGCGCCACCGCCTCGCACCCAGGATGCTGCCATCAGGGGATCGAACGGCGGCGTCATCCTGATCCGCTCCGGCGAGCAGCGGCCATTCCGCTCGCAGGCCGAGGCCGCTTGCCCGAGCTTTCGACAACGGCGAGGTGCTGCGGTGGAGGCGGCCGGAAGAAGGATCGGCATGCGCTCGCTTGTCGCGCTCGCGACGCACCTTGAGCAGGAATGCCGCAACAACTGTCCCTTTTGATGGGAGCTGCGGTCGGCTAAGTTGGCTGATGACAACCACAGCTCCGCCCCTCGCCGCCAAGATCGAAGAAGCAATCGACTCCCTGCTTCGCGCCCTCATCGATCGCCCGCCACCGCAGCAGCGCGCCGACCATGTCGTCACGACCGGCGAGAACGACGAGGCGGATGTGAACGAAGCAGATCTCGAAGCGATCATCGCGGATCCGATCGGTTCGGCATGCCGCAGCGAGATCGCCTCGCTCGGCTCCTTTCTCCTGGACACGCTCGGCACCGTCGAGGAGCTCGAAGAGGCTTCCGAGCGGATCGCCGGTTTGGATGAAGTCAACAAGGCTCGCCGAGCCGCTATCCTCGACGAGTGCTGGGAGGATGTCGAGTTCGCCGACGACGAGGAGCAATGACCTGAGCCGTCGTTCAAGAACAAGCTGACCGCGGGCAGCGGCTTGTGATCCAGAGGTGGCCGGAGGCCGCCGACTTGAACAAGGGCGAACCAGGGTCGCAGAAACCGCGGCAACCCGCGCGACGGGAAGTCGGTGCTTGTGATCTCCTCATCCCGTCGGCCAAGCGCGGCGGCCATGAATCCAGCGAGCCTCGCGAGGTCGTCGACGGATTGATGTGCCGGGGATTTTAGCGGCGGGCCATGTCCGACGATTTGCTGCCGCGCGGTCCGACACGGCCGAGGGTCCGTTCTCCTGTCCCACGCTGACCCATCGAGCGCAGGCTTACCTGGCACCGCCACCGGTGGTGCAAGGACTGGGACTGCTGGCCCGCAAGGCCCTGGCTTTCCCGCGCGTAGCCTCCATTCCCCTCACGCTGCGAAAGCTAGACGTCAACGTGATCTGAAAAAGATGCCAAGTAGATCGATGCCAAGTCGCAGGAGCCGGCATCCGGACAGGTCGCTTCGATTTTCCGGTCGCGGATAGAGCCCGCCGACGTCGTACGTCAGCGGAGAACATTTGTCGTTGTGCAACATATATTTGCTGGGGGAGGCATCGTAGAAGATCTCAACGTGGCCGCGAGCCGGGCGTCTGAAAGAACGGATTGGCGACCGGGCGCGCCCGCGAAGGACGTCCGCCCCCCACCCACGCCGGCACCGTCGCCATCTGCCCGTTGGCATCGTCGGCGATCACATCAAGGCCGCACCCCGTCGGCAGGGCGACGCTGCCGCCGTCTGCCAGCGTGGCTCGCGAACTGCGGGCATTGACACCTGAAGCCAGAACATGACCAGCGGCATCCGTGTTGACGTGGAGCGGCGACACCGTCAGCGCGGAGTCAGCCGTGATCGCGACTTCCTCGCCATCGGACGGGATACCCGGCAAGACGACGCTGTAGGGAGTCACGCTTCCGCTGGCTCATGGTCGCCGCGCCGTTGGATGCCGCATTTGCGGCATCGCGAACGAAGCGTCGTTCAAGTTGACCAAGGCGTTGTCGACGGTCGTAAACTGTCCCAGGGCGATGTCCGATGGCGCCCGCCCGGCGCCCGTCGCGGCTGCGTTCCGGATGGCGGCATCCGCGAGAACACGCGCGTTGAGAAGGCCGATACGGATGATGCTCGGCAGAGCGGTTGCGCTTTGGTTGATCGCGCTCGCGCACCACTCCGCAGGCAACTTGCTGAAGGTGGCTTCGACCGATCCGCTTGCCGCGACGTACAGACCGCTGCCGTTTGCGTTCAAGTTGCCGGGATTGCCGGGCGTCGAGCATGCCTGATACATGCTTTCGACTTCGAACTCAGGCCGCGCATACGGCGCCGACACGGCGGAATCAGCCACGCGAAAGGCGCTCACGACGCTGTTGGCGTATACGTCTGCGAACGCGATCTTGGTCGCGAAACCATTCGACGCGGTCGAGAACTGCACGATCGATCGACAGCCGTAGGCGAACAGGCTTGAAGGCCAGATCGCGGCTTCCCACCCGCTTCGACCGGTTTGGGCCGTCGATGCGGGATTTCGAAACGCCCGGCGCGTTCAACCAATCGGATATCCGCACGGCCATGCTAGTTTGCCGTCCATGGAAACCAAGCCGCCACCCTCACTTGCCGTCCTCGTGGGCATCCAATTGCCGGAGGTCGACGACATCGCTCACGAAGCCAACCTTGCGGAACTTGGCCGACTGGTGAAGACGCTGGGATATCAGGTGTCCGCCACGCTCTCGCAGCGCCGCGAGGGCACCGGCGCCGCTTCGCTGCTGGGCAGCGGCAAGCTGGAGGAACTGGCGGCGCTGACGGGTGGCTCCGGCATCGTCGGCACGATGGCGCCGCCGCCGAAGGCCAAGGCCCGGGCGCGCTTCGAAGGCGCCGCGGAGATCGCCGGACCGACCAAGCCCGACACGGCCGAAGAGTCGGGATCGACCAAGCCTGGGCTGATCGTCGTCGACCACGAGCTTTCGCCCAGCCAGATCCGCAACCTGGAGCGGGCCACGGGGGCGCAGGTGCTGGACCGCACGGGCGTCATCGTCGAAATCTTCCATCGTCACGCCAACACCCGCGAGGCCCGGCTTCAGGTCGAGATGGCGCGCCTGAAGTACGTCGCCCCACGGTTGCGGGAATCGGCGTCCGGCGGAGGTCGCCAGCAGGGCCGTGGCGCCGGTGAAAGCACCCTCGACCTCGACCGCCGCAAGGTCCGCGACCGCCTCGCGGAGCTGAAGGAGCAGCTGGACGCACTGCAGCGCGACGGCGACCGGCGCCGCTCGGCCCGCCGCGACCAGTTGCGCGTGGCGCTGGTCGGCTACACCAACGCGGGCAAGTCGTCCCTGATGCGAGCCCTCACCGGCAGCCAGGTGCTGGTGGAGGACAAGCTGTTCGCGACCCTCGACACCACCGTGCGCGTGCTGCAGCCGGAAACCAAGCCGCGCGTGCTCGTCTCCGATACGGTCGGCTTCATCAAGCAGCTGCCGCACGATCTGGTCGCCTCGTTCCGCTCCACCCTGGCGGAAGCGCTGGAAGCCTCGCTGCTGCTGTACGTGGTCGACGCGTCGGACCCGACCCACGAAGCGCAGTTGGAGGTGAGCCGCGGCGTGTTGCGCGAGATCGGGGCGGATGCGGTGCCCTCCCGCTTGGTGCTCAACAAGATCGACCGGGTGGACGCCGTCGGGCGGGCTGCCTTGCGGGAACAGCACCCGGACGCGATCCAGCTGTCTACCCACGCGCCCGCGGATGTGGCAGCCCTGCGCGAGACGATCGTCGCATACTTCGAAGCGGCGATGGTGGAAGAGGTGCTGGTGCTGCCCTATGCCATGCAAAGGCTGATCGGCGAAGTGTACGAGAGCGTGCGGGTGCTGACGGAGGAGCATGAGGAGACGGGCCGCGTGCTGACGGTGCGCGGGCTGCCCGGTGCCATCGCGCGGTTGCGACGAAGCCTCACCGCGCAGTGAAGTGAGCGTTAGGCAGGCTTCGGCAAGCCTGCCTGCGCTGCAGGTCCCAAGCAGCTTCATCCAAAGCAGCTTCGATCGCGCTTCGAATCGGACCTCGCCCGGCGCGGCTCCGCTCAGCTGCGCTTCCTGCTGGGATCGTCGGACGCGCGGATGTATTGCACGCCGAACGGGCCGGTCCCGGTAACCTGGATCACGGCCGGTTCGCTCCCCGTCCAGAGCGAGTGGACGTGGTTGGCCGGAAGAAAGACGAAGCCGCCTGTGTGCACCTCGGTGCCCTTGGTGCGATCGACGACGTCGTCGTCCCCGTGGTAGAAATCACCCGAGATCACCGTGACGTTCTCGTCCTGCGCATGGGTGTGCGACGCGATCACCGTATTGGCTGGTATCGTCAGGCGGATCGTGAAGGGCCCGGGCTTCGCGGGATCACCGGACAGCATGGTGATCGTCATGCCCTTCGGCAGGATGTCGGGAGCGGGTTGCCATGACATGTCGTTGCCAGCCGGCATGATCTTCATGCCCGGACCATCGGCAGCCCAAACCGCGCCTGCGGGGAGCAGGACGCTTGCGGCCAGCATCGGCAGGAATGAACAACGCATCGATGTCTCCCGTGTTCTGGATTCGACTGGCAACGGTTAAGCTTCAGGGTGCGGGGCCGATCCCTGGCCGGCCAGCGAACGCAAACCCGACCGGATGATCCCGGATCGCCGCGCCCTCGGCATCAGGCTATGGGATGCGGCAGCTTCGCCTGCGCTGCCCATCACCCGCGCCCGACCCGGCTCGCCCCTTCCCCGCGACCGAGCGGGCGGATCTTCTCGCTGGTCCTCGGTTCGCTCACGATGGGCCCAACCGACGGTCCAGTCGAGGGCCGATAAGACGGCCTCCGGTTGCGATCCTGGTCGCGGGCAAGGACGCCACGCGGCGCTCGGCGAAGGTCGGGTCGTGACGGACGATCCAAGCTGAAGCTTCGGTCCGCTTCGTGAGCCCGATGCCGGGCCGGCAGCCCGCATCGGCAATGGAGATGGTGGCAAAGATCATGCGGGCCGACTGCGGTTTCCGAGCGGACAGCCTTGGCGACGTCAGGTCGATCCCAGACGATCGGGCACATCAGGCTGCCAATCGTCGCTGAAGCCGCCGTACATCGTATGGTACATCTCGTCGCCCGGATGCTGGGTGAATTCGAGATTGAGGTTGTCCTCCCTCAAACCGAGGATCTCGATGCATGCGCCGATCAGCCTTCGGGCCAGTTCCGCGCGGTGCTCCGGCGTACGGCCCTGCCTGATGTCGCACATCAGCAGGGCGGCCGGGCGCGGCTCGCCGTCGCCACAGCGCCAAACACCGCCCTCGCCCAGCTCGCGGACCGCGATGGTGAGGCGGTTGATGTCCGAGTTCATCACGGAGGCGTAGATCCCACCGAGCGTTTTGGCGAGCCTGCGTTTCGTCTCGACGGGGTAGGCGAAGGGCGTGTCGAGCTGCAGATATGGCATGGGCGACCTCTTGAGCGACGATCGTGCGAGATGGCGCGTGATGATCGCCCGACGGGAAGCCCCACCATCGTGCCAGGCGCTTCGCGATTTCGTCTTCGGTTACAGGGGCTCCCGTCGGGATCAACCATCCCAAGCGGATCACCGGGATCATCTTGCCGGAGGGCGGCGCCTGCGAAGGTTGGGCGAGACGGCGTGGGCGCCGCTGCGCATCTGCGGGGCCTGATCCCTCCACCAAGCTTCGCGAAACGATCCGCTCGCACCCGAGCCGCGATGGCGTCGAGGCCGCCGACGTCGCAGGAGAGCGGACCCTCCGATTTTAGAACCCGCGGCCGTACCGGTCCGGACGCGCGGATGTACCCGGCCGCGGCATCGGGGGTAGAGCCGCCACGACGTCCTTCATGACCGTCACGCACGTCGGGCGGCCTCGCCAACCGTGGCGCTGGGCAGCCGGCGGCGAGCGTTTGGCCGGCGGCGGCGTTGGCGCTTGGGAGTGCTCATGCGATCAACCATGCCATCGTCCAGGCGACCCTTCATCTGATCGCGCAGGAGAGGCCGATGTTTCAGCCCCCGACCCGGGCAGCGGGGCGGACGCTTCACGGCGCGAGCGAGCCGGTCGCCATCGTCATCCCCATGCTGAACGAGGCGGCGACGCTGCCGCGCCTGCTCCGCAACCTTTCCGCGCTCCACCCGCCGCCGGTCGAGATCATCGCCGTCGACGGCGGCAGCGTCGACGGCAGCGTGGCGCTGGCCGAAGCCGGCGGTCTGCGCGTGATCGCCTTTGAAACGCGCGGTCGTCCGGCCCAGATCAATCACGGCGTGCGCGAGGCGACGGCACCGTTCGTCATGGTGCTCCACGCCGACACCCTGCTGCCGGACGACGCGATGAGCGTCGTCGATGCGGTCCTGGGCGACCCTCGCGTCGCGTTGGCCGGGTTCACAGCGATCATTTGCGGCTGCGAAACGGTGCGTTGGGGGACGACGTTCCACAACTGGATCAAGACGTGGTACGTGCCGCTGCTGTTTCGGCCGCAGCTCTTCGTGAAGGGAGGGCGCCTTCTCTTCGGCGACCACGCGATGTTCTTCCGCCGCGCCGACTTCCTCGCGGTCGGCGGCTGCGACGAGGCGCTGACGGTGATGGAAGATGCGGACCTCTGCCAGCGTCTCGTCCGGCGCGGCCGCACCCGCCTCGTCAACCGTCTCGTGATGACGTCCGATCGACGGGTCGCCGCCTGGGGCGGCTTGAAGGCGAACTGGATCTACCTCTACGTCGGGGTGCGCTGGGGCTTGGGCCTGCGCAAGCGCATCGAGCGGCACTACCCCGACATCAGGTGAGGTGTTCGCCAGCGGATGCCAGCTGGGGGTCGCGGCGGAGATAGCCGGCGAGGTGGGCGTAGCCGATCATGCGCCGGAGAAAGGCGACGTCGACCGGCGGCGCGACGCGGCCGGACAGTGCGGCGAGATTGCCGGTCGCGAAGCGCGGATCGCGGGTGAGGTAGCCGGCGTACAGCGAGAGCAGTTCGCGACGCAGCGTGCCCCGCCCGCTCGCCTCGGCATCGTCCGGCTCGATGAGGCGCGGCGCGTGAAAGCCTGCAAAGGCGGTTGTGCACAGCGTCCTCACCGGCATCGGCGCTCCCGAGGCGAGATGGAACACGCGGTTCCCCGCCATCTCGAAGCGCTCGACGAGATCGAGAAGGCCGCCGACGACGTGGTCGATGGGCACGAAGTCCAGCGTCGCGCCGGGTGCGACCGGCAGCGCGCGGATGCGGCCGGCGGCGACAAGGCGGATCAGGCCGTAAAGATCGTCGAAGCGCGAGATGGCGCCATCGTGCCACCGCCCCACCACGATCGAGGGGCGGGCGATGGCGGCGCCCAGGCCCGCGGCGGCAACGCGCCGCTCGCTCTCGATCTTGCTCGCCTCGTAGGGGTTGGTGCCGTCGTGCTCCGCCATCGTCTCGGCGACGGGACCGGAGCGGGCGCCGCAGACGTAGGCGGTGCTGACATGGACGAGCCCGGGAGCCGCACGCATGCTCGCGAGCACGTCGAGCAGGTTCTGCGTGCCCCCGACGTTGATCTCCCCGTGCCGCCCCGGCGCGAGGCTGGTGTCGGCGGCGCAATGCACCACCCGGTCGCAGCGCGCCAGGATCGCGGCGACCTCCGTGCCGAGCCCGAGATCGCGTTGCGTGATGTCGCCGCGCAGCAGCGCCACGCGATCGGGCACGCGTGATCCATCGCTGCGGACGAGGTGCGCCCGACGGTGGATCATCGCCACCACCCGATGGCCGCGCTCGGCGAGGGCGCCGCAGAGTTCGCTGCCGATGAGGCCCGCCGCACCCGTGACGAGAACCGTGATCGGTGCGCTCACCGCCGGCGGGCGGATGCGGCCGGCTCGCCCGATCCGGGACACGCGCCGCCGTGTTCTTCGCGGCCGTTCTCGATGCCCATCGCACACCAATTTGTTGAGCCAGACAGGTTTCAAGGCGTCGCTGCAAGCACGGCCTTTGTCCAGAGGACATAGTGTGACGTCGAAGGCCGATGAGGTAACGCTCGGCGGGGCGATCCCGGCGCCGCCGGTGCTTCGGGCAAGTTCGGCACGCAGCCTGCGTGCGCCGATCGCACGCACTGCCGTGATCCTTGGGAAGACCGACCGGCATGGTAGAACGGTTCCAGCGCCGACATCCGGAGTCCGCCTCCTCGTGCCAAGCCCAACAGTGCCGAGCCGAACAGTGCCGAGCCGAACAGTGCCGAGCCGCTTGGCCGAGCGCGGGATCGCCGTCGCCTACGGGGTGTCGTGCCACACACTTTTCACGCTCGGCGTCGGCGCGATGATGTTCGAGATGGCCTTCGGCATGAGCCGGTGCCGGGGATCGTTGCCCTCGCCCTGGCGCGAGATCGCGGATTGCGTTCTCCTGCTGCAGTTCCCCCTCGCCCACTCGCTGCTGCTGTCGCGACGCGGACGTCAGCTTCTCGGCCGCCTGGCACCGCTGGGTCTCGGCGGGCGGTTGTCGACCACGACCTATGCGACGATCGCCTCGGTTCAGGTCGGCTTGCTGTTCCTGCTGTGGACGCCGAGCGGCGTCGTTTGGTGGCGTGCCGGCGGCCCATGGCTGGTCGCGACCTGCGGGCTCTACGCCGTCGCTTGGCTGCTGCTGCTCAAGTCCATCGTCGATGCCGGCTTTCCCCTCCAGGTGGGGTTGCTCGGCTGGTGGGCGGTGGCGCGCGGGCGCAAGCCGGTCTATCCGCCGATGCCCCGCCGCGGCCTGTTCCGCCTGTGCCGTCAGCCCATCTACGTCGCTTTCGCGCTGACGCTGTGGACCGTGCCGTGGTGGACGCCGGACCAGCTCGCCGTCGCTGCCGTCCTGACGCTTTATTGCCTCGTCGGGCCGTTGTTCAAGGAAGCCCGCTTCCGGCGCCTTTTCGGGGCGGAGTTCGCCAGCTACCGCCGCCTCGTCCCCTATTGGGTGCCATGGCCGCGCCCGGTGGCGCAGCGCTCCCCGCGATGATGACGCAACAGCTCCCGATCTTCCAGCAAAGCGACTGGTGGGGCGGCTCGGTGCGCGGCTTGCGGCAGTTGCGCAAGCTGGCGCCGGGCCGCTTCGTTTACCTCGACCGCGTCGTCGCCGACTGGCACGAGCGCACCGTGCTCGACCTCGGGTGCGGCGGCGGCTTCATGGCGGAAGCCTTGGCGCGGCGCGGCGCCCGCGTGATCGGCGTCGATCCCAGCGCAGGCGCGGTCGCGGCGGCAACCGCGCACGCGCGCGACGCGGGTCTCGCGATCGACTACCGGGTCGCGCCCGGCGAAAGGCTGGATCTCGCGGACGGCTGCGTCGACATCGTGGTCTGCGTCGACGTGCTGGAGCATGTCGAGGATCTCGACAGGACGATGGGCGAGATCCATCGCGTCCTCAAGCCCGGCGGCCTGTTCGTGTTCAACACGGTCAACCGCACGGCGCTGGCCGCCTTCGTGGCGGTGACGATGGCGGAGCGCGTTCTGCGCATCCTGCCCCGCGGCACGCACGATCCCCGCCTCTTCATCACGCCGCAGGAGATGGCGGCGAAGCTCGCGGCGCTCGGGTTCGCCGTGTCGTCCTTCGAGGGCTTCGGACCCCGCGGTCTCGACCGCGACCTCGACTTCACCTTCGGCCGCTTGCCGACGCTCGCGGTCGGCTTCATCGGCCACGCCCGGCGCGGCTAAAGCATCAAACCGAAAAGTGCGCGGCGGTTTTCGGATTAGTCCGATGCGGCACAATGAGTTAGAGCATCGGACCGGGCCCGTTTTGGGGTCCGATGCTTTAAACCTCGGCGGCCAACATCGGCGCTTCCACGCGATTGGCGAAGGCGCGCGAACGGACGAACGCCAGGGCGGCGATGGCCGCGACGGTGAGAACCGCGAGCAGCGCCCACGCCTCGTTGATCGCCTGCGTCAGCGCCGCCTTTTTCACGAAGCCCGACAGCGCCGCCCGCGTCCCGTCGTCGAGGGGCATCGACCTGTGGGCGAGAAAGGCGTCAAGCGGCAAGCCGATCGCCTTGGCGGTCGCGACGTCGCCCGCCTTGAGGCGGCTCAGAATGGCCTCCGCCAAGACCGGCAGGCGGCCGTAGATCAGCGAATCGATCGCCGCCAGTCCGACCGCTCCCCCGAGGTTGCGCATCAGATTGAAGACGCCGCTGCCGTCGGCGACGAGGGAGGGCGCGAGTCGGCTGAGCGCGAGGTTGGTCGGGGCCAGCAGGCAGAACATGATCGCGAGACCGCGGAGCGCCTGGGGCAGGACCATGCCCGCGAAGTCCGTGTCGATGGTTTGAAAGGCGCTGAGGCCGAGACCGATGGCGAAGACGAGAAAGGCGGCGACGGTCAGAAGGCGGGAGTCGACGCGCGTTTCAAGAACCACGGCCAGTGGCGCGGTGACCAGTTGCACGATGCCGGTGACGAGCATGATCTCGCCGATCTCCAGCGCGTCATGCCCGCGCACCAGGCCGAGAAAGACGGGCATGAGATAGATCGTGCCGAACAGTCCGGCGCCGAGCATGAAGCTCAGCGCGCAGCCGACGGCGAAGCACCTGTCGGAAAAGAGGGCGAGGTCGACGATCGGACAAGCCGAACGGTGCGTCCGCGCGATGAAAAGACCTGCGCACGACAAGCTCGTCGCGAGCAGGGCCAGGATCGGGAGCGACAGCCAGCCGTTTTTCGGCGCCTGCGTGAGCGCGAGTTCCAGCGCGCAGAGCCCGACCGCCAGGGCGAGGAGGGAGACCACGTCGATCCTGCGCAGGTGGGTGAGGTCGGTCGCCTCCCGCGGCAGCAGGAAGCCGGCGGCGATGGTGGCGGCGATCCCGGGTCCGACGTTGATGAGGAACAGCCAGTTCCATTCGAAGGTCTGGGTGATCCAGCCGCCGACGATGGGTCCCACGGTGGGTGCGAGAACGGCGAGAACGCCGGCAAGCGTCGTCGCCATGGCGTGATGACGCACCGGGAAGAGCAGAAACACGGCCGCGAAGACCGCAGGGATCAGCGTGCCGCCGGAAAAGCCCTGTACGACCCGCCAGGAGATCAGCCCGGCGAAGCTCGTGCTCTGGGCGCAGCCCAACGAGGCGAGGGTGAAGAACGAGACGGCGATCACGAACAGCCAGCGCATGCTGAGCACGCGCGTCAGGACGCCGGTGAGCGGAATCGCGATCACCTCGGCGATGAGGTAGCTCGTCTGGATCCAGCTCATCGCGGAGTCGTCGATGTCGAGCGCGATCCCGATCGTGGGCAGCGACGTCGCCACGACCTGGACGTCGAGGATCGCCATGAACATGCCCACGCTCATCGCCACGAAGCCGCCCACGGTTCGCGGCGAAACCGACCGATCCGGCCGCTCGCTAGGCTGCGCGCGCATCAAGGATTCCGCTGCCCAGCGCCTTGGTCTCGGCGCGGACGCGAACGAAAAGGACGCAGGCGTTCGCCAGGGAGAACACCAGCGCGACGAGCGGCAGTCCCAGGGCGAGAGGCAGCACCGCGATCTCGGCGACGACCACCGCGTAGTTGGGGTGCTTGAGCCAGCGGTAGGGGCCGCGCGCGACCAGGGTTTCGCCGGGAACGACGATGATCCGCGTCGTCCAGCGGGGGCCGAGCGTCGTCAGGACCCAGCCGCGCATCGCCTGCAACATCATGAACAGCGCCAGCCACCCCCATGCGATGGGCCTTGACCAGCCCAACAGCCAAAGGCTGGCGAGCCACAGCGTATGGCAGGCGATGATCGCGGGATAGTGCCGCGGTGCGACCTCGATGCCGCCCCGGCTCAGGAGGCCGCGGGTGTTTCGGCGGGCAAGCACCAGTTCGCCGAGTCTTTGCATCGTTACCAGCGCCAGAACAACGGGCGCCAGGGTCACGCGGCGCGTCTCAGCATCACGCAGCTCGAGGTGAAGCCGGGACCCATCGCATTGAGAAGGGAACACTCCGGCAGCCCGCGCTTGAGCACGCGATCGAGAACGAAAAGGACCGTGGGTGACGACATGTTGCCGTGGGCCGACAGGACTGCGCGCTCGTGGTCGAGCGTGCCCGGCCGCAGCGACAGCGCGCTTTCCAGCGCCAGCACGACGCGCTTGCCGCCGGGATGACAGATGAATCGATCGACATCGGCCTGCACGTGGCCGGAGCGGGCGAGGATGCCGTCGATCGCCGGCCCGACATGCTCATGGGCGAACGGCGGGATCGCTTGCGCGAAGATGACGCCGAGCCCTTCCGGCTCCACGTTCCAGCCCATGATGTCCAGCGTACCCGGCCAGGTATGCTCGCCGCTGGCCTCCACCGACGCCAAGCCTCCGTCGCCGGCGCGCAGCACGCAGGCGGCGCCGCCGTCGCCGAACAGGGCGGTCGCGACGATGTTGGCCGGGGTCAGGGTGTCGAGCCTGAACGAAACGGTGCACAGCTCGATGACGACGAACAGGACGTTGGTGCCGGGACGCGCTTCGGCGAGGCGGGCTGCGATCGAAAGCCCGGTGACGCCGCCGGCGCAGCCCAGACCGAACAGCGGGACGCGGGTGATGTCGGAGCGGAAGCCCATCTCGTCCATCACCAGCGCTTCGAGGCTCGGCGTCGAGATCCCCGTTGAACTGGCGAAGACGACGGTGTCGACCTCCGCGGCACCCACGCCGGCGCCAGCCAAAGCCTTGCGTGCGGCCTCGATGAACAACGCCTTGCCGCCCTGCACGAAGGCGGCTGTCCGCTCCGGCCACCCGAGGGGCTGGACATACCAGGCCAACGGCTGCACGGCTTGGCGCGTCACGATTCCGCTGCTCGTCCCGAACACCCGCGACAAGCGCGCGAACTCATCGTAGCGCGAGCCGAAAAGCGCGCCGGCAAGCTCCGAAACCTCGGCCTGGGTTATCACGTGAGGCGGCGATGCCGTCGCGACGGACAGCAGGTGCGCGGACGTCTTCAATGGATGCATGCCCATGCCGCAGCCGCCGGGCCACGTGCCGGATCCTCCTAAATCGTCGGACGCGTTTGGGGCAGTGTAACATAGGGACGCACACCGACCAGCTCCTGCCTCGCCCTTGAGCTGAGGCGCAGGCCGGTCCGAGGCGAGTGCGGTCCGAAGCGGTCGGGCCGGCCGTGACGTCCGCGCCTGTTGCCGCATCGAGGATGGAGGGCCGCGCGCGACGGAACGTCATGGCGGCGCGGTTCATGACAAGGCTGCTCGGTCTTCCCATTCCGGTCGAAGGATCACCTCGAACAAGGCGGGATGGCCAAGGCTTCGATCAGGTCGTCGCCAGTCCATGCGCGCGGCCCAGTCCGTGCGCGCGGCAATGCGTCACCTGCGGCATCGAACCGAATGCGATGTTCGAGCGCCGGCTCGCTACCTGTAACGCGTCCAGGTTTCGCCGCCACAGATCGCGCCGCCCATGACGCATCCGTCGACCTTCAAGACGCTGTCGGACTGAAGCGAGACATGCGCGAGGTAGCTTGTGCCATCCCGGACATCGACAACCGTTCCGGTCCAACGCCCGCCGTCCGGCTTCATATCGATAAGGATGGAGCGGCCGACTTCCTTGCCGTCCGAACTCCACGACAGCTTTCCGCAAAGGTTGGGTCCGCATTTCCGGATCAGCACGCGCGCTGTTCGATCTTGCACGAGCCATTCGCCACTGGGCGAGGCGGCATGGGCTGTCGTCGCGACGACAACAAGGGCGAGAGCGGTGAGGTAGCGGCGCATTCATTATCCCTGTTCAGCAACGGTCACATGTTGGATGGCGCGACAACCCCGGCAAGCATGACGCGCGGTTGCAGGAGATAGCTCGCTCGAGCCACCCATGATCCGCCTTCGTTGAGGAGGTCGGTCGAGGTTTGTTCGATCTTCGGCAGGCGCGGAACCTGTCCGGAGGGGTTGGCGGGCACGGCTGCATGACCGGCCGCGCCCTTCGGAGCCACGCGGCGGAATATCGGTGCGCCACGTCCGATACCGCGTTCCAGCGCGAAGAGGCGCAGCCACGGACATTCCGAAGCCGCGACCACCTTCGCGCGGCGGCTCAGGCGATCGAGCGGCATCGCGATGCGCCGGCAAGCTCAACGGAGGCCGAGAAAATCGCCACGCCGGTCGATGCCTTCGCGGCCAAGTGCCGGCCGCCTGAAGCGGCGGTGCCGAGCGATAATCCGGCCTCCACGCTCGGCGGCAGTGGGCCTCCCCAACGCAGCGGGTCGACACGCCGCGATCGCGCCCGCAGGCGTCGGATCGGATCGGCAGCCGACGGCAGGTCGCGTTGACCGAAGCGCGCTTGGTGGGTGCCGCATGGGCTGTCGAGCTTCCCGTAACACCTTGTGAGCATGTCGCCGCCCGCTGGCGATTGCCGGATCAAAGAAAGTCGCCGGCAGAATCGACATGTCCATCCCTAGCCCAAGCGCAAGATGGCCGTCCATAGCGCCCTCCAACGACGTTGTTCCAGCGTCGGCAACCGATCCGTTCGCGAAGCCTTTCGGGCCCCCACGCCGCCTCAAGACGTCGCGCGCGAACCCGGCGGCAAGTCCGTGGATGCCTTTGCCCGAGCCTGTTCGGCCGGACAGCCGGTGCTTGCGACGACGCTTGTCGATCGTTCCCGCCCTGCCCCGCGCGGGAGAACGCGCTCGCCTGGGGCGCGACCCTGACGATCGATCCCGCACCCCGGAGATCGGTCCTCCAGTCCCGGCGAAGGGCCTGCGGGGGAAGATCTTCGACTGAAGAGCCGACACCAATCGCGACCTCGGCGAGGGTTGCTCGAAGAGACTTGACATCAGGAAGGATCCGACCGCTGTCGCGCGTTCACCCGCAAGAGGCGAGGCGCAACCCGCAACGCGCCCGGCATGACCATTGACGCTTTTTCCATCGTGACCAAGCCGGCGGGCCGGCCGATCCGGGCTGCGATCCCGCTGCCCGCACCCTCAGGATCCCTCGCAATGTTTGATCGCCGAACGGTTCTTTCCGGCACCGCCGCCCTCGCCGCGATACCTCGGGTCCTTGCTCCGGGGGCGGCCGTCGCCCAGGCCGCCGCCGGCCCCTTCATACTGCCGCCGCTGCCCTACGCCTACGACGCCAACGAACCCTCGGTCGACCGGCCGACCATGGAGTTGCATCACGACAAGCACCCTGCGGCCTACGTCGCCAACCTGAACGCTGCCCTGAAGGACCATGCCGACCTCCAGGCGGCGCTGGAGATCGGCGTCGACTGGATCGCCGCCTCCTTCGTGCAGCGCCCCGAGGACGTCAGCGAGATCAAGGCGATCGTCGACGGCCGGGCGCTGGTG
>CALMGA010000090.1:1372-5192 GCA_937863205.1 uncultured Beijerinckiaceae bacterium | reverse complement strand
TTCCCGGGCTCGTCAGCCGGCGCCTGCTGTCGTCACCGTGGTGCGTGTGCGCGACGCCCGCCTACCTGGCGCGGCGCGGCACGCCTTCATCTCCGGACGACCTGCAAACGCATCGACTGCTCGGCTTTCGCGCCGACCGAAGTGCGCTGGCTGGCGCGTGGCGCTTCGGTTCGCCCGTCAAAGGCGGCGGAAGCACCGAGTTTCGCCTCGACATCGACGCGCCCGTCGTCTTCGACGATGGCTGCGCCGCCTATGACATGGCAGCCGCGGGTCACGGGCTGGTGTGGGCGCCCGCGTGGCTGGCCAGCGAGGACCTGAGGCATGGGCGCATGGTCGAGGTGCTGGCGGCCTGGCGTTCCGGCGAGCAGATCGTGTCGATCGTGCGTCGCGACCGCAGGCACACGCCGCGCCGGCTCCACGTCGTCATCGACGCTCTACTGGCGGCAGCCTCTTCCTAGAGCATCGGTCTGAAAAGTGCGCAGCGGTTTTCGGAAAATCTGATGCGCCAACAAAGAGTTAGAGCGTCGGACCGCGTCCGAGATGCGGTCCGATGCTCTGACATGCGCGCGACGTCGGTGACCGGCAAGCCTGATGCCGGGTCGTGCTTCGCGCGACATGAGACGGGAGAGGCTGGAGCGCGATCGGCCGCGTATATCGATCCGGCATTTCAGACAAGCGTCGATCCGCGCGGGAATGACCGAGCACGTGATCCTTGCTTGATCGCGACCGCTTGCCAACGAGTGCTTACCACCGGCTGCTGTTTCGAAGCGAACGGGCCGCTCTCGGCCAACTCGCGCCGGGCAACAACCGAACGGCGCCACGCCCATCTTTGCCGTTGCTGGGTTTGCATGCCCGCTCAGAAGCGGACGTTGATGGATCGGCCTGCAAAGCTGACGATGGCCAGCAGCTCGATGATCCGGCCACCACGGCCAAGACCGTTCCATGGCAGGGATGGCGACAGCTCGAAGATCGAGATCGAGGACACCACGTCAAAAGCCGCCGACGGGCCGCGCCCGGGATGCGGCTTTCCAACCCGATCGCACCATGAGCAAGGCGGTTTGGACATGCCTCGCCGCCTCAGCAGCGTTTCAGGCATCCACCACACCCGTCATCTCCGGGTCGAGCGGGCCGGCCTTCGGTGAGGTTCCAATCAGGTCGACCAAGCGTTCGCCCTTCACCTTCAGGTGCGCGTCGAGGCGAACCATCAGGTTGTGCAGCACGGTTTGGCCAGGCGGCAGCGCCTTCGTGAGGTGCGCTTCCGCCCACGTCCAGCCGGCTTCCTCCAGCCTAAGCCAGAGCGCGTTCTGCTCGCGCTTCAGCGTCGAAATGAGCCCGGTCTTCTCCAGCGTATCGCGGTCGCTGGCGTCGACGGTGATGCCCATGTCGTTCCCTGCTTCGCAAGCAATGCCCAAATCAGGAGCGTCTGCGCCGGCGAGAGAACGTCGGCAGGATCATGGGCCATCGATCGACGTCTCCAGCGCGCGGGCAGCCCTCGGCATCTAAGGTGCCCGCGGCGTCTGCAGCAGCGCTATCATGGCCGGAGACGAGCGGCGAGGCCCGCGGCATCAGCAGCTCGACGCTTTCCGGTCACACCGCTTCAGCAGCCCCTTCATCATCGTGCCGTCCGGCCCAAAGCGGCCGTAGGTCGTATCGCACCACGCCTCCAAGCCGACCGTGTTCGCCGTGGCATTCATTTCCGCCGCAAGGCGCACCAGAAGCGAGTAGGCATCGGCCGTGTCGGCATCGCTCAGGCCAAGCGCCGCCGGCAACCGGTTGATGTCCTCGCTGGCGGAGAGATCGTCGCATCGCTTGGTCGCCACCAGCACCACGGCGTGGGCCTCCGCCAATGTGCGGATTGCATCGGCGCGCGGGTGCGGGCCGGCCGGCAGTGCAATCTCGGCAAACAGGATGGTGGGCAGCAGGGCGAGGGATAGAAGCACGGCGGGCAGCGTCGGGCTAAGCGCCGCCCCTGTCAACGGCAAGGAAGCGGGGAACTCGAAGCAAAACGCCGCGTCGGGCTGCCCGATTTCCATGCGACCGGCATTGCTCGAGGTAGGCGCCTTCGTGCCGCCTCAGCAGCCCGACGGCAATCGTCCATAGCCAGGACGGCGCCGCGACGTTCGCCGAAGGCCGCGACAGCCGCTCGCGGCTCCCATCGCCGTCAAAAACCAAGCCAGCGATGGTCGAGACATCCTCTCGCCTCAGCTTGTGGCTGCTCTTGGCGAGACGTCCGAAGGTGAAAGTGAGGGACGACGCTCGCGCCAGATCGAGCTTTGATCGGACGTGCGTCGTCGGTCTGAGGCGCGGGGACGTGCTCAATAAATAAGCAGGAACGCACGGGACCGCTTGGCGCTTAGGCATCGTCTGATGCATGCGAGGACTTCATGAAACGATTTCTCACCGCCATTGCGATCTCTGCGATTACGACGGTTGCGATGGCGCAAACCACGTCAACACCGACGGTAGAAAACTCGACCAACAACGCCATCTCGCCTTCGAGCGATAATAATACGGCTCAGCCAGCTGCGGGAGCAAACAGCTTTACGGAAGAACAGGCGCGCTCTCGCATCGAAGCGAAAGGTTACACCAGCGTGTCTAATCTGTCGAAAGATCCCAGGGGAGTCTGGCGTGGAAAGGGCATGAAGGGCGGCGCATCACGAGACGTCGCCCTCGACTACCAGGGCAACGTGTTCGGTAAATGACTTCTCAAGAATGACGTGAATGACACTAGGAGATATGTCTATGACACAGACGATCAGCGGCCTCTTCGACGACCACAGCTCTGCACGCGCTGCGGTTTCTGAACTCGAAGGATCGGGAATACCGCACTCGGACATCAGCATCGTGGGTCACAGTGCGAACGGAGCGCAGGGCGTCCTCGGCGAGGCGGCAAACGATGCCGGAAGGGGTGCCGAGGTCGGCACCGCGATCGGCGGAATCGGCGGACTTCTCGCAGGGCTCGGCATGTTGGCGATCCCCGGCGTCGGTCCGGTCGTGGCAGCCGGATGGCTCGTTGCGACCGTCACCGGCGCTGGCGTGGGCGCAGCGATCGGCGGGGCTGCGGGCGGCCTGATCGGCTCTCTGACCCAAGCAGGCGTCGACGAGTCGGATGCTCACGTTTACGCCGAAGGCGTGCGCCGTGGCGGCACGCTCGTGACGGCACGTGTGGCCGACGAACGGGCGAGCGCCGCTCGTTCCATTCTGACGACGAACAGAGCCGTCGATCCTGCCACCCGTGGTGAGGCGTATCGAAACGCCGGGTGGTCACGTTTCGATGATGCGGCGCAGCCCTACACCCCGGAGCAGATCGCCCAGGAGCGCGCCCGCAACCAAAACATTCGCTGAGCAGCAGGCGTGTGGCGCATCATTCGATGTGCCACACGGGACTTCCAGATGGCATCGACTTCTTTCGGAAAACGCTCGAGCTGAGCTGTCGCAACGGTTAGAGCATTTTTGGTTTACGCGGACGCATAGCCTGCGCTCTCGATGTGGTTTCGGCATTTCCGCGGCGTCAGTGACCGGATCAGGGTGCCGATCTCCTCGATCAGGGCGTCAAACGTCCGCGCCTTCGCCTTGCGCAGGTGCGCCTTCAGCTTGGCAAACATCTGCTCGATCGAACTGAGGTCGGGCGAGTAGGGCGGCAGGTAGAGGATGCCGGTCCCAGCAGCGCGGACCGCCGTTTCGACGCCGGCGACCTTGTGGGCCGGCAGGTTGTCCACCACCACGTCGCCAAATCTCGGGGTGGAAGCGAGCATTGGCTCGACATAGGCGCGGAACACTTCACCGGTCATCGCGCGGTCCAGAACAAGCGGGGCGACGA
>CALMGA010000090.1:0-1362 GCA_937863205.1 uncultured Beijerinckiaceae bacterium | reverse complement strand
CTGCCATACGTGCCAGCGCCGGCGGCGCACGGCGACGTCGGAGCGATCCTGCTCCGCAGCCCTGAGCGACTTTTCTTGTGACGCAGGCCGAGCTTGCGCACCATCGCCCAGATCGCCGACACGGTGAGGCCGCGCTCGGCGAGCAGCGCCGCCTTGATCTCCTCCAGCGTGATCCCCTCGCGCGCCGCGGCAAGGTCGCAAAGGTCATCCTTGTGCCTTCGAGCTTGGCCCGGCGAAGGTGCTGTCATCGCAGCCTCGCCCATCAACGGCGCTCTCGAACCCTGCCCAGCGTCTCCGTGCAAGGCCAAAACGCTCAGGGTAGCAAGCTCACCAAGAGCATCTGACCTCTACCGCATGTGAACCTGTTCACGCTTCAACCGCGACGAGGCGCGTTGCCAGAAGTTCCGCGGCTTGGGCTTCCAAGCGTGGCAGTCATACCACGTCGACCGCGCGCCACGGGAAGGCTGCGCGGCCGCCCACGCCTCTTCGAAGGCGTTCAGATCAAGCCAAGTCCCATCGCCGAAGACGTCGAGACCGAACGGCCCTGAAGCGTGTTGGAAGTTGGGTCTCGCAACGTGGCGGCCCTCGCGCTGCACATCCGGTAAGCGGAAGCCGGACCGAGAGTTCGAGTCATGCGTTTGGCCGTTCTGGTCGACGAGTTTGTATCGCCGGTAGCCCAAGTCGTGCAGCTTCTTCACCGGCTCCATCGTGTGGCATTCGACCGAGATGAACTCTGGCGTGATGCTGCTCCGCGACAGACCGTCGAGGAACCGGAGTTCGTTGTCCTCGATGTCGATCTTGACGTAGTGCGGTGTTCCTTGCGCCAACAGCGTTGGCCAATCGACCGTCAACACTTGGCTCGGCGGGTGGTAGTGGTTGGGGTCGAGGCCGGGATTCTTGCTCACCCCTGACGTTCCCTGATGGTCTCGATGAGTATGGAAGTTGACCACTTCACCGAAGGTATCGCTGGCGGCAAACGGCAGCAACTTGAGTGCGCCGGAAGCGATCTCCGAGGCGAAGCGCGATCTGAGTTCTGGCATGATGTATGGATCAGCCTCTACGGCAATGACTTTGAAGCCCTTCTGTAGATAATAGGCAGTGTTGTTCCCTTCGGATGCTCCCAGATCAAATATGAGACCAAAGTAATCGGGCATTTCATCCATCACATCATCTATGATCGACCGAAGCCGGAAGCGCGTCGCGTTGTGATAGGTGAGGATGAGCATCCGGTCGAGCGGATTAGGATTGAGCGCGTGGACCTTCGTGGTGTGGTCGCCCCGCGATGGGCCGATCGCCTGCGCCTTCGCCCCTTTTGCCACCGTGGGCGGAGCGGTGCGCCTTGACGTAGGTGCTGTCCAGGGC
>CALMGA010000089.1 GCA_937863205.1 uncultured Beijerinckiaceae bacterium | reverse complement strand
TGATGCTCGACGCCCTGCCCCGCCTGGGCCTCACCGCCATCGCGCCGCCCGACGCCGCGCCCACCAGGAAGCCAAGCTCGCCAAAGCCTCCGATGCGAGTGCGGCGCCCAATGTCGCCGAGGCGAACCCCTGATCTCGCGATAAGGCCACGCAGTCCCGAACGCACGAAAAAGGGCGCCACATGGGCGCCCTCCATACCCGACGTGCGAAGACGGATTAGGCGGCCTTCTGGGTCTCGACGACCTTGGAGCCGACCGCCTTGCCGATCGGGATCTGACGCGGCTTCTGCGCTTCAGGAATCTCGCGAACGAGATCGACGTGGAGCAGACCGTTCTCCAGGCTGGCGCCGACGACCTGAACGTGGTCGGCGAGCTGGAAACGCCGCTCGAAGGCGCGTGCGGCGATGCCCTGATGCAGGACCTCGCGCTTGCCCGCGTCGCGGTTGGCGGCGGGCTGCCCGTCCCTTGAGCCGCGAATGGCCAGGGTGTTCTCGCGCGACTCGATCGACAGGTCGGGTTCGGCGAAGCCGGCAACGGCAACGGTGATCCGGTAATCGTGCTCGCCGGTGCGCTCGATGTTGTAGGGCGGATAGCCGTTCGAAACGTCCGACACCTGATCAAGCATGTTGAAGAGTCGATCGAAGCCGACGGTGGAACGGTAGAGTGGCGACAAATCGTACTGACGCATAGACATATCCTCCGGAAGAAGCGACATGGTATGAGAACCGCTGATGATCAGCCGGCCTCCAGTCGTGTTGCGCGTCTATTGACCGCGCCAAGCAGATGTGGCGGCGGCCAAGTCCTTGTTCAAGGGTCTTCGGTTCAAGGGTTCTGCCTTGTTCGGAAACTTCGCCTGATCTACGTGTTTTCGAGCAAACGTCCGGTGACGCGCCGCCGGTCGCGCCGGCGCACTCGGAGTGGCTTGAGGTGAACGTCTTCGCCACACCCGGTAATCCGGTGCCGCCCAATCCCATCGTGTCCGTTGTGCAAACGAGCGACGGCATCCGGCTGCGTGCGGCGCGCTGGCAAGCTCGAACCGGGCAAGCTCGAACCGGGCAGGCCCGGGTTGAGCAGGCCCGATCCGCGGGAGAGCGCAGCGAGGAGGCTCGGGCCGGCCGCGGCACGGTGGTGGTGGCGCTCGGGCGCAGCGAGTTCATCGAAAGCTATTTCGAAGTCGTGACCGCGCTGGTCGCGCGCGGCTTCGAGGTCGTGGTCTTCGATTGGCGCGGGCAGGGCTTGTCGGACCGCCTGCTCGAAGCCCGCCACCGCGGCCATGTTTCGAGCTTCGCGGCCTACCAGCGCGACCTCCTCGCCCTGGAGGCGCAGATCCTGCGGGTGTTCGCGCCGAGGCCGTGGTTCGCGCTGGGCCACTCGATGGGCGCGGCCATCCTGCTCGATCAGGCCCACCGCGGAACGTCGCCGTTCGAGCGGCTGGTGCTGTCGGCCCCGATGATCGACATCGCCCTGCGCCACCGGACGGCGAAGCGGCTGGCGATCCGCGCGATGGACCTGGCTGGCCTGGGCGGCCGCTTCGTCCCCGGCGGTGGTCAGCGACCGCTGTTCACGCGGCAATTCGAGGGCAACGTGATGACAACCGACCGCAAGCAGTACGATCGGTTGTCGGCCGTGATCGGGCAGCTCCCGGAACTCACCGTCGGTTCGCCCACGGTGCGCTGGCTGACGAGCGCGTTTGACCTGATGGATCGCTTCCGCGATCCCCGCTTCTCCGTTGAAACAACCGTTCCCATTCTGATGATCACGGCCGGGGCCGACCGCATCGTCGATACGGCGGCGGCCGAGCGCTTCGCCATCCGACTTCGCGCCGGCCGCTGCATCACGTTGCCGGCCGCGCGACACCAGCTGGTCATGGAACGTGACAGCGTGGCGGCGCAGTTCTGGGCGGCCTTCGACGCCTTCATCCCCGGTGAAACCGCGCAGGCCATGCGAGCCTCGGCCGTCCCGCCGGCTCGCAGCCCGCCAAGCGGACTCCTCCGCCGCCTCGCCGGTCGCCTTCCGCAACTCGCGGTCGGGCGCCGGCGGGTGTCAGGCGCATCCTGACGATTCAGCCGCCAGTGCCGGCTATCAAGCACCGAATTTCATCAGACAGGCTTCAGAGAACCACCACCCTGGTGCCGACGGGAACACGGCCGTACAGGTCGATGACATCGGCATTCATCATCCGGATGCATCCCGAGGACACCGCCTTGCCGATCGTGTCCGGCTCGTTGGTGCCATGGATGCGGAACAGCGTGTCGCGATTGCCTTGGAACAGATAAAGGGCGCGGGCGCCGAGCGGGTTCTCGATCCCGCCTTCCATGCGAGGCGGCAGGTCCGGTCGCCGCTTCACCATGTCGGCCGGCGGCGTCCACGACGGCCACTCCTGCTTGCGCTCGACCTTGGCCACCCCGTGCCACGCGAAGCCCTGGCGCCCGACGCCGATCCCGTAGCGCAGGGCGTTGCCGTTGGCCTGCGTGAAGTACAGCTGGCGCGAGGCGGTATCGATCACGATGGTTCCCGGTGGCTGCCTCGTGGTGTTCGGCACCTCCTCACGGGTCGTGCGGTTGCCGTTGGGACCGAGGTCGTAGCCGCCGCTGCCGCGACCGTCCCGTCCCCCGTCGTAGGGCTCGACATACGGAGACGCGGTCCCCCCGCGGTCATAGCCGTAGCCGTCCTCCGGCGCGAAAGACTCCGGCGCAAAGGACTGGCGGCGGGGCCGGTACACCGGCGGCTGAGAGCCGCCGTCGTATCCGTATGGGCCGCCGTTGCCGTAGGGCGTCGCATAGGGATAGGGCGCGCCGTAGTATTGAGCGTCCACGGGTGATGCCGCGCCCAGCGCGACCGCAAGGGCGAGCATCCCGCCACCGATCCTCATCCGATCCTCATCAACGACATGTGTGACTCACGCGCGAACAGCCGAGCCGGTGCCGCCCGGGGGCGGCGAAGGCGGCAGGTGGGTGCCATCTGGCGCGGCAATCCTGTCCGCGCCGGGCGATGGGCGCTTAAAGCACCACGACCTTGGCGCCGACGTGAACGCGGTTGTAGAGATCGATCACATCTGCGTTGAGCAGACGGATGCATCCCGACGAAACGGCCTGACCGATGGTGTCCGGCTCGTTGGTGCCATGGATGCGAAAGCCGGTGTCGCCCTTGCCGTTGTAAAGATACATGGCGCGGGCGCCGAGCGGGTTCTCGATGCCACCCCTCATGAAATGCGGGATGTCGGGGCGGCGGCGCAGCATCGCGGCCGGCGGCGTCCACGACGGCCACTCCGCGCGGCGGGCGATGTAGGCGGTGCCGGACCATTCGAAGCCTTCGCGGCCGACGCCGATGTCGTAGCGCATCGCCTGGCCGCCATCGAGCGACAGGTAAAGCCAGCGGTTCTTGGTGTCGATGGTCACGGTGCCGGGCTTGGCCTCGGTCGGGTCGCGCATCACGATGCGCGTCGACTGCGTCGGGCGCGGCGCGATCTCAACATCGGTCGGCAAGGTCGCCTGCTGAACCCCGCCCTGCTGCAGCGGTGCGAACAGGTTGCTGAGATCCAACGGCTGCGCTCCGGCGGCGTCGGCGCCGGTGCTGAGCGAGAGTGACAGAAGGACAGCCGTAAAGCCGCCCGCAAGGACCTTAAAGCGCGTCATGAGTCGTTCCCCCGTCGATGCTGTGACACAACAGCATCTCACAAGAGAAATGCGCGACACTTCGTCTTTGTTCCTTGACGCGTGCCTTAAAGCTTAACGGCAGGCGAACCGCAGCCGCTCATGGCTCGGCGCGCGGATCGCCCGACCAGTGCGCGTCGTCGGCGCGGCCGACCGGTGCCGGCCCGCCTGGGCCTCCGGGCAGGCGCGAAGCGAGGCTGTCGCGTTCCCCACCTCGTCCACCGGGCTCCCTTCGAGTGTCGAAGGCGGCGAGGGTTCCGTTGGCGGCGTTCGGCGCCTCGTTCAGGTTGTGGATCGGACCGGCATCGGGGCGCGCCGCAACCGCCGGCCGGCCGCCTTTCTCGCCGGTGTCGGGCTCTTCGGCGGTCGGCAGCTGCGGCAGCGGCGCCTTGCCCTCCAGCGCGCGGCGCACGTGGACTTCCACGAAGTGGGCCAGCTTGCGCGCCCCCGCCTTGGTGAAGTGAATACCATCGGCCGCGCGCAACCTGACCGTCTGCCCGTTGATGTCGGGACCATAGGCGGCGAAGTCGCCGTTGTCGTCGCTGAAGGCTTCCCAAGTATCCACATAGGTGGCGCCGGTCTTGGCGGCGGCGTCGCGGAAGACGTCGTTGAGACCGGCCATGGCGTCGGCGAAGGCGTCATCCTTGGTGATCGGCACGCCGACCCAGATCAGGGGGATCGCCTTGGCGCGGAACGCCTCGTCGATGGCGAGCACGCGCTTGGTATAGGCGACCGTCCATTCCGCCGTGCCGGGCTGCAGCGTCTTGCCGTCGACCTGCATGGGCTGCCGGTCGTTGCTGCCGATCATCATCACCGCAACGTCGATCCTGTCCTTGGCGAGCTTGGGCGCGCCGCCCTTCGCCTCCGAGCCTTTGGGGTCGCCCGGTTTGCCCTCAACCGCCTTGGCTTCCCCCGCCTTGCCGTCCCCCGCCTTGCCTTGGTCGGGGCCGGCTCCGCCCGCCTTGCCGTCCCCCACTTTGGCCGGCTTGCCCGTTTCGGGCGCGTCCTTGTTCGCCGAAGCGCGGCCGGTGAGCAGGTCGTCGATGGCTTTTGGCCAATTGTAGTATTCGGTCATCACCAGCCCCGTCGAGCCGTGGGCCTTCTGCACCACGGCGACGTCGGTCCGGTCGGCGAGCGCCTCGTCGAGACCACCGCCGAGGAGCTGGCCCAGGCTGTCGCCGAAGACGTCCACGAACATGGAGGCGTTCTTGGGCGGCGGTGCCTTCTCCTTCGGGGCTATCTGCTGAACCTGTTCGCTTGGCCGGCGGCGGGTCACGTGATGGCGGGGACGCGCGTAATAGGCGCCCGAGGGCGCGCGCGGCGCGTAGCCGCCGCCGGTGCCGCCGTTGTTGGGGCCGGGATTGGCCGGCGCGCTGGGCGCCGGGCGCGGAAAACCGCTGAACAGGTTGCCGAACCACCCGAATCCCTGGGCCGGCGCCGGCGTCACCGACGCCGCGAGAAGCGACGACGCCAACGCGAGCGAAGCCAAAAGCGATCGGGCCGGAGCGTCGGGCGGACGAAGGCATGTGCGAAACGTCATGCGTCCTTCTAGCCCATCGCGTCCCGATCGACCAAGCGGAGCCGTTCCTCGCCGGCCGTCCCGTGCTATGGCGCCGGCCATGACCGGCACCGCGAGTCCTTCCCCGTTTCCCCCGTCCCCGCCGCGCGCCGCTCACGCCCTGTTCGGCCTGCCGCCGTCGGGGCTCGTCGATCCCCACCCCGGTGCCAGGCAGTTCTCGCCGCTCATCCCGGGCTCGGAAGCCCTCGAAGAGGTGGCGCCCGGCTCGCTCGCGGGCATGGTTATGCTCGCCGCCGGCGGCACGCCCGAGCGACGCTACGACCTCGCCCTGATGCTGCGCGCCCTGGCGCCGGGTGCGCCCTTCACCGTGCTCGCCCCCAAGGACATGGGTGGATCGCGCCTCGCCGCCGAGCTGACCGGCTTCGGCTGCACGTTCACCGAGAGCGCCAAGCGCCACCACCGCATCTGCGCCGGCACCCGCCCCGACCAGCCGGCAGGCGCCGAGGCGGCGCTGGCCCTGGACGCGGCGCTGACCGAGGGTGCGCCGAGGCTGCTGCCCGACCTCGGCCTGTGGTCGCAGCCCGGCCTGTTCAGCTGGAACCGCCTGGACAGGGGCACGGCCCTGCTGCTCGAAGCCCTGCCGGTTCTGTCGGGCCGCGGCGCGGATCTCGGCTGCGGCATCGGCGTCCTCGCCCACGGCGTCCTGGCCTCGGCAAAGGTGAGCCGCCTCCACCTCCTCGACGTGGACCGCCGCGCGGTGGACACGGCGCGCCGCAACGTCGGCGACCCTCGCGTCGAGGTGTTCTGGACGGACATGCGCGGTGGCCTTCCCTTCGACGGGCTGGATTTCGCGGTGATGAACCCGCCCTTCCACGACGCCGGCACGGAGGACAAGACGCTGGGCCGGCTGTTCATCGAGCGCGCGGCCGGCGCGCTGCGCCCGGGCGGCCAGCTGTGGATGGTGGCCAACCGGCACCTTCCCTACGAAGCGGTACTGAAGCCGCTGTTCCGCCGTGCGACGACCGTGGTCGAGCGCCACGGCTTCAAGGTGATCACGGCGCAGAAGTGAGAGCCGCAGCACGCGGCAAGGGGACGCGCGAGCCCTGTTCGTCGAGGGTCGGGAGCGTCAGGCTTCCTCGGGACCCTCGCCGTCGTTGACGACCAGATCCCGGAAATAGGGTTCGACCCTGCCTTTCAGCTTGATCGTCATCTGTTCGCCGGTGCGCGTCCTGGCGTTGCCGGCGGCGAGCCGCACCCAGCCCTCGCTGACGCAGTATTCCTCGACGTTGGTCTTTTCCTTGCCCTCGAAGCGGATGCCGACGCCGCGTTCCAGCAGGGACTCGTCGTAGAACGGGCTTTTGGGATTGGCGGCGAGGCGGTCGGGCGGCGTGTCGCTCATGGTCGGTCCGGGAGTCGGCGGGCTGGCAGCGTTCTGCGGCAGTCCTTGCGTCGGTTCAAGCGACGATCGCGGCAGCCGCGACGTGAAGCGCAACATGGAAAGGCCGCCGGGCGCTGCACCCGACGGCCTCCTAATCAGCCCATGAGGTGGGTGGGATTACGGGCAGTTCGAGCGATGCACGGTCTCGGAATTGCCGGCACCATCCTCGCGGCGGACGGTTCGCGATTC
>CALMGA010000088.1 GCA_937863205.1 uncultured Beijerinckiaceae bacterium | reverse complement strand
ACCCCAGGCCGTCCCATCACAACCCGTCACGCCCCGAGCTATCCCGCCCCAAGCCATCCCGCACCGGCGGGCTGGCTATGTCGTGCCGGCGCTGCTGTGGCTCGTTTTTTGTCTGTTCGCGGCGGCGTGCTACGGGCTGCTGCTGCCGGCCTGCGGGCTGGCCGGCCTGACGCGGCTGGGCACCTGCCCGTTGTCGCCGGCCGACACGCAGGTCTTCTCGGAAGGCGCCGATCTGCAGGCGCTTGTGGAGGGGGCCGAGTTGGACGCGACGCGACGCGACGCGCTGTGCCGGGCGCCGCGTCGCGCCGATCTGCGCCGCCCCGATCCGGCCCGCAGAGCAGCCAGCTTCGCCCGAACCGACCGCTGAAGCCGACCCTTGGAGAACCCGCCCGCGATGGACCGCTCCGGCCGCAAGCCGATCACCCTGGTGCCGCACAGCGGCGTGCAGTTCCTCGCCTTCACCTTCGACATCGACGCGGGGCCGCGCGCCGCGCGCACCTTCATCGAGCGGCCGATCCCCGACGAGCAGGCGCCCGACGGCGGCATGCCGTTCCAACTGCTGCCCGGCTACAACGAGGTCGATCCCGACGAGGATCCGCCTCACCGCCTCCAGGCCGGCGACGACGAATACGACGTTTCCAACGGCAAGGCGCTGGAAGCCTTTCTCGACCGCTGGGTGCCGATGCCCTTCTTCGCCGTGCTGCCGGGGCGCACCGCCGAGGGCTGGCCCAAGCTCGACAGGGGGCCGAGCAACTGGGTGCGCGCCCGGCTGATGGCGGCCGACAAGGCAGCCACCGGGGCGACCCACCGGCTCGTGCTGGCCTTCGACACCCAACTCGTGGAAAGCACGGACGCCACCGCCTACGAGGGTCCGCGCCGCCAGGATGCGATGAACGAGCGCGAGTTCCTCTTGGCGACCCGCTTCGACGACCTCGGCTGGTTCTTTTCCGACGAGCGGGTCAGCGAGGGAGCGTCCACCGTCAGCGACTACCAGGAATGGCTGCTCGCCTGGCTGCGCGAATGCTTTCACGACCTCAAGCGGCGCCAGCGCCCCGGCCGCGCCTTCCGCGCCGACGACCTGGAGCACCGCTTCGAGCACATCGCCCGCTACATCACCTTTCTCCACATCGTGGACCGGCTGGTCGATCCCGGCGTGATCAAGCTGATCGACACCGTCTCGGAAGACCCCTTCGCCAAGCCGGTGGCGGTCGACCTCGTGCTCGACATCGGCAACTCCCGCTCCTGCGGCATCCTGATCGAGTCCTTCGCCGGCGACGACCACGTCGACCTCGGCAACTCGATGGTGCTGCAGCTGCGCGACCTGTCGATCCCCGACCGGACCTATTCCGAGCCCTTCGAGAGCCACGTCGAGCTGGCGCAGGCCGACTTCGGGCCCGAGCGCCTGTCGCGCCGGTCCGGCCGGCTCAAGGCCTTCCTGTGGCCGAGCCTGGTTCGCATCGGCCCGGAAGCGGCGCGCTTCCGCGAACTGGCCGAGGGCACGGAAAAGACCTCGGGCATGTCGAGCCCCAAGCGATACCTTTGGGATACGGGCGCCATCGCCCAGCCCTGGAGCTTCCAGCCGCACGACTACGAGGATCCCGACGTGCCGCCGCTGATCCAGCGCACAGTGGCCCGATACATGAACCCGCGCGGCGACGTGCTGGCCGAGATCAACCGCGACAAGGGCCTCTACAAGAGCCTCGTCGCCAAGTCCGAGATCGGCGACCTCACCGGCATGCTGAGCCAGCTCACCTTTTCGCGCTCCTCGTTCTTCACGCTGATGGTCGGCGAGATCCTCGTCCAGGCCCTGTCGATGATCAACAACCACCAGGTGCGCCAGACCCGCGCCTTCACCGACGCGCCGCGCCGGCTCAACCGTTTGATCCTCACCCTGCCCTCGGCGATGCCGGTGCGCGAGCAGCGCATCATGAGGAGCCGCGTCCACGCCGCGCTGACGCTGGTGTGGGACCTGATGGGATGGGGCAAGACCAGGAGCAACATCCTGCACCCGCCCGAGCTGATCGTGCGCTGGGACGAGGCGAGCTGCGTGCAGTTCGTCTACATCTACACCGAGATCGTTCGCAAGTTCGGCGGCGACGTGGTCGGCTTCTTCGACCTGGCCGGGCGCCGCCGGCCCTTCGCCGAGGTCGGCAAGGTGCCCGACGCGGCCGAAACGCGGCCCTCGCTGCGCCTCGCCTCGATCGACATCGGCGGCGGCACCACCGACCTGATGATCACCACCTACTACGAGGAGCGCGGGCGCGCGATCGTGCCGGTGCAAACCTTTCGCGAAAGCTTCCGCATCGCCGGCGACGACGTGCTCAAGGCGGTGATCGAGCAGGCCGTGCTGCCCTGCATGGAGCGCCACCTCGCCGCCTGCGGCGTGGCCGCGCCGCGCGACTTCCTCAACAACCGCTTCGGCGGCAACCGCGCCAACATGTCGGAACAGGACAAGCACCTGCGCCAGCAGTTCGTGCTCGGCGTGCTGCAGCCGATCGGCATCGACCTGCTGCACGCCTTCGAGGCGGCCGACAGCGGCGCCGAGGAAACGGTGGAAACGCTCGACATCGGCACCCTGATCGAGCGCGGCCGTTTCGCCGGGGCCTCGGCGCGCATCGAGAGCTACGTCGCCGGGGAAGCCAACCAGTTGGCCAACGGCACGACGGCGCGGCCCTTCGCGTTGCGCGACGTGCCCATCGACTACGACTTCCGCCGCATCCGCGCGGCGGTGTGCTCCGTGCTCGACGAGATCTTCTCCAACATCGCCGAGGTGGTGGGGCACTTCGACTGCGACAAGGTGCTGCTCGCCGGGCGCCCGTCGCGCCTGCCGGCCACCGTTGACCTGATCGTCGACAAGCTCGCGGTCGCACCCGACCGCATCATCCCCATGCACGAGTACCGCGTCGGCGCCTGGTACCCCTTCAAGACGCGCGACAACGTCCGCATCTCCGACCCCAAGACCGCGACGGTCGTCGGCGGCATGCTGTGCGCGCTGGCCGAGCGGCAGATCATCAACCTGACCATCTTCACCGATCGCCTGAGCCTGCGCTCCACCGCCCGCCACCTCGGCGTGATGGAGCGCTCCGGCAAGATCCTGCCCGAGAACGTGCTGTTCTCGGGCGTGGGCCACATCGTCCGGGAAGGAGAGGCGGAGGTGATCTACCACGCGCCCATGCGCATCGGCTACCGGCAGCTGCCGCATCGCCGCTGGACGGCGACGCCGCTCTACAAGATGTCGCTTGGTTCCGGCCGGGCCGGCCTCAAGCTGCCGATCACCGTGACCCTGCAGCGCGGCGCCCCCGACGAGGACGTCGACTTCGAGGAGGTCGACAAGTTCCACGAGGGCGAAGCGCGCAAGGAGGAGTTGAAGATCGTGGATGCCCAGGATCGCGACGGACTGTCGGTGACCAAGCTGATGCAGCTCAGCCTCGACACCATGGCCGCCGACGACGGCTATTGGCTCGACACGGGCATCCTGACGATCAATTAAGGACCGGCAACGAAGGGCGGGGGCATGGACGCGCCAGCGACGGCGGTAGCGGGAGATCGGGCGGCAGTCCGCGCGGCGGGGGATCGCATCGCGGCCGGCTGCCTGGCGACGGCCGAGGCCGCGCGCGACGCGCTCGCCTGGATCGCCGACCCGCGCAACGCCGCCAAGGTGTCGCAGGACCGGGCCGCCATGGCCGGCAAGCTTCGCCGGGTGGCAAGCGAGGCCGGCCGCCTCGCCCGCTCGGCCACGCGCCCGACCTGCGTCGGCGTGTTCGGGCCGAGCCAGGCCGGCAAGTCCTACCTGATCTCGATCCTGGCCCGCCAGGGCAGCAAGCCGCTCGTCGCCGCCTTCGACGGCGAGCGCGCCAGCGAGCCTTTGCACATCGACTTCATCGAGGACATCAACCCGATGGGCGGCGACGAATCCACCGGCGTCGTCACCCGCTTCACCATCCACAAGCTGCCCTCGCCGGCCGGCTATCCCGTTTGCCTGAAGCTGCTCAGCCAGACCGACATCGTGAAGATCCTGGTGAACTCCTACTTCCAGGACGGCGACCAGGAATACGAGAGCGTGACCGACGCGGCCACCCTGGAAGGCCTGCTCGCCACCGCCGAGGCGCGCGCCCGGCCGGCCCCGACCGACACGCTCATAGCCGCCGATGTATGGGATCTCCAGGATTACCTCGCCCGCAACTCCGGCGGCGCCGCCACCGCGTCCGGGCCGGGGCCGTTCTGGGAGCGCATCGCCGCGGTCGCGCCGCGCCTCGATCTGCCCGCCCGCGCCGAACTGTTGTCGGTGCTGTGGGGCCGCCATGAGACCTACACCAAGATCTACCTCCGCCTCGCGGAGGCGCTGGCCAAGCTGCGCTTCGCCGCCGACGCCTTCGTGCGCACCGACGCGCTGGTGCCCTCGCGCGACAGCGTCATCAACGTCAATGCGCTCGACGGCATCCACGACGCCGACGCCCGCGCCCTCGACGTCGCCACGGCCGACGGCACGGTGGCCAGCCTGCCCCGCCCGCTCGTCACGGCGCTGGTCGCCGAGCTGCGCATCGTGTGCCGGGACAAGCCGCAGCCCTTCTTCGAGCACACCGACCTGCTCGACTTTCCCGGATACCGAACCCGTTTCAAGAAGGACCTGCGCAAGTACTTCCGAGAGGCGGCCGACACCGCCTCCAAGGACGTGTTCCTGCGCGGCAAGGTCGACTACCTGTTCCAGCGCTACACCGGCGAGCTGGAGCTCACCACCATGGTGCTCTGCGTCCCCGACTCGGTGATGGAGGTGGCGAGCCTGCCCAAGGCCATCGAGACCTGGGTCGGGCTGACTCACGGCGTCAGCCCCGAGAAGCGGCTGGGCAAGCCCAACCTGCTGTTTCTCGCCCTCACCAAGTTCGACCGCACGCTGGAATTGAAGGCCGGCGACCGCAGGGACATGTTCGGGGAAAAGCTCGGCATCCGTTTTTCCGCCTCGATGAACCCGTTCTCAAAGGTCGAGCCTTCGTGGGTCCGGCAGTGGTGGCCGCGCCAGCCGTTCCGCAACGTCTTCCTGGTGCGCAACCCCACCGTGCAGTTCCGCGGCGTGATCGAGTACGACGGCAAGCACGAGGTGCGCATCGTGCCCGGCGAGGATGGCCGCCTCGCCGATCTGCGCGCCGCCTTCGTGTCGCTGCCGGTGGCGGCCGAGCATTTCGCCGATCCCGGCTCGGCCTGGGATGCGCTGATGACCTTGAACGACGGCGGCGCCGGGCGCCTCGCGGCGGAACTGTCGCGGGTGTGCGTGGCCGATCTCAAGCTCGGGCAGATCGCCGCCCGCCTCGGCGAGATCCGCCGCGACGTGCTCGACACGCTGGCGCGCTACCACGTCAGCGACGATTGGGCGACGCGGCGGGCCGAGCGCCTCGCCTTCGTCGACCAGGTGCTTTTTGCCGACCTCAACGAATGCGCCGAGCGCGCGCGCTTCGGCAGCGCCCTGCGCGGCCTGATGATCGACGCGTCCGACCTCCACGCCGCCCTGACCGAAACGCTGAACCGGACGGGCGTGGAGGGATTGGCCGAGGATGCGCGCGACGCGACGCTCGCGGCGCCTCCCAGGCGGGTCGGGCCGTTCGGCGCCCGCAAGGCGGCGCCTGCGGCGACGCAGATCGACGCGCCGGCATCGGGGCCGCGCCCCGATCGCTGGTCGAGGCTCGCCGATGCGGCGCTGGCGCGCTGGGCCGGCTTCCTGCAGATGCGCACGGAGGATGCGGTGTTTGCCCGGCGCATCGGGATCGGTGCGGCGAGCCTTCGTGAGATGACGGCCGAGATCGGCGCCGCCGCCCGCCGCCTCAAGCTCGCCGAGCGGGTCGCGGCAGAGCTGCGGCTGCGGGCCGGGCCAAACGAGCAGAACGAGGCGATCGCCCGCAAGGCGGCGCTGGTCGCCGAGGGGCTCATCAACCGATTCGTGTCCGAACTCGACTTCGACCGCGTGTCGCCGGCCCAGCAGATCGAGCGCTTCCGCGAGGACCTCGACGAGCCGGTGTTCGCGCCGCGACCGGTCGCCTTCGATGCGTCGGGCATCGGCGCCGATCCGGCCGAGTTCACCAACCGCTTCATGGAGCAGTGGGGCCGCGCCTTCCGCACCACCGTGTCTCACAACGCCGTCGCCCAGACCGGAACGCTCGAGGAGGCGGAACAGAACACCCGCCTCGGCAAGATCCTCGTCGCCCTGGCCGCCTGAGATGACGCAGGCCCCACCGGGACGGGACGGTGATCGCATGCCCGACATGAGGCCCGGCCAGAGACCCGGCCAGGGGCGCAGCGTGGAGCGCGGCACGGCGCTCGGCTTGCGGATCGCCCTGTGGGTGCTGTTCGCCGGCTCCGTGCTGGCCGGCGGCGTGCTCATGCTGCGCGCGTGCGGCATCAGGCAGGTGTTCGGCTTCGCCCGCAACTATTGTCCGGCGCCGTCCGATGGCGCCTTCGCCCGCGAGGTCGAAACCGGGGAAAGCCTGCGACGGCAGGTTCATGTCGCGGAGATGAGCCAGGCCGAGGTGCCGCCCTGCACCGCGCCGGCTGTCCAGCCCTCCATCAGGCAGCCCTCCACCGGCAGGCCGACCGCGACGCCCGAGCCGACACCCGAGGAGCGCGCCGAATCGCAAGCGATCGACAAGCGGGTCGAGCAGCGCGGCGGCAAGACCGGGCGGCTGCAGTTCACCCTGGCCTGGGCGACGCTCGACGACCTCGACCTCAACGTCACCTGCCCGGGCGGACGCATCAGCAGCTTCGACGGCGAGCGCGGGCCCGGCATCTGCGGCGACGGCGTCAAGGATATCGACGCCAACCGCAATCTCAAGACGAACGTGTCAACGACACCCGTCGAGAATGTCGTCTGGACCGACAGCTACCCGGACGGCCGCTACATCATCGACGTCATCGAGTACCGCTCGGTGACCGATGGGGCGAACCGGGTGCCGTTCACCTTGCGGATGCGGCTCGGCGACCAGGAGAGCGAGTGCCACGGGGCGGTCACGCAGCTGGCGCCCCGCGACATGGTGAAACGCGACGGTCAGCTGGAAAGCGGCACCGCGCAGCAGCTCAGCTGGACCGGCGGCGAACCGCTTCCCTCCTGCGACTTCACCTTGGTCACCACGGTGCGAACCCCGAGGTCGAAGTGAGCTGCCCTCGGGCACGCCCCAGCGCGGCGGGCCTCCGGGATGGATGACCCGCCGCTGATCCTCGCCGACGACGGCGAGCACATCGGGCACGCGATCCTGCGCTTCGCCGAAGCGCGCGACAGCGCGCCGGCGGTGGCGTTGCGCTTCCCCGACGGATCGACGCTGAGCGAGGACGGCCGCCGCAACCGCGGCTTCCATCTGTTCGCGACCGAGGCGGTCGACGGCCTGCCGTGCCACCACGTCCGGCTCGGTCCGGAGGTCACGGCGCACGTGCGCGAAGCCGAATTCGTGACCTTCCTCGACGCGGCCGGCGCGACGCTCGGCACCGTCATCTGGGAGGGGGTGCGGCCACCGCCCGCCGCCGGCAGCGGCCTGCGTCTCGCCGGCAGCGGCGCGAGGCGACGGTGGCCGGTGGCCGGGCAGACCGTGCTCCCCGGGCGCGCCGCTGCACCCGCTTCACGCACGTTCAAGCGCTCAGGGGCCGGCTCGCCGCCGGTGTCCTCCGTATTGCCGGCAGCGACGCTTCTCAAG
>CALMGA010000087.1 GCA_937863205.1 uncultured Beijerinckiaceae bacterium | reverse complement strand
CCGCATGAAGGCGATGCGGTCGCGGTGGTTCTTGTCCATGTTCGCCTGGATCTTGAACACGAAGCCGGTCATCTTGGCCTCGTGCGCGTCCACCGTGCGCGAGGCGGCGGCCAACCCCTGCGGCGCGGGCGCGAAGTCGGCGAGCGCGTCGATGAGGTCGCGGATGCCGAAGTTGCGCAGCGCCGAGCCGAAGAACACCGGCGTCAGGTGCCCTTCGAGGAAGGCCGTGCGGTCGAACGTCCGCAAGCCCTCGCTGGCCAGCTCGATCTGCTCCACCGTGTCGAGGAAGTCCTGCGGCTTCATCAGCCCCTCGATGTAGGGGTCGTCTGGGCCCGACACCGGCACGGCCTCGGCCTCGTGATCGAGGCGGCGAACCAGCTTGCGATGGAGGTCGTAGGTGCCCACGAAGCCGCGGCCCTGCCCCAGCGGCCAGGTCACGGGGGCGACGTCGAGGGCTAGCGTCTTCTCGATCTCGTCGAGGAGATCGAAGGGATCGCGCGTTTCGCGATCGCACTTGTTGATGAAGGTGACGATGGGGATGTCGCGCAGGCGGCAGACTTCGAACAGCTTGCGGGTTCGCGCCTCGATGCCGCGGGCGGCGTCGAGCACCATGATCGCCGAGTCCACCGCCGTCAGGGTGCGATAGGTGTCCTCCGAAAAGTCCTCGTGGCCCGGCGTATCCAGCAGGTTGTAGACGCGGTCGCCGTATTCGAAGGTCATCACGGAGGTGACGACGGAAATGCCGCGCTCCTTCTCGATGCACATCCAGTCCGAGCGGGTTTGCCGGCGGTTGGCCTTGGCACGCACCTCGCCGGCGAGCTGGATGGCGCCGCCAAACAGCAACAGCTTCTCGGTCAGCGTGGTCTTGCCGGCGTCGGGGTGCGAGATGATGGCGAAGGTGCGCCGCCGGGCGACGGGATCGGGCGCCGAGGGCCGGCTGGGCGCGTCGGGGAGCACGGAGGAGGTCATGACGCCGTGGTGGCGCGGGGCGCGGGGGATGTCAATGCGACGGGTCCGGGCGCACCGGCCGTGCACGTCACGCGCGCCCACTGGCCGCGGTGGGACGCCGCAACCAAAGCGAAGCCTCCGGCTTAAGCTGCGCTGCCCAATCGACAGCTACCGCTCGGAGTTGATCCATGCCTCAGTTTGCTGCGACCATCAAACACCTCAAGGACGGCGTGAAGGGCTTCACGATCTCGGCAGCCGTCAAAAACATCGAAGGCTGGGAAGAAACGCTCGGCAAGGTCGAGGTGTCCGGCGCCAAGACGATCATCAAGGACCTGGAGAACCTGAAGAAGAACCTGCAGTCCAAGGAGATCAACGGCGAGCAGGTCAAATCCCTGCTGTTGAAGCTCGGCAAGGAGACGGTCACCATCGCCGGCAAGAGCGACGGCAAGGACGCCGAAAAGATCAAGGAATTGGGCGAGAGCCTGACCCACATGGCCGAAGAGGCCAAGTAGGCGCCTTTCGTTCGATGACGCCGATCCGCAGTCTCGCGGGTCGGCACCGCTCGGCTACCTGACCTGGTACACCGGCCTGACCTCGGGTGACAAAGGCTCCTGAAGGACACCGAAGTCGGTTTCCCGCTCGGTGAGTTGGCGGACGTGGCGCTTGGCATCGCGGCAGACGGCATAGTCGCGGGTGCCGGGATCGAGCCCGTAGCTGCGGCAGATCGCGTCATCCTGCGGGAACATCGCCAGATTCGATCCCAAGCTCGGTCCGTGGGAAGCGCAATCACTGTGAGCGATCCCGAGCAGGCAATCGCGCGGGTCGCAACCGCCGAGCAGCAGCGCAACGACGACCGCAGCCGCCGGGCGCATGTAGGCTGAACCGAGCGGCATCGGCGAACCTCCTGAATGAGCGCTGATCAATGAGCGCTGACGCCCCGCCCACGCACCGTCCTCGCGAGCAGCATCCGGAGCGAAGAGCGGCTACTTCGGGTGCTTGTCTTCCCACGCCTTCATCAGAGCGATCTCGCGCTGCTGATCGTCGACGATCGCCTGAGCCAGCGTTTTCAGCTCAGGGTCCCTGCCGTATTGCAGCTCGGTCTTCGCCATGTCCACGGCGGACTGGTGATGCGGCAGCATCAGGCGCACGAAATCGCGGTCGGTGTCACCCGTCGGCATCGATCGATGCATGCCCACCATCATGTCGTGCATGGCGCCGATGAAGGCCTTGTCGGCCGGATTCTGCGTCTCGTCCATCGCAGGCTTGGCCTGCTGCGCGGCGAGAGGATCGCGCGCGGCAAGCGCGAACAGGAACGCGACGGCGAAACGGCAACGCACTCTATGCTCTCCAAGCGGGCTGTATGCAGGCTGTCTCGCCGTGGGATAGCACGCGCGGGGCCGGAAACAAAAGGGCCGCGAGGGCGCCTCGGGGCGTGCGCGGGCACCAAGGCTCGCCGACGAAGGCCGGCAAATCAATATCCTGGCACCGCATCCTCACCACACGGCGGCGCCCCGCGTGTTCAAGGCGGTGGCGAGATGGTCGAGCGCCCGGCCGCGCAGCTTGTACAAGGTGGCGGGCGCCCATCCCTTGTCCCGGCACAGCGCGCGCACCGAGCGACGGCGCGCCGCCTGCAAGGCCCAAAGGCTGGTGACGAGCGCCACGCCCGGATCGAAGTCGCGCAGCTCGCGCAACCAGTCGAGGGCGCGATCCATCCGGTCGATGTCGCGTCCGCTGGGTCGGCGTAGCGACAGCTCGTTGCGCCGCGCCTCGCGCTCGCGCCGCTCCGCATCCGGCAGTTCGGCCTGGGCGAGCCGGTCGGCCCATTCGGCGCGATGCTGCGGCCAATGGTTTCCGGCGCCGCGCGGTCCCCTGACCCTTGGCAGGCGATCGAGCGTGCTCATCGCCTCGACGAGGCGCACCCCGACGTGCCCGGCCGTCCACAAGGCGGGCAAGTCCGCCCGGCCTGCGACCTCATTGTCGGTGAGCGCGTCATCAGGCATCGTCGTCGAGGATGTTGTCGATCAAGGCCGCGTCGGAGCCGGCGGCGAGGATCAGCGAACGGATCAGCCCGTCGCGGGACAAGCCGCGCTTGCCGGCGGCGGCATCGAGGCGTTCCCCCACGTCGAAGGGCAGGCGCAGTCCCGTGGCGTCGCGAAACGCGAGGCCGAAGCGTTGCGCTTGGCGGTGCACGTTGTTGGGCGTGGAGGCGATCGTCGGGTCGCCGGCGACGCGTTTGGCATCCCAGCCGCGGCCGACCAGGAAACCGAGGCGGGCGACGCGCGGAGCGGACCAGCGGGTGCGGGTGCCGCGCGGCACGTCGCCAAACGCGTTCCCGGAGCCATTCTGGGGTGGATGTGGCGAACTTTGTTGCTGCATCATGGATGAAGCTTCGGTAATCATACCTCTTCTGTCAACGGTGATCTTACCGTAGGTTGTGGAGATGCCAGATGGTTCTACCTTTATGTCCTTGAAAGATGTCCTGACCCGCATCGAAGGCCGGCTCGCGAATCTGCGCCTTTCCGCCCACGCCGCCTCAATGGCGGCGGGCAAGCCCGACGCCGTGCGCAACCTGCGCCGGGCGGTGCAGAACAACGACCGTCGCGGCATCACCACCGAAACGCTGGCCGCGCTGGCTCCGGTGCTGCAGACCACGGCCTCCTGGCTGCTGGAAGGCGTCGGCGAGGGCGGGCGGCGCTCCAGCAGCGTCCGCGTCATCGGCCGCATCGGCGCCGGCGCCGAGATCTTCCCCGAAGACGAGCAGGTTTTTCCGGAAGGCCTGCGCGAGATCGAGCTCGATATCCCGCTGCCGGCCGACATGGTCGCCTTCGAGGTGGAGGGCAACAGCATGTGGCCGCGCTACAATGCCGGCGACGTCGTGATCTGCCGAGATACCGAACACGATCCGGCCTCCATATCGGGGCGCGAGGCGGCGGTGCGCACGGCCGACGGCAAACGCTTCCTGAAGACCATCCGGCGCGGCACCAGCGCCTCGACCTTCGACCTTGAAAGCCATAACGCACCGCCGATCCGCGACGTGACGATCGCCTGGGCTTCACCCGTGGAGTTGATCCTGCCGGGAACACCGGCGAGAACGCCGCGAGGCTTTGTAAGGTAGATATACCTTTTTAAAGGTAGCTTAACCGAATAAGATTCAGCCCTCGACCGGAGGGCGTTGTGATGGGAAGCTTCGCGAACGAACAGAACCGTGCGGGCGGCTCGGGAACTCAGGCGGATGGTCCCGACGCGGTGGCCCGATGGGCCGCGTGCCGGATGGTGAAGGCGCGGGCGCGACGCTACGCGCTGCGCCCGGCGGCGCTGGAAGCGCTGCACCCCGGCCTTTCCATCGCAACGCCCAGCGCCCTGGTGGCGCTCGGCCAACACCTCGTCGCCCGCGAGCGGGAAACGCCGCGGCGCTGGTTCGGCTTCGGCGGCGAGGTCGGCCTGGTGAACGCCCAGGCGGCCCTGTTGCTCGGCCGCCTGCGACGACGGCAGGACCGCGGCGAGGGCGCGGTGCCGTTGGGATGATCGACGGGATCCGCTCGCCATCACCGCCGATCGGGGTACATGGTCCGCTGCCAGGAACCACGGTCAGGCCAAGGTGTTTTGCGACACCCGCCGAGCGCGCGTGGACAGGAAGTCGATGACCGCAGGCCTTCGCCCCCCGGATGAAACGCGTTTCCCGACCGGGATGCCCCTGGTCGAGCGCTTGTTCGCGACACGGCGCCATTCCCTCGATCTCGCCGCGCCCCTATCGGCGGAGGATCAGGTCGTGCAGGCCAACGACGACGCCAGCCCGACGAAGTGGCATCTCGCTCATGTCACCTGGTTCTTCGAAACCTTCCTGCTCAAGCCCTACCTGCCCGGCTACGAGCTGTTCGACAGCCGCTTCCCTTTTTGTTTCAATTCGTACTACGAGGCGGAAGGGGCGCGGCAGCCGCGCGGCTATCGCGGGCTGATGACGCGGCCGAGCCGTGACGAGGTGATGGCCTACCGGGCCCATGTCGACGCTGCCCTTGGCAAGCTCACCGCCGGCCCGCTCGAACCCTACCTCGCCGACTTGATCGCGATCGGCATCAACCACGAGCAGCAGCACCAGGAACTGCTGCTCACCGACATCCTGAGCCTGTTCGCCAGCCAGCCGTTGCGTCCGGCCTATGCGTCAGATCCCTCCACGCCGTCGCACGTCGCAGCGGCCGAGTTGACCTTCACCGACCATCCCGGCGGCATCCACGAGATCGGCCATGGCGGACGCCTGACCGGGCAGGACGCGGCCGAAGGCTTCAGCTTCGACAACGAGGGCCCGCGCCACCGCGCCCTGCTCCAGCCCTTCGCCCTCGCCGACCGCCTCGTCACTACCGGCGAATGGCTGGACTTCATCGCCGACGGCGGTTACCGCGACGCCTCGCTGTGGCTCGCCGACGGCTGGGCGACGGTGAAGGCGCAGGGCTGGGACGCGCCGCTTTATTGGGAAAACCGCGACGGCGCGTGGGCCGGCATGGGCCTTTACGGCCGTCAGCCGCTGGACCTCGCAGCCCCCGTCGCCCACGTCAGCTTCTTCGAAGCCGATGCCTACGCCCGCTGGGCCGGCCACCGTCTGCCGACCGAGTTCGAATGGGAGCACGCGGCCGGCGCCGCGGCACCGGCGAAGACGCGGCAGCCCGGACGACTCACCCCCGCGCGCCCGGACGACGACGACCGGCAGTTCTTCGGGCAGGTCTGGCAATGGACCGCCAGCGCCTACCTCCCCTATCCCGGCTACAGGGCGGCGCCCGGGGCGCTTGGCGAGTACAACGGCAAGTTCATGTGCTCGCAGCACGTGCTCAGGGGATCCTCCTGCGCCACGCCGTCCGGGCACGAGCGGGCGACCTATCGCAACTTCTTCTATCCCCACCAGCGCTGGCAGTTTACCGGGCTGCGCTTGGCGGCCGACCGATGACGCACGATGTGCCGGCGGCGAGCAATGCGCCGCGCAAGGCGGAGGAACCGCACGCGGGGGACGGCTTCGCCGCCGCCGCGCTGCACGGTCTCGCCCAGCCGCGCAAGACGCTGCCCTGCCGATACATCTACGACCAGCGCGGCAGCTCGCTTTTCGAACGCATCACGGCGCTCCCGGAATATTACCCCACCCGGACCGAGATCGGCATCCTGGAGGGCTGCGCCGGCGCCATCGTCGCCGCCACGCAAGCCGGCTCGGTGTTGATCGAGTTCGGCTCGGGATCGAGCCGCAAGACCGAGATCCTGCTGCGCGCCCTCGACAAGCTTGCCGCCTACGTGCCGGTGGATGTGTCGGCGAGCGCACTGGAAGACGCCCGCATCCGGCTGTGCGAGCGCTTCCCCGACCTGCGCATTCATCCCCTGGTTGGCGATTTCGGCTCCGCCCTGGTCCTGCCCGACGATCTCGCCGAGCGCCCGCGCCTCGGCTTCTTTCCCGGTTCCACGATCGGCAACTTCGCGCCCGAAGAGGCGGTGGCGCTGCTGCGACGCATGGCCGAGGTGCTCGGGCCGGTCGGACGTCTGGTGATCGGCGTCGACCTGCGCAAGGGCGAGGACATCCTGCTGCCGGCCTACGACGACGCGGCCGGCATCACCGCCGCCTTCAACAAGAACCTGCTGGTACGCGCCAACCGCGAACTCGACGCCGATTTCGATCTCGACGGCTTCGCTCATCGGGCGATCTTCAACGCGGACGAGGGCCGGGTCGAGATGCACCTCGTCAGCCGTCGCGCGCAGAGCGTTTCGCTGCTCGGTACCCGCTTCGCCTTCGCCGCCGGCGAAACCATCCACACCGAGAACTCGCACAAGTACACCGTGGACGGCTTCCAAGTGCTCGCCCGCGAGGCGGGATGGACGCCGCTCAGGGTGTGGCTGGACGAGGGTGGCCTGTTCAGCGTGCACGAACTGACGATCCGATGACGCCGGTCGGGATGCCGTCGCCCGAACTGCAGGCGAAGTGGCACCTGAAAGTCGGCAAAGAAGGGGATGGGTCCTGTTGCGCCGCGCTGCGCATCTCGTGAGAGCTCTTGGCGAACAGGCCGAACCTCGGCGGAGCGGGCGCGGCGGCAACGCCGTAACTCCACCGGCGACGACGCCCGCAGCCAAGATCCGGCCAAATCCGCAGCGATCGTGTTATTGCGGCCACGCGCCCCACCGCCGTCCCTTTCCGGCCGAACGGATGGTTGCCGGCGAGCGCACCAGTTGCTTCAAGCGGGCACTGCCGAAAGGCGTGGGAGCGGGCCTGCAAGCATGGTGTGGCAACAGACATACAACCCGCTCGGCAGCGCGATCCTGTCGACGCTGGTCGCCGCCGTGCCCATCGTGGTGCTGCTCGGCCTCATCGCCGCCGGCAAGGTCCAGGCCTACGTCGCCGCCATCGCCGCGTTGCTCTCGGCCCTGCTCGTCGTCACGCTGATCTTCGGCATGCCGGTCGACAAGGCGTTGAAGGCGACCGGGCTCGGCGTGATGACCGGACTGTTTCCCATCGGCTGGATCATTCTCAACGTCATCTTCCTGTATCAGCTGACGGTGGACAACGGCTCCTTCAAGGTGCTGCAGGAGTCCATCGCCGGCATCACACCCGACCGCCGGCTTCAGGTGCTGCTGGTCGCCTTCGCCTTCGGAGCCTTCTTCGAGGGCGCGGCCGGCTTCGGCACGCCGGTCGCCGTCACCGGTGCCATCCTGATCGGCCTCGGCTTTTCCCCGCTCGCCGCCTCCGGCCTGTCGCTCATCGCCAACACCGCCCCCGTCGCCTACGGCGCACTTGGCACGCCCATCGTGGTGCTCGGCCGCACAACCGGCATCAGCGAGATCACGCTGGGCGCGATGGTCGGCCGCCAGCTGCCCTTCTTCTCGCTGCTGGTGCCGTTCTGGGTCATCTACGCCTTCGTCGGCTTTCGTCCGATGATGCAGATCTGGCCGGCTATCCTCATCACCGGCGTCGCGTTCGCCGTGTCGCAGTTCTTCGTGTCGAACTACAACGGGCCCTGGCTCGTCGACGTGGTCGCCGCCCTGGTCTCGATGGGCTCGCTCTACCTGTTCCTCAAGGTGTGGCAGCCCCGCGAGATCTGGACCAGCGCCGCGCTCAACTTCCGCCACAACGACACCAGCGCCTCGACGATGGAGCCGCGAAGCGGCACCGCGCCGGGACGCGAAGTCCCCTCCGAGGCCGAGATCCTCAACGTCGTGCCGCGCGGAAACATCACCGTGGCCCAGGCCTGGCTGCCTTGGGTGATCCTGTGCGCGACCGTCTTCGTGTGGGGCACGGACAGCTTCAAGAAGCTGGTCGACGCCCTGTGGTCGCCGTCCTACGTCGTGCCCGGCCTCGACAAGCTGATCCAGAAGATGCCCCCGGCCGTGCCCAAGCCGGCGTTGGAGGCGGCGGCCTACAAGTTCAACTTCCTCACCATGACCGGCACCGGCATCCTGGTGGCGGCGATCATCGCCGGACTGGTGATCGGCTACAATCCGCTGCAGCTCGCCCGCACCTACCTTCGCACCCTCCGGCTCACGGCGAAGTCGCTCATCACCATCGCCGCCATGCTGGCGCTGGGCACGCTGACCCGCTATTCCGGCCTCGACGCGACGCTGGGCCTGGCCTTCGCCCAGACCGGCGTCGTCTACCCCTTCTTCGCCGCCCTGCTCGGCTGGCTCGGCGTGGCGCTGACCGGGTCGGACACGGCCTCCAACGTGCTCTTCGGCGGCCTGCAGACCGTTACCGCCGCGCAGCTCGGCCTGTCGCCGATCCTGATGGCCGCCTCGAATTCGAGCGGCGGCGTGATGGGCAAGATGATCGACGCCCAGTCGATCGTGGTCGCCTCCACCGCCACCAACTGGTTCGGCCACGAGGGCACCATCCTGCGCTTCGTGTTCAAGCACTCGATCGCGTTGGCCTGCCTTGTCGGCGGACTGGTGATGCTGCAGGCCTATGTGCCGCCGTTCACCAGCCTGGTGCTGTTGAAGTAGCCGGCGCCGCTGCGACAACCGGCGTCAGGCGTGGGCGGGATCGATCCGCGCCTGACGCTGGTTGGGCTCGGCGACTGGGCGGAGGGCGTCCCCATGGACCCCGCGCCCGACCCGCGCGGAGGATCGGACCATGGCGGGCGAGAGCGGCACGGAGCGGGCCTTCCGCTGGGCTTTCGAGGACCGCACGACCGGCAAGATCGTGATCGGGCAGATGCCCAACCTCGCCCTCACCGTGTTCGCCTGCGCGGTCGCCGCCGACCTGCTGCTGCGGCCAAGTGGCCCGGCCGGCGTCGCCCTGCGGGTCGTCAAAGTCGCGAGCCTGTCGGCGTGGGCGCTCGACGAGGTGGCGCGCGGCGTCAATCCGTGGCGCCGCGCCTTGGGCGCCGCCGCCCTGCTCGCCGTGCCGGTGGTGGCGCTACGCTGAAGCCACAGTGTCGGGCCGAAAAGTGCGAGGCGGTTTGCGGTCCGATGCTTTGGGCTATGAGGTCCGATTCGGAAACTGCTGCGAAATCCATCGGTCCGCTGCTCGACTGCCACGTAGGGACGCGCATCGGTATCGCCGCAATCGCCGGCAGTTGACCGAGGATCGTCGGCGCGCGGATGACCCGGCCGGATCGGCGGGGCGGGCTACAGCGCTGCCTGAGACTTCGCCGCACCGTCCGGCTTCCGGATCGAGGACGTCCGGTCGCCGGTGTCGGCCACCGCCGGGTTGGGCGCCCTGGTCTTGGCCAGCGTCGTCCTGCCGCGGGCCGGGTCCTTTCCGGCTTCCTTGACCGCGAGGATCTTGGCGGCGTCCTTTTTCGCCGCGACCTTGACCACCGGCGACACCTTCTTGGACGGGTCCACCAGCCAGTCGGTCGGGCCGGTGGCAAGCGCCTCGGGGCGGCTCACTTCGCTGAGCTGGGCGTGGCGGAACTCGGGGTTCTGCCCGCCGTCGGCGTAGATGGTCCGAACCGCCGGCGTCGTCTCGCTGAGCTTGGCGATCCTGGCATCGTCTTCGGCCACCCTGGCGGCGACTTCGGTCTCGATGCCATCGTGCTGCAGCGCCGGGCACGGGCCGGAGGGGTCGAGGTTGCGCGCGGTGGTGTTGAACACGTAATGCCGGCCGCACACGCCCACCGTCACGTCCTGCTTCGAAACTTCGAAGTTGTCCGCGCCCTCCTTGAGCTGGCGCCAGAAGCCGATGTTCGAGTCGTTGCGGTATTTGGCGATGTTTTCGGGGGTCATGTGGAAAGGGTAGGACTGCATCTGGATCGACTGCTGGCCGCCGTTGAAGGCTTCGCGGGCGACGGCGTAGATCTGATCGATCTGCCCGTCGGTCATCGAGAAGCAGCCGGCCGACGAGCAGGCCCCGTGCACGAAGATGGAGCCGCCCGAGGCACCCTGCGCCCGGTCATAGGCGTTGGGGTAGCCGACGTTGAAGCTGAGGTAATATTGCGAGTTCGGATTCATCTGCCCGGGCGTGATCCGGTAAAAGCCTTCGGGCACCTGACGGTCGCCTTCGCGCATCTTGGGGCCGAGCTGACCCGACCAGCGACACATCGGGAAGGTCTTGAAATGGATGTAACGCCCGTCCGAGCGCATCTTCCAGATCTCGAATTCGGCTTCCTTCTTGTAGGTGCGGATCAGCACGGCGGAGGTCTGGCCGACGCCCTTCTTCTCCATCAGCGCCACCAGATCGGGCGCCAGCGGGTGCGACGCGCGCGCCGAGCCGGAAATGCCACCGTACCCGCCGCCCGACGCCATTTCATCGCAACCGGCGAGGCACGCCGACGCCGACGCCACCAGGGCTAGGCCGGCGAGGCGGGTGAGGAGACGGTTGGAACGCATACGGGCCAACTCTGCTGGGGACGCCGCGCGCGCCCATCACGAACGGCTTAGCCACACGATAAGGCAGCCGCAAGGCGAGCAGCCTAGGGCGCGGGCGTAAACGAAGGCTGAAGATCGCCGGCCGGCGCTTTTCAGCGAATCTGTGACGGGAATGGCGCGGATGCCGTTCCAATTGCGCGATGCGTGACGTCGGCCAGGTCGGCCATCATCTCACCACATCGAACCGGATCCGAGCATCGCCCGGCAAGAGGCGCCCGCGCGTCAGATCTTGCGACCCATCGCCAGGAACTTCTCCGTCCGCGCCGCCCGGATCGCGTCGCGATCCATCGCGGACAGCTCGCCCAGCGCCGCCTCGATCGCGTCGCCGACCGCCCGGGTGACGAGGGCATGGTCGCGGTGGGCGCCGCCCGGCGGCTCGGCCACGATCGCGTCGATGATGCCGAAGCGCAGGAGGTCCTGGGCGGTGATCTTCATGTTGGTGGCGGCGTCCTCCGCCCGCGCCGCTTCGCGCCACAGGATGGAGGAGGCCCCCTCGGGCGAGATCACGGAATAGATCGCGTGCTCCAGCATCAGCACGCGGTTGCAGCTGGCGATGGCGATGGCGCCGCCCGATCCGCCCTCGCCCACGATGGTGGCGACGTTGGGCACGCCGAGCCCGAGGCAGACGTCGATGGAATGGGCGATGGCTTCGGCCTGCCCGCGCTCCTCCGCGTCGATGCCAGGAAAGGCGCCGGCCGTGTCGACGAGCGAGATCACCGGCACGGCGAAGCGGTCGGCGAGCTGCATCAGGCGCGCCGCCTTGCGATAGCCTTCGGGCCGGGCCATGCCGAAGTTGTGGCGCAGCCGGCTTTCCGTGTCCGAGCCCTTTTCCTGCCCGATCACGCAGACCGAGCGGCCGCGGAACCGGCCGAAGCCGCCCACGATCGCCTGATCCTCACCGAACACCCGGTCGCCGGCGAGCGGGGTGAAATCGGTGACGAGGTGCCGGAGGTAGTCGGAAAGATGCGGGCGCTGGGGATGGCGCGCCACCTGTGTCTTCTGCCAGGGCGTCAGCGCGGCGTAGATGTCGGCCAGGGTCTTGGCCGCCTTGGCTTCGAGCCGCAGCGTTTCCTCGCCGATCGCGTGCCCCTCGCCGTCGAGGTTGAGCGCCTTCAGCTCGTCCACCTTGGCATCGAGTTCGGCGACCGGCTTTTCGAAATCGAGGTAGTTGCGCATTCGTCCGAAAAACCGCCAGGATACGCTCAACACGGCCGCGGAAGGGGTCGCCGAGCGGCGGCGGTTCCCTGCAGCTTTCACCCCCTCATGTCAACGCCGCCCGGCCGGGCAGCGGCGCGCGGCCGAGGCTTACGAGCCGGCGGCGGAGAAGATCAGCACGCGCAGGCCGGCCGCCTCGCCCGAGCCGGGCATCTTGCCGGTCACCACAGATTTGCCGGCGCTCGCCGCGTCCATGCCGCAGAAGGCGACCACGGCACTGGCCTGCGGCTTGCGCACGGCGACGGTGGCGGGCGGGTTGTCGAGCCATCGGGCCGGACCGTCGTTGGCCAGCGTGATGTCGTCGACTTCGGCGAGGGCGTCCTTGCCCTTCAGCAGCGCACGGGCGGCGGCCATGATCGCCGGGGTGAGGCAGACCTGGTCCTTGAGGGCGTTGAAGCCGACGAGGTTGGCCGCGTCGACCCGGTAGCTCGCCTTGACGGGTGCGAAGGAGACCGCCACGAGTGTGGCGGCGGCTGGGTCGAGGATCTGCGTCCAGCCGTGGACGACGCGCAGGCTCCAGTCGGCGATCACCGGCGTGTCGGGCTGCGCGGGATCGCGCGGGGTGACGAGGCCGAGGTCGGCCAGCTTCGACAAGACGTCCGGCTTGGCGGCGGCGATGGCCTTGTCCTGCGCTTCGCCGAAAGGAATCAGGGGGAGGCCGGCCGCCTTGATCTCGGCCAGCCGATCGATCCCCAGGGCGAAGGCGAGCACGCCCGGCGTTGTCGGCACCGGCTGATCGCTGGATTTGACGACGAGGCCGACCGGGTTCTCGGCAACGGCCGAGGGCAGGTTGTAGACGGTGTTGCCCTCGCTGCTGACCTCGAGATCGGGCAGCGCCACGCTGGCGGCCAACGACAGCTTGGCCGATCCCTTGTTGCGCAGGCGGTAGTTGTAGACGACGCGGTCGACCGCGACATCCACCGCCATCGATTCCACCGCGAGGTTGTTGTCGGATGCGATCGCCATCGAGCCCACGGTGAGGGGGGCCGGCGTGGGAGCCTCCTCGTCCTCGTCGGTCTGCCCGGCCGCCGGGGCCGCTCGAAGCGGAACCGCGAGCGACAGGCTCGCGGCGATCGCGACGGCGATGAACAGGCAGCGCAGCGGATTGACCATGGATCGGATCTCGCGAGGTACGGCCGGGCACCTTGCTGTCGCCGGCCGCGGGTTCGACCTTCTACAGCGGGACGGGGCGGCGCGGAACAGACGTGACGCGCTGGAAGGCTCGGCGGGGCTGTCAAATGGATGTAGAACCCGGGAACGGCTGGCGTCGCGGCTTCGGGCGAGCTACCCTCAAGTACCTCGCTCGGGAGCCTGTTGCATGACCGACCTTGCCTCGGCGGCCCCCGCCCGGTCCGCGCCCCTGCCGCGCGCAGCCGGCCGGCGCGTGCTTCTCCTCGTCCTGCTGGTCGCCGGTGGCCTCGGCGGCCTCGCCGTCGGCGCGGCAAGCTCCCCCGTGGCAGTGCCGGAGCCGCATCTCGTCCTGCTGCTGCGCTTCATGGCCGGTCTCAAGGCGTCGGCGGTGCTCGGCGCGGCCGTTCTCGCCTTGTGGCGGCTGCGCCGTCCCACCGAGGCGTCGTCCGCGCGCGGCTACGGCGCCGGCCTCGCCCTGATGGCGGCGG
>CALMGA010000086.1 GCA_937863205.1 uncultured Beijerinckiaceae bacterium | reverse complement strand
TCATCGGCGTGCTGATGCTGATGGGCATCGTCACCAAGAACGCGATCATGCTCGTTGACTTCACCATCCACGCCATCGCGCGCGGGCAGGAGCGCTCGGCGGCGGCCTTCGACGCCGGCCGCAAGCGAGCCCGGCCCATCGTGATGACCACGATCGCCATGGTCGCCGGCATGGTGCCGAGCGCCTTCGCGCACGGCGCCGGCGGCGAGATCCGCTCGCCGATGGCGATCGCCGTGATCGGCGGCCTGATCGTGTCGACGCTGCTGTCGCTGATTTTCGTGCCCGCGATGTTTCTCGCGATGGACGATTTCAGCCGCTTCTGCGCGCGCCGCCTGCGCTTCATGATCACCACCGGCGCGAAACCGCAGCCGACCCACGTCGCGGGGGAATGAGCGCCGTGACGCTTGCCCGGATGACGCCGACCCTGTTTCCCCCCCGTTCTCGCCTCCCGCTCGACGCCCGACGGGCGATTCCGGCCCTGCTCGCCGCCGCGGTCGTGCTGGCCGGGAGCGCCGGCGCGCGCGGCGAGGACGGATCCTCCGCGGGCCTGACCGTTTCGGTCGTCAGGGCCGTGCCGCGCTGCCTCAAGGAGCGCATCGCCGCGTCCGGCGTGTTCGTCGCCCGGCACGACGTCGAGGTCCGCTCCGACCGCGAAGGTTTGATGGTGAGCGAACTGACGGTGGAGCCGGGCGACCTGGTGAGCAGGAGCCAGGTGCTGGCGCGGCTCGCTCCTGCGCAGGGGGGCTCGCCCGAGATCGTCAGGGCGCCCGTCGATGGCATCCTTCTTGCCGCGACCGCCACCGTTGGCGCCTATGTCGATCCCAAGCAGGCCGACCCGCTGTTCCGCATCGCGGAGGCCGGCGAACTCGAACTCAAGGCCGAGCTGCTGGCGTCCGGCCTGTCGCGCCTGCGCCCGGGCATGGAGGCCAAGCTGCGCGTCATCGGCCTCGGCGACCTTGACGCCCGTCTTGCGACGATCGAGGACGGCGTCAACGCGACCACGCAGCTCGGCACCTTGCATCTGAGCGTTGCTCCTAATGCCAACTTGCGCGTCGGCATGTTCGCCCGCGCCGAGATCGACGTCGGCAAGAATTGCGGGCTCACCGTCCCGCTGTCGGCGCTGCTCTACGGAGCCAATGGCGCCGTGGTCGGCATCGTGCAGCGCGGCCGCGTCGTCATGCGCAGCGTCACCACGGGGCTGCTTGACGGCAACAGCATCGGAATCTCCAGCGGCCTGGCCGAGAACGATCTGGTGATCGCGCGCGCCGGCACCTTCCTGCGCGACGATGACCGCGTGCACGCGATGGAAATGCCGCCCGACGGCCGCAGCACTCAGATAACGGCCGGCGGCGACCGCAGCTCGCCCGGGCGCCCCTGACGCCAGGCGCCGACCGATCCGGCAGAGCCTGTCCGGCAAGCCCCCGCACGACGACTTGCCGCGGAGACGCGGCTGCCCTTGCGCGGGAAAGGCGCGTCGGGCGCAAAGGCTTCGCGCTTGCCTTCGCGGCATTCCCCTCGCGACGGCGCCGACGTTTCTGCTGAAGTCGTCAGGCCCTGGGACCATCGCCGCACGACTTAGGATCTATGACGAAGGATGAGTTGCGTAAGACGCAAATCCGCTTGATTGTGTCTTGGTTGCAACAACACCGTTGATGGCGGTTCCAGATGATCCTTTCGGCTCTCATCATTCTCACGGCCATTCTCGCGCTCGCCCTGCGGCGCGATCTCGACACCTTCTGACCGCTCAGCAGGTTTCGCAAAAGTGCCCTGCGGTTCTGCGATCGAAACCTGCGGCCAATCAACAAGCTAAGCGGATGAAGCGTTGGCCTGCCAACGCGAACCTGCTTGGCGCCGGCTCGTCGTCAGCCGGCGCGCTTCTCCAGGCCGCGCCCGACCATGCCGCGGTGGCCTTGCCGTTGCGCGGTTCATGGCCTCTATTCCCGCCCCGGACACCGCCGATCGCGGAGCGCCGCCGGGGAGGAGATGCGAGGTGAGCAGGTCTCGATGAGCATGGCTGCCGCCGTGCCCTCGCGGGGGATCGCGATCGTAGGGGCTGGTTTGGCCGGCCTCGCCGGCGCGCAGGTCCTGGCCGACGCCGGACGTCCCGTCATCTTGTTCGACAAGGGGCGCCGGCCCGGCGGCCGCCTGTCGTCTCGCGTGCTGGACACGGCTCTCGGCCCGGCCGCCGCCGATCATGGCGCCCCCTGCTTCACGGCGCGCGATGCCGACTTCGTCCGGCAGGTCACGCGCTGGCACGAGGCCGGTCTGGTGACCCCCTGGCCGGCCGTCCCGGGCGCCTGGGTCGGCGTGCCGGCGATGAGCGCGCCGCTGGCGGACATGGCCGGCCGCCTGGACGTGCGCTGGTCGAGCCGTGTCGAGCGGCTTGAAAGGCGCAACGGCGCCTGGAGCATCGACGGCGAAAGGTTCGATGAGCCCGGCTTCACCGCGCTTGCGGTGGCGGTGCCGGCCGAGCAGGCTGCGCTTCTCGTGGCGCAGCACGATCCCGGTCTGGCCGCGCAGGCGGCGCAGCGGCGCTCGGCGCCGTGCTGGACGCTGGGCGCCGCCTTCGCCGAGCGCCTGCCGGGCGGCCGCGACGTTCTGCCGGCCTCGGCGGACATCTTCTGGGCCGCGCGGGACTCGGCCAAGCCGGGGCGGGGCTCGTCGCAGGCCGAGGTGTGGGTGGTTCACGCCTCGGCCACTTGGTCGACCGCCCATCTGGAGCACGAGGCCGGCGCCGTGGCGGCCGAACTGCTCGCCGTTCTCGCTCGCGAGGTTGGGGCACCCTTGCCGATCCCGCTGGCATTGCTGGCGCATCGCTGGCGTTACGCCAGGGCGCTGGAGTCCGGCTCGGGCGTGAGCCTCTGGAACCCTGCCCTCGGCCTCGGCCTGTGCGGCGACTGGCTGCTCGGCCCCGAGGTCGAGGATGCGTGGTTGTCGGGCACCCGACTCGCCCGGCGGATGTTGGCAAGCGACGCTCCATGCGGATGATCGGGCGCTTGGCCGCCGCGTTCTGCGCCGCCGCCCTGGCCGGCCCTGCCGGCGCGGGGGAGCCAACGCCGGGCGGCGTGCGCGAACGGTTCGGGATCACCTACGCGACCGTGGAAGGCTTTCGCCCGCTGCATCTCGATCTGTACCTGCCGCCGGCCGCGCACCCGGCGGCTCCGTCGACGGGCCTGCCTTTGGTGGTGTTCATCCACGGCGGCGCCTGGCTCGCCGGCGACCGGCACGTCGGAGCCCCGTTCCTCGAATTCTTCACGACCCTGGCGACGCGGGGCTACGCCGTCGCCTCGATCGACTATCGCCTGAGCGGCGAAGCGCGGTTCCCCGCCCAGATGGCCGATGTCGCGGCCGCCATCGCGTTCCTCCGTCGCGGCGCGGACGAGCCCGCCGACCGCATCGACCCGACCCGCATCGTCGCCTGGGGCGAGTCCGCCGGCGGTCTGCTGGCGGCGCTCGCCGGCACGGGCTGCGCATCACGGGCGCGGGCCAGGGAGGGGTGCATCGAGGGTGCCGTCGCCTGGTACGGCGTGTTCGACATGACAACCATCGCCGACCAGGCGCGCGTCGCCCACGCCGGGTCGCGGGATCTCGCGACCGCGCCGGAATGGCGGCTGCTCGGCTGCGTGGGGCCGGCCTGCCATCCCGACCTGCTGCGCTCGGCCAGTCCCGCCCTCTCGGTCGGGCCCTCGACGCCGCCGATGCTGCTGGTGACGGGGGACGGCGATCGCGTCGTTCCCTTCCAGCAGAGCGTCGAGATGGCCGCACGCCTGGAGGCCGCCGGCATCGTTCGCGAACTGGTGGTGATGCCGGGGCTCGATCACAATCTGGCCGGGCGAACGGCCGATGAAAGCCGGGCGGCCAACCTGAGGGCGTTCGCGGCAACCCTTCGCTTCATCGAGCGGACGATCGGTCCCGAGAGCAGGCGGGAACGGCGCGGACCGATGCCGTGAGGTGCCCGCGCCTCCATCCCGAATCCAGGCGGGCGTGACGCGTGGGAACGGCTTCAGTCCGCGACGTATCAACCTACGCCGAGGGCCCCATGACGGGCGGCTTCATGGACGCGACCAAGTCCAGTCGACAAACCTCGAGCGCCCGCTGACGATCGCGCGACTTGCTGACAGCGACCGCATTTTTCGGCGCTTCGTCCGCTCCTGCGAGGAGATCGGCGCCTTCCGACCCGGCAGGTTGGATGCGACCTGGTGTACGATGCCGGGGACGAGGTGAGGCCGCATGCTCACCGGCCGATGTCTCGGCCTTCGCTCGCGCAGGTCGTGCAACCGGTCGAGGAGCGCGAGGATCGCGTCGAGCCCGACTTTCTCTGAGCAGGGATGGCGATCTCAGCGCGGGAGCGACGTGCGGTGCCCTCACGAACGTAGTTGCTGCTGGACTTGGCGATGCTTTAAGCTGCGGCCGTGCCACTCGCTGCACGGTCCGATGCCGCGCGTTTGCCGGCTTGGCTTGCTGCGCCAAGGCCCGCAGCGGCCCATCTCGGCCGGCGGCATGGGCAGCCGGAAAGGCTCGGGCAGCCGGGAGGGTTGGACGCTGAGGTTGCTTCTGGTGGTCGCGGCGGCGCTGGTCGATGCGGACGGGCGGGTGCTTGTCAGCCAGCGCCCGGACGGCCGGGCGATGGCCGGCCTGTGGGAATTTCCCGGCGGCAAGGTGGAGGCGGGCGAGCGGCCGGAACAGGCGCTGGTGCGCGAACTGGCGGAGGAACTCGGCTTGATCGTCGGCGAGGCCTGCCTGACGCCGCTCAGCTTCGCCAGTTTCGCCTACCCCGACGTGCACCTTCTGATGCCGCTCTACCTTTGCCGGCGCTGGAAGGGCATGGCCCAGGGGCGGGAAGCACAGGCTTCGCGCTGGCTGCCCCCACGCGACCTCGCGACCCTGCCGATGCCCCCGGCCGATGCGCCGTTGATCCCCGCGCTGATCGCCGCCCTGTCCTAAGCAGGTTTCGCGAAAGTGCCCCGCGGTTCTGCGATCCAAGCCTGCGGCATGGCAAAGGGCTAAGCAGGTGAAGCGTTGGCCTGCCAACGCGAACCTGCTTTGTGGACGCGTCAGCCGGCGATTACGACGATTTCAATGCAAAACGTTCGTATTCTGCCCTTGGCCGGAACAATCATGTCTTTTCTTTGTTCTCGGCACGACGGATGGGTGTCGGCTGTGAAGGAGCAAGCCGGGTCCCGGATCGGGGTGGTCGTCGACAACTGGCTGAAGATGATGCCGAACAAGAATAATGCCGTAGATATCAGGTCGGAGGTGTCCCGCCTCGAGACGCCCTACATGGTCGGGTTTCGTCTCGGCATGACGTCATCAACCGTGATCGGTCGCAAGCTGGAGCGCTTGTACGATTTGCCATCGGACACGCCGCTGGAGATCGGCGAACTTCTGAAGGTTTTGGACCGCCGCACGGTCCGCACTGCCTGAACCGTGCGCCCTGCCGAGTCCGGAATCTGCCGAGCCGGCTTCGGCGCATGTGGCCTGCAGACGTCTTTCCCACGCTTGCTGATCGCGGAGGGAGTGCTGGCTGAGCCCTCCTGCCTTGATCCAGCGGCGGCGCGCAACTCATGCTTCTGCCGAACGCCCTTCAGTCCTTCGCGCGCTCGACATAAGACCCGTCCTCCGTTTGCACCACGACGCGGGTTCCGGTCGCGATGTGCGGCGGCACCATGATGCGGGCGCCGTTCGACAGCTTCGCCGGCTTATAGGATGAGGACGCCGTCTGGCCCTTCATCGCCGGCTCGGTGTCCATGATCTCCAGGGTCACGCGCGCGGGGAGCTGGATGCCGACCGGCGTGCCGTTGAACATGGACAGGACGCAGACCATGCCCTCCTGCAGGTACACGGCCTGGGTGCCGAGTACCTCGTTGGGCACGATCACCTGCTCGTAGCTGTCCTGGTTCATGAAGGTGTAGCCGTCGCTGTCCTGATACAGGTACGAGAAGTTCGAGTCCTCCACGAAGGCTCGCTCGACCTGCTCGGTCGTCTTGTACCGGTCGGTGGTCTTCACGCCGTCGCTGAGGCGGCGCATGTCGATCTGGGTGGTCGGCGTGCCCTTGCCGGGGTGGAAGCTTTCCGCCGTCAGCACGACGTAGAGCTGGCCGTCGTCGCGTTCGAGGATGTTGCCTTTGCGGATCGAACTGGCGATGACTTTCACGGGGAGCCTTTTGGGGACGCGGGGAAGGCGGCGGTGCGCGGCGGCCTTTCTTCCTGGCTAGCCAGCGAGCCGTCGCCGATCAAGTGAAATTGCAGCGCGGCCTGCCGGACGATGGCCATCCCGCTTCGCCGCGCCATCCCGCATCTTCCCGAAAGGAAGAGGTAAGCGGATGGTGTCACTGCTCCCTGGCGCATGGCCTCGTCGCCGGCCCACCGAGATCGCCCACCATGCTGCCTTATGCCCGCATCCTCGTCGTCGACGACAGCCGCGTGACGCGCAAGATCATCCGCCGGATGCTGGAAGCCAGCGGTTTCGCCAACATCGACGAGGCGGCGGACGGGGGCGAAGCCCTTGCCCTGACCGGCAGGCTGACCTTCGGGCTGGTGATCTCGGACTGGAACATGAGCCCGATGTCGGGCATGGATCTGCTGCTCAGGCTGCGGGCTCAGCCGCGTACCGCCAAGATTCCCTTCATCATGGCCACGGCCAAGTCGCAGAAGCGCTACGGCGCGGTTGCGCGCGACAGCGGCGCGACGCACTTCATCGAGAAACCGTTCACCAGCACCGAACTTCTGGATCGCGTGAACTCCGTGACGTTCTAAGCAGGTTTCGCAAAAGTGCCCCGCGGTTTTGCGATCAAAACCTGCGGCTTGTCGGAAAGCGAAGCGGGTGAAGCGTTGGCCTGCCGACGCGAACCTGCTTCGGCGGCGCGATCCGTTCGCATCGGCGTCTACCCGGCAGCCTTGCCGAGAACCGGCGACATGTGGCAGCGCAAGGGGGATGCATGCAGCCGATCCCCCGCCGCCACGTCCCGCCGCAGCTCCGGATACGGCCTCGCCGGCGTCCTGGCGTCGCGACCGTTTCGCCGCTCGCTGGCCTCGCCTCGCCGCCCGCGGCCGGATCAAGGAGGCGGTGCGCCGCTGGTTCCTCGATCGCGGGTTCGTGGAGGTGGAAACGCCCGTGCTGCAAACGTCGCCGGGCAACGAGACGCATGTTTCGGCCTTCGCGACGCAACTGATCGATACCGCCGGTCACGTCAACCGATTGTACCTGCACACCTCTCCGGAGCTGGCCTGCAAGAAGCTGCTCGCCGCCGGCGTGCCGGAGCTGTTCACCCTGGCGCCGGTGTTCCGCAACCGCGAGCGCGGTCGCCTGCACCATCCCGAGTTCACGATGCTGGAGTGGTACCGCGCCGGCGCCACGCTGGACGACCTCGCCGCCGATGCCGTGGCGCTGTTGAGGGTCGCGGCGGCGGCGGCAGGCACGGCGGAACTGCGTCACCGCGAGGCTCGCGCCGACCCCGCCGCCGAGCCGGAACTCCTCACGGTGGCGCAGGCCTTCCGCCGTCACGCCGGCCTCGACCTCGACGTGCTCAGTCCGCATCTGCCGGGCCGCGTCGAGTCCTTCGCCCGGATCGTGCGGGACGCCGGCCTTCGGGTGGCTGCCGACGACACCTGGTCTGACCTCTTCTCCAAGGTTCTCGCGTCCCAGGTCGAGCCATGGCTCGGCCAGGGCCGGGCCACGGTGCTGCGGCGCTATCCCGCCAGCGAGGCGGCGCTGGCTGAGCTGTGCGCCGACGATCCGCGCTATGCCGAACGCTTCGAGCTGTACGTTTGCGGCGTGGAACTCGCCAACGCCTTCCTTGAACTCGCCGACCCGGCCGAACAGCGCCGCCGCTTCACCCACGCCGAGGCGGAGCGCCAGCGCATCTACGGCGAAAGCTATCCTCTCGACGAGGACTTCCTCGCCTGCCTCGCCGACATGCCGGCCGCCGGCGGCATCGCGCTCGGCTTCGACCGTCTGGTGATGCTGGCGACGGGGGCGGACACCATCGAGGACGTGCTGTGGCTGCCGGTCGCCGGCCAGGCGGCCGGCCGGTGAGGGCGCCGACCGCGACGCTGCGCGATCCCGCCG
>CALMGA010000085.1 GCA_937863205.1 uncultured Beijerinckiaceae bacterium | reverse complement strand
GTGGCTCGCCCGAGCCGTCCTTGGGCCGAAAGCCCTTCATCGACGCCCAAATCAGGCCCGGCTTGGCCTCGATCATCGTGCCATCGACGCTGAAGTGCTCTGGTGACAGCCGCCGCTTCACCTTGCGGTGGGCCAGCACGGCGGCCGGGACCTGGTGCGCCACGTCGCCTTCGAGCAGCCGATCCCGGTTCCTGCCAAAGGTCGTCGGATCCCAGGCGGCATCGTCGATGCCGAGCCCGACATATCAGCGAAACAGCAGGTCGAGCTCGAGCCCTTCCATGATCTGGCGCTGCGAGCGGATGCCGTAAAAGGCTTGAAGCAACAAGGCGCGCACCAGGCGCTCGGATGGGATCGAGGGCCGCCCGACCCCGGCGACATGAAGCGCCTCGAACTCCGCGCTCAACAACAGCAAGGCGTCGTTGGTGATGGTGCGGATCGTACGAAGCGGGTGGTCGGCCCGCACCCGGCTTTCAAGATCGACGTGGAACAACAGCGATCCCGAGCGCTGATCCATTCCTCGCATCGCCCAGTTCCCGGCAGCAAACGTCAGGAGCTTGAAGCACGGCGCATCGCACAAAACGAGCTGGCCTTTCCTCAACCTGGTAGGCCCTCAGACGCTCAGATCGAGAACCTCGTTGCCCGAGCACCACCGGCGATGAAGCTGCCGATCCACTTCCTCGCCGCCACCGGCAGGCGGATGAGCGAGGCGCTATCGATGGAATGGTCGCAGGTCAATCTGGCTCGGCGCGAGGTGCTGCTCATCAAGACGAAGACCTCGGCACCGCAAACCGTGCCGCTCGGCAATGCCGCCTACGAGGTGCTGCTCGCCTGTCCTCGCCATCCGATCTCACATATCGTGTTCTGGCGCAGCCCGGACGGCCAACCCTATCGATACTTCTCCGGCCAGTTCAGAAAAGTGGCTCGCAGGGTCGGCTTCCCGTTCCGCGCCCATGATCTCCGACACCGGTTCGCGTCCGTCTTCCTCCAGGCTACCGGCGATCTCCCGGCACTTCAGGCCGTGCTTGGCCATCGGAGCATCGCGATGACGATGCGCTACTCGCGTCTCGTCACCGCCCACCTTCACGAGGCAATCGCCAAAACGGGCGCAAAACTCGGCACGGGATCAACGGTGGCGAGCGATCCGCCGCCCGGCAAATCGACCCTAGCCTCCTCAATGGAACACCACGCCTGCCTCGTGCAGCCCTTCGAGACCATCCAGATCACCACCAAACCACGATGATCGGGCGCGTCTCGAACACGGCTTCTTAAGCCGGCGCGACTAGGGTTCGTCACCTCTTCCCGTTAGGTCAGCCTCCCGTTCGGTCAGCGCGGGCGCCGGCACCGGAGTTCTCTTGGGTCAGATCTCGCACGAACCCGTTGGCGGAGTGCCCGACGAGGGCAGGTTTCCTCTTGATCCTCATGCTCCCGATCCCGGTGTTCTCGTCGCCGGTGCTCCCGGCCCGACATCCGAGCAGGCCGCCACCGAGGTCGTCTACGACTGGAGCTTGGAAAGCGACGAGATCACCTGGGGGCCGAGCTACCGCTCGATCCCCGGCCTGCCGGCGATGGCGGCTGTTTCGACGGGCCTCGGCTACGCCGAGCATCTGGCCGCCGAAAGCCCTTCCTCACGCTACGAGGCGGTGATGGCGCCGGGCGGCTGCGATACCGGCGGCGGTGTTCCCTTCAAAACGGTCTACGGCCTTGTCGGCGCCAAGCGGTCGCAGGCCGGTCGGGGCCGCGCCGCGCCGGTGTGGGTCGAGGACAGCGGACGCTGGTTCGCCGACCGCTACGACCGCCCGGCCCGCGTTCACGGCGTGATCCGGATCATCACCGAGCGCTACGAGGCCGAGTGCCGGCGCACGGCCGCCGCCCAGCGCGATCCCGTCACCGGGGCCTACAACCGCGCCTACTTCATCGAGCACGTCGCCCGCCACCTCAGCCTGACGGCGCGCAAATCCTCGACCTTCGCCGTTCTGCTCATCGCGGTCGAGCGGGAAGGGTCGAGCGTGGCGGTGGACGACGCCGGCATCGCCGACGCCGGGGCGCGGCTGCGCCACACCATGCGATCCCACGAGATCCTCGCCCGTCACGCCGGCGCCAAGTTCGCCGCACTTCTCGACGGTTGCGACGAGGGGCAGGCGATGGCCGCCGTGGCCCGGCTGACGGCGGCCGTTCGCGGCGCCGAACCGGGCGAGAACGGCGATGCCGTCGCGGCCACCGGGCTGCTGGCCAAGGTCGGCGCGGTGATCGCGCCCTTTCACGGCCGCACGCCGCAGGCCCTGCTGCAGTTCGCCGAGCAGGCGTTGGAGGCGGCGCACCAGCCGGCCGCCTCCGGCTTCGCCCTGTACCGACCCGAGCTGACCCGGGCGCGACCGCCCGGCGGCAGCGAAACGGCCGACGAGATCCGCACCGCGCTGGCCGACAACCGCCTCGCCCTGGCGCTGCAGCCGATCGTTGCGGCGGGCACGCGCCAGGTCGCCTTCTTCGAAGGGCTGGTGCGGGTGAAGCGGGCCGATGCGCCGCCCATCCTGCCTGATGCCCTCGTGCCGCGCGCCGAGAAGACCGGGCTGGTGCCGCTCATCGACCGCCGGGTGGTGGAGCTGGCCTTCGCCCTGCTCACCGCCGACCGCAAGCTCAGGCTGTCGATCAACGCGGCCGTGCCCTCGTTGAGCGATCCGCAATGGTTGGGCGAACTGCGCGCCGCCTGCCGCCTGCGCCCGGATGCGGCGCGCCGCCTCACCGTCGAGGTCACGGAAACCTGCGCCATCGCCGACATCGAGGCGACGCGGGTGACGCTGGCCGCGATCAAGCCGCTCGGGGTGAAGATCGCCATCGACGATTTCGGCTCCGGCCATTCCTCGTTCCGCAGCCTGCGCCAGCTCCCCATCGACTATCTCAAGATCGACGGCGCCTTTTCGCAGAACCTCGCCAGCTCGTCCGACGACCGCTTCTTCATCCGCGCTCTGATCGACCTCGCGCGCAACCTCAACATCCCAACCGTGGCCGAGTGGGTCGAGGACGAGGAAACGGCGGGGATCCTGACCGACTGGGGCGTGAACTACCTGCAGGGCCACCTGTTCGGCCGCGCCGAACTCGCCGTCACGCCCGTTGCCGCCAGCAGGCCGCCGCGGTGAGGCCGACGGCCGCCCGGCGGCGCTGATCCGCGCGAAGTCGCATCGGCTCAGCTTTGGTCGGCCCGGCCTTTCGGTGCCAGGCTCTCGACGCGTCTTTGCAGGACGTCGAGCTGTTGCCGCAGGTCCTCGAACTCGCTGCGCGCGGGCTCCGCGACTGGTGGCGCAGACGCGACCAGCGCCTCGTCGTCCGCCGCCTCCGTCCGGGTCGCCGCAGCCTCGGCCATCGAGCCGGCGGGCGGTTCCGTTGCCGGGAACGGCGCGAACATGGTCAACGCCTTGTGGAACATCGCCATGTTCTGGCGGGCCTGCTCCTCCATCTGCGTCAGCATCGGCAGGGCGGCTCCGCCAAGCGCGGCGGGGGGAAAGGTTTGCGGAAACGGTTGGCCGAGGCTTTCCCTGGCGAAGCTCGCCAGCGACTGTTCCAGGAAGGCGGGAAGCAGCATCTGCATGCCCGTATCGTAGAAGCCGATCAGCTGGCGCAGGAAGGAGATCGGCAGCAGGCTCTGCCCACGCTTGCCTTCCTGCTCGAAGATGATCTGCGCCAGCACCGAGCGGGTGATGTCGTCGCCGTTCTTGGCATCGATCACCACGAAGTCGCAGCCTCGCTTCACCATGGCCGCGAGATCTTCCAAAGTCACGTAGGTGCTGGCGCCGGTGTTGTAGAGACGCCGGTTCGCGTATTTCTTGATCGTTACCGGCACCTTGTCGCTGGTCATGGCAAGAACTCTTGATAGCGAAAACAGCCTGGGGGCAAGAACGCCTGTGAGCGACAACATCGGGGCGCGATCGCCGCGAAACCGTTGGCTCACCGCACACATAGGCGCTTTCACCCGGCGCGAGAACCCGGCCGCGTGGGGGCTCGGTCGGTCTTGTGACGAAAGGCGGCTTGCCGTCGGCCCCGTTGGCCCGACATCTGGAGCACGGATGCCGCGGGCGCAGGCCCCAAAGCGGCGCATGTTTGGCAAGGAGAGCGCACCCTATGTCCACCGATATCGTCATCGTCGCGGCCGGACGCTCGGCGGTTGGCTCGTTCAACGGCAGCTTCGGGTTTGTGCCGGCGCATGAACTCGGCGCCGCCGTGATCCGCAACGTGCTGGAGCGCGCCAACGTCGATGCCGCCGAGGTGGACGAGGTGATCCTCGGCCAGGTGCTCACGGCCGGGCAGGGCATGAACCCGGCCCGTCAGGCGGCGATGGCCGCCGGCGTGCCCAAGGAGAAGACGGCCTTCGGCCTCAACCAGGTGTGCGGCTCGGGCCTGCGCGCGGTGGCGCTCGGCCATCAGCAGATCCGCAGCGGCGATGCCGCCATCATCGTCGCCGGCGGCCAGGAGTCCATGTCCCAGTCCACCCATGCGAGCTGGCTGCGCGGCGGCACCAAGATGGGCGAAACCCACTTCCTCGATACGATGATGAAGGACGGCCTGTCGGATGCCTTCGCCGGCTATCCCATGGGCAACACCGCCGAGAACATCGCGGCCAAGTGGCAGATTTCGCGCGAAGAGCAGGACCGCTTCGCCGTCGGCTCGCAGAACAAGGCCGAGGCGGCGCAGGCGGCCGGGCGCTTCAAGGACGAGATCGTGCCCTTCACCGTCAAGGGCCGCAAGGGCGACGTGGTCGTCGCCGAGGACGAATACATCCGCAAGGGCGCGACCCTCGACCAGATGGCCAAGCTGAAGCCGGCCTTCACCAAGGAAGGGTCCGTGACCGCCGGCAACTCGTCGGGGATCAACGACGGTGCGGCGGTTGTGGTGCTGATGTCGGCCGAGGAAGCCAAGCGCCGCGGGCTGACTCCGCTCGCCCGCATCGCCTCGTGGGCCACCGCCGGCGTCGATCCCTCCATCATGGGCACGGGCCCCATCCCCGCCTCGCGCAGGGCGCTGGAGAAGGCCGGCTGGAAGGTCGGCGACCTCGACCTCGTGGAGGCCAACGAGGCCTTCGCCGCCCAGGCCATCTCCGTCAACAAGGACATGGGCTGGGACCCGGCGATCGTGAACGTCAACGGCGGCGCCATCGCCATCGGCCATCCCATCGGCGCCTCGGGTGCCCGCTGCCTCGTCACGCTGCTGCAGGAAATGGCCCGCCGCGACGCCCGCAAGGGTCTCGCGACCCTTTGCATCGGCGGCGGGATGGGCATCGCGCTGACCGTCGAGCGCTGAACCCGTCCGGGGGTGGCCGGCGCCGCCCCCGGCACAGGCAAGCACAACAAAGGGAGCGGACCGGAAGGTCTGCCGGGTCTCAGGAGGATGGCGATGTCACGGGTGGCTGTGGTGAGCGGGGGATCGCGCGGGATCGGCGCGGCGATCAGCCGGGCCTTGCACGACAAGGGTTACAGGGTCGCGGCGACCTATGCCGGCAACGACGAGGCGGCCAATGCCTTCAAGGAGGAAACCGGCATCGCCGTCTTCAAGTGGGACGTCGGCGACTACGAGTCCTGCGCCGCCGGGCTCAAAAAGGTCGAGGAGGCGATCGGCCCGGTGGAGGTGCTGGTCAACAACGCCGGCATCACCCGCGACACGCCGCTGCACAAGATGACGCCGGACAAATGGTACTCGGTCATCAACACCAACCTGAACTCGCTGTTCAACATGACGCGGCCGGTGATCGAGGGCATGCGCGAGCGCGGCTGGGGGCGCATCATCAACATCTCCTCCATCAACGGGCAGAAGGGGCAGTTCGGCCAGACCAACTACTGCGCCGCCAAGTCCGGCGACATCGGCTTCACCAAGGCGCTGGCGCAGGAAAGCGCGAACAAGGGCATCACCGTCAACATCATCGCCCCCGGCTACATCGCCACCGAGATGGTGAAGGCGGTGCCGGCCGAGATCCTGAAGACCAAGGTGCTGCCGCACATACCCGCCGGGCGCCTGGGCGAGCCGGAAGAGGTGGCGCGCTGCGTGCTGTTCCTGGCCTCCGAGGAAGCCGGCTACATCACCGGGGCGACGCTGTCGGTGAACGGGGGCCAGCACATGCACTGAAGGCTCGTTCGGCCCGTCATTTCGGCGCCGTCGCGGCGAGCAAGGCGCCGGTTCTGTCGAACACGGCCACGTCGAGCAGAATGCCGCTCCCGGCAAGAGCGCCGGCGGCCGCGCCGTGCGCCGCCGCGGCGATGCCGGCGGGCAGGTCGATCCCCTCGGCCCGGGCAAGCATCGACGCCTCTGCGGCCGTGTTCGCCGCCGCGACACACGCGGCGAGGTCGGGGCTGCCGCCGGCCTCCCGCGTTCGCGCGGCGAGCCAGGCGAAGTCGACGCCGCCGCGTCCCGAATGCAGGTCGAGCAGGCCCTGGCCGAGCTTGGTCATCTTGGCGAAGCCGCCGGCGATCGTGACGCGCGGCACGGGATGGCGGCGCAGGTACTTCAACAGGCCGCCGACGAAATCGCCCATCTCGATCAGCGCCGGCTCGGGCAACTGATGCAGCGCCGCCACCGCCGCCTCCGAGGTGCTGCCGGTGGCGCCGGCGATGTGAACGAGACCGGTCGCCCGCGCCACGTCGATCCCGCGGTGGATGGTATCGATCCAGGCTGCGCAGGAGAAGGGGATCACCACGCCGGTGGTGCCCAAGATCGACAGGCCGCCGCGGATGCCGAGGCGGCCGTTGAGGGTCCGCTCGGCGATGCGCTCGCCATCGGGAATCGACACGGTGACGACGAGGTCGGCCGGCATGGAATCGATGGCGGTCCGCGCTTCGGCAAGGGCGGCGGCGATCATCAGGCGCGGGCCGGGGTTGATCGCCGGTTCGCCGGGCGGCAGCGGCAGGCCGGGCCGGGTGATCGTGCCGACGCCGGCGCCGGCGCGGAAGACGAGGCCGTCGCCGGGCCGACCAAGGGCGAGGCGGGCGATCACCATCGCCCCGTGGGTGACGTCGGGATCGTCGCCGGCGTCCTTGACGATCCCCGCCTCGGCCCAGCCCGGCCCTTCCGCCTGATGAGCGA
>CALMGA010000084.1 GCA_937863205.1 uncultured Beijerinckiaceae bacterium | reverse complement strand
TCGGCGAGAACCTTACCGTTGACGGCCTGAGCGACGAAGAGGTTTGCATCGGGGACCGCTTCCGGATCGGCGGTGCGGTGGTCGAGGTGAGCCAGCCGCGGGTCAGCTGTCACAAGCTCGGGCTGCGAATGGATCACCCGTCCATGCCGGCGCTCGTCGTCGCCCACCGCCGGCCGGGTTTCTACCTCCGCGTCGTGGAGGAGGGCGAGATCCGGGCCGGCGACACCATTCACCTCCTGAGCCCAGGCCCGGAACGCATGTCTGTCGCCGAGATCGACGTCCTGCTGTTCAAAGGGGACCATCCCGTGCCCGCGCTGGAGCGCGCCCTCCGCATCCCCGCGCTCTGTCCGGGTTGGCAGATGTCGATGCAGGCGTTGCTGAAGGCGGCCGAACGAGGAACACCGGGTAATGCCGGCTTGGTCGCCGCCCCAGCGGCGTCACCGGCTTGGCCCGGCTTCCGAGCGCTTCGCGTTCTTGCGAAGGCAGCCGAGAGCGCGGACGTCAGCTCCTTTGTCTTGGCCGACCCCAACGAACGGCCGCTTCCGCCGGGCAAGCCGGGGCAGCACCTCGTCCTCCGTATTGCGACGGAGGCGGGCGGCTCGCTGCTGCGCAACTACTCGCTGTGCGGCGGTGGACCCGCCGGAACCTACCGCATCGCGGTCAAGCGCGAGGCAAATGGCGCGGTCAGCAGGGCGCTGCACGACGAGGCGCAAGCCGGCGACGTGCTGGACGCCACCGCGCCCCGCGGAACGTTCTGGCTGGACGACGCGCCGGGCCCCGTCGTGCTCATCAGCGCCGGCGTGGGGGCGACGGCCCTGCTCGGCATGTTGCGCGCGCTCGTCGACCCGGCGCGCGCCCCCGCCAAGCGGCAGGTTTGGTGGGTCCATGCGGCGCGCGATCGCGCGCACCACGTCTTCGCCGACGAGGTGCGCGCCCTGGCGGCCTCGGACGCTGCCACGACCCACATCGTGTACAGCCGACCCGGCGACGGGGAGCGCCGGGACTGCGACCGGGTCGGTCGCATCGACCGGGACGTCCTGCACAACCTCGACCTGCCCCAGGACGCCACCTACTACCTTTGCGGTCCGGGCGCGTTCATGGACGCGGTCGCGACGGCGTTGACCGAACTCGGCGTGGAGCCCGCCCAGCTTCTGCGGGAAGCGTTCGGGAGCGCGGCGCCGCAAGGCGCCGAAGCCCAGCCCGCGCACCAGCCCGATGGTCCCGTCGGCAATGGGCCGACGGTGACTCTGCTGCGCAGCGGGCTGACGACGCAGTGGAGCGACCGTTTTGGAAGCCTGCTGGAGCTTGCCGAGGCCTGCGGGGCGCCGGTGCCCTGGGCCTGCCGGACGGGGGTCTGCCACCGCTGCGAGTCGGGCTTGGTGGCGGGCGCGGTGCGCTATGCGCCGGACCCGCTCGACCCACCGCCGGAGAGCTCGGTGCTGGTTTGCTGCGCACGGCCCACAGGCGACGTCGTCCTCGATCTCTGATCGCGAATGCTGGTGACCTCAGGCGATTGGACCGGGCTTGGCAGTTGATGCAACTAGGCGAACGGTCCGTCTCGCGCCCTATCCCGGTCATCCCTGGAACAAAGCTCCGCTCCTTCAGAGCAGACATTGATCCTTACCCGAATTTCAATCGCTTCTTCATCACATCGGCAGCACAGCAAGGGTCTGTTTCAACCGAGGCGCGGCGAAGTCGAGGAAGACGCGGAGCTTCAGTGGAAGCAGCGGCGATCCCGTATAGATGAGGTGAACCGGTATCGGCTCGGGTTCGTAATTGCGCAACAGGCTGACGAGCCGTCCCTCGCGGATCGCGGCCGCGGCTTGGTAGGAGGTCATCCGCGCGATGCCGAAGCCTTCTGCCACGGCTTCGATCAGGGCGTCCGCCGTGTTGACTCCCAGCCGTGGGCGGATCGCCACCGGGCTGCGGTCCGTTCCCGGCCCGAACGACCAATTGCGCGACGTCTGCAGCCCCTCGAAGGCGAGGCAGTCATGATTGGCGAGCTGCGCCGGTGTCGCCGGCGTTCCCCGCCGTGCGAGATAGCCGGGGCTGGCGACCGTGATCCAGCGCACCTCGCCGACCCTGAGCGCGACCAGCCCGGCGTCGGGCAGTCGGCCGAGGCGCGCGGCGACGTCGATGTGGTTGTCGACCAGGTCCATCGTCGTGTCGGCAAGCGCCAGCCGCACGTTGACCTCGGGAGTGGCGCGCAGGAAGTCGAGCACCAAAGGCAAGATGTGAAGCCTGCCGAACGCGATCGGCGCAGTGACCAGAAGGTCGCCGCGCGGGGTTCGGTACTCGCCGGAAGCGGCCCGCTCCGCGTCGTCCAGTTCGCCGAGCAGACGTCGCGCGGCAGGCACGAACCCTTGCCCGGCCTCGGTGAGGAGCAGCTTGCGGGCGGTCCGCACCACCAGCTGCGTGCCGAGGTGGGCTTCCAGCTCCGACACCTTCCGGCTGACGGTCGGCAGCGGCATGCCGAGCGCGCGCGAGGCGGCGCTCAAACTGCCGCCGTCCACCGCCGCGAGCAGTGTCCGCATCGCCTCGAAGCGGTCCACGACAGCCTTTCACTTGGCGGAAGGAAGGCTACCGCAAATAGCAGCTACCACGCGTAGCTGGAAGGTCATACTTCCTGAACGATCGCTGGTCCCGCCGGATCGACGGTCGAAAGGATGTTTTGCCGTGCCTCGAACCACCCATCGCTTCGCCACCGTGAACGGTCGCCAGATCTTCTACCGTGAGGCCGGCGACCCCGCCGCGCCGACGATCCTGCTGCTCCACGGCCTGCCGACCAGCAGCCGCATGTATCGCGACCTGATGTCGAGGCTGGCGGATCGTTTCCACCTTGTCGCCCCCGACTACGTCGGCTTCGGTCACTCCGACGCGCCGCCGCGCGACGTGTTCACCTACACCTTCGACAATCTCGCCACTCACGTCGAAGGCCTCGTCGAGGTGCTTGGGCTCACATCGTACATCCTCTACATGCAGGACTACGGCGGCCCGATCGGCTTCCGCCTGTTCACGCGTGCGCCGCAGCGGGTGCGCGGCTTCATCATCCAGAACGCCAACGCCTATATGGAGGGCGTCGGCGACGCGCCGAAGGGCGTGCTGCTGCCGCTGTGGGAGAAGCGCAAGCCCGAGACCGAGAAACCCGCCCGCGACTTCGTCAGCCTGGAAGGGACCAAATATCATTGGCTGGTCGGCGCCAGGACGCCGGAGGCGATCGACCCCGACAACTGGCTGCTTGACCAGGCGCTGCTCGACCGGCCCGGCGTGCAGGACTGCCAGATCGACCTGCTGGAGAACTACAAGACCAACATCGCCCTTTATGCCGAATGGCAGGCCGCCTTCCGCGCGCACCGCCCGCGGACGCTGATCGTGTGGGGCAAGAACGACCCGTTCTTCGTCCCGCCCGGCGCGCGCGCCTACCTTGCCGACCTGCCCGACGCCAAGTTGGTCTGGCTCGACGCCGGCCATTTCGTGCTGGACGAGAACGCGCCGGAAGTCGCCGCCGAGATCAAGGCGATCTTCGCCGCCTGAGCGGACCGCCAAGCCGGTCCAGCGCCACGGCACCCGCCGCGACCGCCGCCCACGGACGGCTCGAAAAGAAACCACCCACCACCGGCAAGGTGCATCCAACATGCGATACGCTTTCGCCGCAGCACTTCTCGCGACGGGCGCCGCGCTTCCCGCAGCCGGAGATTTCGCCGGTGTACGAACGGGTCCGTCCACCTCCTCGACGACGACCTTCGGGACCGTGTCGATCGATGGCGTGAACATCTTCTATCGGGAGGCCGGACCGAAGCAGGCCCCAACCACCCCGCTGCTGCACGGCTATCCGTCCTCGACGCCGGGCACTTTGCTCTCGACGAACAGGTGGACGAAGCCGCGGCCTTGATCCGCGGCTTCCTGGCCGGACGAGGCCTGTAGCCGATGCCCAAGGGAAACCGATCATGACCACGCCGACGGACACCGTCCGCGACTTCTACGCCAAGCTCGCCGACGGCGACGCGCCCGGCGCGCTCGACCTGATGGCGCCGGACATCGAGTGGACCACCACGTGGCACTACAAGGCCGACCGTCCCAGCCCGCAGGCAGTCGCCGAGGGGCTGCTGACACCGCTGGCCAACGAATGGACCAGGTACGCGCTGCAGACGGATCGGTTCATCGCCGAGGGCGACACGGTGGTGTCGCTCGGCCGCTTCACGGGCGTGCACGGCGCATCGAAGAGGCCGGTCGACGCCGCCTACGCCCACGTTTGGACGGTGCACGGTGGTCGCATCCAGCGCTTTCGCCAGTACATCGACACGCTGGCAGTGGCCGAGGCGCGGACGTGACGACGCGTGTCGCCCTTGTCACCGGCGCGAGCCGCGGTATCGGTTGCGCGACCGCGATCCGGCTCGCGGCCGACTTCACCACCGTGGTGGTCGTCGCGCGCGATGCGGCGATGCTCGCCAAGACTGCCGACGCGATCCGCAGGGCCGGAGCGACGCCGATCGCCATCGCCAGGGACCTGCGGGATCCGGCGGCGGCATCGCAGGTGTGCACTGAGGCGATGTACGCCGCTGGCCA
>CALMGA010000083.1 GCA_937863205.1 uncultured Beijerinckiaceae bacterium | reverse complement strand
CGCTCGGCAACCGGGGCACGTCACCGCCAAGCGCCGGTGCTGCTCGACGACGGGTGCCACCTCCGGCAGCTCGATCCGCTCCTGCACGCTGACCGTTTCGGTCGGCAAGTCGGACAACAGCGCCAGGCCGCAGGCCGGGCACGCGGTCGGGCGATGGTCGACAACGGCATCGGGCTCGTCCGCCATGACGCGGCTGTGTCCCTCGTGGCCCGGCTTGGCGCCACCGGGGCGGGCCTGGTCGCGCCGCTCCTTGCGATCGGTGGAAGGCGGCTTGGACGAGGTGCGCGACGTCTTTGCTGGGCGCTGCAGCTTCAGCACCAGCTCGATCAATTCGTCCCTGCTCAACCGCTCCAAATCACCACGGCTCATGCCACCACGGAATCAGCCTTCGCGGCGCCGTGCAAGCATACCGTCGTGACCGAGCCGCGGCCGTGCCGCCGCTGATCGATGGCCGCCCCGTGGGTAATTACGCTGGCCGTGTTCGCCTTTGAGACCAGGTTCGGCAGTTGCACTCCGTCATGGCGGGCGGCGTCGGTAGCGAGCCAGGTGCGGATCAGCCCGTGGCGGCGGTCGATACCGAGGTAGTTCTTCCAGCTGAACGCCGGCAACGCGATATCGGCGCGCTTGGACCCGTCCTGGGCCGGCTTGGCTTGGAGGACTTCACCGTCCAGCGAGCGTCGCGGTCCTTTTGGGCGAGCTTTGCCGGCTTGCCCCTCCAGGGCGGCGGGATGCGCCCCGCCTTGATCTCTGCCTTCTCGCCCAAACCACATTGCGGCTGTGGCAGAGCCGCCTGTCGGTCTGTCGGATCGGCACGCCGGCCTGGGACAGGGCGAGGATGGTCGCGTCGGCCTCCTCGCGGCGCGGGTTAGCCCACGCACTGGATGCGCTTAACGGCGGTGAGCAGGGCGCGGTCGATGGGGGCGGAGCTGACCACCTCGCGCATGCGGAGCATCAAGGAGCGCACGGCATCGAGGCAACTGCGGCTGGCGTTCTGCAGTAGCTGCCAGCGATCGGCGACCTGAACGGCTTGCGGCAGGATCTTGGCGATGGCCACGCCTTATCCGCCGCCGCGGTCGCGCGCGACGATCGTGATCGAGGGCTTCCCGGCCAGCCAAGCCTTCGCCGTGGCGCGCTCGCGACGGGCAGCAAGGCGACGACGCGTTGCCGCTCGAGATCATAGACCAAGGTACCGTAGCGGCGATTGCGACGCCGCGCAAAGTCATCGATGCCGACGATCTTCGGCGCCTCGCCTGCGCCCTCCACCGTACCCTCGCCCCCGGCGGCGCCGGTTCGGAGGGCGCCGGCGGCGTGCCGGTGGGCGCGCCCCACCGAGGCCTCTACGAAGTGCAGGTCTCATACCAACGTGAGCTGAGCGAGACTCACGGGCTTTCGCATCTGTTCGGGTTCTGATTCGATGCGGTGAACCGGAGGGTTTGCCATGTCCGCCGCCGTGCCGCTTCGCCCCGACTTCACCGCCGATGAACTGCGCCGGCTGGCGAGGGCGAGCCGCGATGCCGGGCAGAGCCGGCGGCTGCTGGCGTTGGCCGTGATCTACGACGGCGGTCGCCGCACGGAAGCGGCGCGGGTCGGCGCGGTGGGGCTGCAGACGGTGCGCGACTGGGTGCTGGCCTTCAACGCCGACGGGCTGGCCGGGCTGGTCGACGGCAAGGCGCCGGGCCAGTTGGCCAAGCTGAGCGACGCGCAGCGCCGGGCGCTCGCTGAGGCGGTGGAGCAAGGCCCCGATCCGGAGCGGAATGGCGTGGTGCGCTGGCGGCGCAAGGACCTGGCGGCCTGGCTCCACGCCCGCTTCCGCATCAGCCTGGACGAGACCACGGTAGGCCGCGAGCTGAAAAAGCTCGGCTTCGCCAAGATGTCGGCACGGCCCCGGCACTATGCCCAGGACCCGGCCGCGCTGGCGGCGTTCAAAAAAGAACCTGCCTGCCGCGGTGGACGCCATCCGCGCCAGGCTCAGGCCCGGCACGGCCATCGAGCTGTGGTGGGCCGATGAGGCCCGCGTCGGCCAGAAGAACAGCCTGACCCGGCTGTGGGCACGCCGTGGCACCCGCCCGCGCCTGCCCCACGACCAGCGCACCCAATCCGCTTACATCTTCGGAGCGATCTGCCCGGCAAAGGGCAAGGGCGCCGCCCTCGTCCTGCCCCGCTGCACCACGGACGCGATGAACAAGCACCTCCAAGAGATCAGCCTCGCCGTGGCCCGCCGCGCCCATGCCGTGCTAATGCTGGACGGCGCCGGCTGGCACAAGGCCGGCGCCCTCATCGTTCCAGCCAACATCACCCTGCTGCCGCTGCCGCCGCGCGCCCCGGAACTCAACCCGGTGGAGAACGTGTGGCAGTTCCTGCGCGACAACTGGCTCGGCAACCGCGTGTTCGCCTCCTACGACGACATTGTGGACCGATGCTGCGACGCCTGGAACAGGCTCACCGACCAGCCCTGGAAGATCATGTCCATCGGCTTGCGCGACTGGGCGCATCGGTTCTGATCAGCGCATGTTGGTATCAATCCAGGTAATTACCCACGCTCTTGTGGTTGGGGTCGATCGCTGGTTCGATGAGACATGAGCTGCAGCGACCTTGAACGGCTGAGCCGAGAAGAGCTGATCGAGCTGGTGCTGCGGCTGCAGCGGCCGGAGAAGACCTCGCGCACTTCATCCAAGCCGCCGAGCACGGACCGCAAGATGCGGCGCGAGCAGGCCAGGCCTGGCGGCGCCAAGCCGGGGCACGAGGGCCATAGCTGCGTGATCAGCGATGCGCCCGACGAGATCGTCGCGCACCGTCCCGACCGGCGCCAGGATCGAGGGCTGCAACGGCTACCACTGGGTGTTCCGCTGCGCCGAGGCGGTGGTGCACCAGGCGGCGCCGACGCGGGCCGCCTCGGTTGTGCGCGACGTGATGAACGGGCACCGCCCGGCGGTGTGGTTGTTAGACCGCTACACCGCCCAGCAGGGTCATGCCGATTCGCACCAAACCTGCTTGGCCCATCTCGCCCGCGCCGTCGCCTATGCCGCCGAGAGCAGCGACGATCCCGTGCCCTGGCAGCTGCAGCTCTGGCTCGATGCGATGCTCGCCCTGGCCAAGCGCGTCACGGAGCTGGCGGCGACGACGCTGGCCGTCAAGCGCCGGGCGCTGGAGCGGCAGCTTGCCAGCATCCAGACGAGCGCGACCACCTGCGCGCTGACGCGCGAGCTACAGGGCAAGGTCACCCGCGCCCGCGACCAGCTCCTGATCTTCCTGGCCCATCCCGGCGAGGTCGAGCCGACCAACAACGCCTGCGAACAGGCGTTGCGCCCGGCGGTTGTCCAGCGCAAGGTGACCAACGGCTACCGCGCGATGTGGGCGGCCGCAGGCGAGGCAGCGGTGCGCACCGTTGTGGACACCGCCCGTCTCGGCGCAGGTCTCAACGCGTTCGCCACCATCCTGACCACCGTCAGCGCCTGAACGCACCAGAACAGGCGTGGGTAATTATTCGCATTTTTCCACAACGAGAAGGAGAGGAGCAGATGGAGTCGAGAAATAGAAACAAATATAGTTCTTTGAACAATTTCACAGATTTTCCTCATCCGATTACTTATCAAAGCATTAGATCTTCAGAATTTACGCATTGGATAGCTTACGCAACACTAATCATGTGCATCATATTCAATGCCGGACTTGCGGCGATAAACAGTAATGTGATCCCTTTGAATTCGACTGTAGTGATTATAAGCGAGATATTTATTGACTCTCTAGCTGCGGTATTGGCTTTTAGGGCTCGAGCAGTCGCTAAGAAAGCTTGGATCGCTTTTACCCTGATCATAGCATGCATGTCTTTATTGACGTACATTTCTTCGTCCAATATTGATCCTAAGTTTCTACGAGATATTTTAATAATTCCTCTATTTACGTTATTTGGATTTGGTATTAACCGATCTCTTTTGATAAAGATAGTCATACACATACAGATTGCTGTGTTGGCATTGATGATCTACGAAGCCGTCTACCCGGAAGGTTTTGGTAAATTCTTCGGAGTAATGTCTTATTACATCAATACGAGAGGTTTTGAACAATCGCAGTTTTGGTCGGCAGATACGTCAGAGCTTTTTGCAAGTGCTGCTCGCCCCAATGAGAGATTCATGTTTAACTTTCTGAATATTCATCGTCTTTCTTCTGTCTTTTTAGAACCTGTTTCTCTTGGAAATTACTGCGTGATTGTGGCTATAATTTGCGTCTCGCTTTGGTACGAACTTGCAAAGTCAACCAAAGTACTTCTTATCATTTCAACAACTATCGTTCTTATTGGATGTGATGGAAGATTTGCTGCTGTTGCGATCTTGTTTATTATCGCGATTCGGGTTTCGATAGCATATATTCCTCTGTATTTAAATATTTTGTACGCTCCTCTCATTATATTAGGCGGTGTTGCGTTCAGTTACGGACTTTCTGTCTCATCAGTAGGAGATGATTTTGCGAGCAGGACCGCTGGGGGTACATACGCTATATTTGACATGACAATAAATGACTTGCTTGGGCATAATCCAGAAAAAGCATACAATCACATGGATACTGGTATAGCTTACCTCTTGTATAGTCAATCGATATTTTTAGCGGTTGCCTTATGGGTAATTTACTCTTTATCGGCACCGCAAAAAGACCCATGTGCCAAAATATACTCTCACTGCTTATCTGTTTATCTCCCACTGAATCTTCTTATAAGTTATTCGCCACTCTCAATAAAAACAGCAGCTTTGCTTTGGGCGGGGTTTGGATCTATGCATAATTGCGCTAAGATTTCAACGATTTCTATCCGAGGGAACAATTCTGAGGATGCAATCCACGAAGATGGCTATCAATGATCTGCAGGCGTCGTTTAACCGACGCCGAATGGGCGCCGGTCGCTCCCATGCTGCCCCTCCTGCTGCAATCGGCCGCCCCTAGCGTTTGTCGATGCGCGAGGTACTGGATAGCATTTTGTATGTCTTGCGTACCGGCTGCGCATGGCGGCGCCTGTTGAGCGATTTGCCGTGCTGGCCTATCGTGTACCGCTGATTTCTGCGGCTGGCGCGGACAGGCGTTTTCGAGCGTTTTGCCCACGTGTTGGCCATGGCCGATCGCGAGCAAGCCGGACGCGAAGCCCAACCGGCGCGGCGGCGGATGCACAGGCGCGTCGCTGGCTGCCGGGGCGCGACCTCGTGCTGCTCGGCGACAGCGGCTTTTCTGCCCTGCTGTTCCTGGACGCGATGCGCCGCGGCGGGGTCACCGCGATCACCCGCCTGCGGCTCGACGCGGCACTCTACGAGCCTGCCCCGCCGCGCCCGCCCGGCACCGTCGGACGGCCCAGCATCAAAGGCGTGCGCCTACCCACGCCCGCCCGCGTCCTCGCCGACCCGGGCACGCGCTGGGAAAGGATCATCGTGCCGGGCTGGTACGACGCGGGCGAGCGCGCCGTTGAGATCACCTCGGCCACCGCTGTTTGACGGCATGGCGGCCTGCCCGTGGTGCCGATCCGCTGGGTGCTGGTCCGCGACCCCGAGCACCGCTTCCAGCCGCAGGCGCTGCTCTGCACCGACCTCGCGCGATCCCCGGAGCAGGTCGTGGGCTGGTTCGTGCGGCGCTGGTGCGTCGAGGTCACCTTCCAGGAGACCCGCGCCCATCTCGGCATCGAGACGCAGCGGCAATGGTCGGACAAGGCCATCGCCCGCACCACGCCCTGCCTGCTCGCGCTCTTCTCCATCGTCACGCTGCTGGCCACCCGACTGAGCGCGCGCGAACGGCGCCACGTTGCGACGGCGGCGTGGTACGCCAAACCGCGGCCGACCTTTGCCGACGCTCTGGCAGCGGTGCGCCGGGCGCTGCGGCGCGAGCAGGGTTTGGTGACGTCGTCTCGCCAAGGGCACAGAACGAAACGGCGCTTCGCCCTGCCAGCACCATGGCTTTACGCTCTGTGTTAGGCTGCCTGAATGGCTAAAGTCGAGCTCAGCATCTGCACGCTCTCTGCCAAGTCACAGGAGTAACCAACATCGAACTCAGTTAAGGCGGTGACAGGCCGTAGTGCTGGAAGGCTCCTGCGTCGCATTAGGTGTTGACGACATCATCTCACATCGGCCAAGTCTTCAAAACATCCTATACGCACGAATGAGGCGTCGACAGCGGAGTTTGGTATAGATGGGAATATTCAAATACGTAATCGATGAAGTGCTTTATAGAGCTGTAAAGATTATCAGCCGGAGAACACAACGTCACGCGTTAGGGACATTTGTCGTCCCTACTCACGATGAAGTAGGTCTTCGTATTTTATCTACCGGCAATTTTGAAGCAAAAAACTTGGAAGGGCTTCGTCTGCATGCATTTAGCGCGCGAGTCGAAGAGGTCGCAGTTGATGTCGGCGCCAACATTGGCGTCTTCTCAGTTGAGTTAAGCCACTATTTTAAGAGTGTTATAGCAATCGAGCCCAATCCAATTACTTTTCATGTGCTTCAAGCAAATCTTGCGATCAACAAAGCTCGAGTTCTTGCACTTCAACTCGGGGCTTCCAACAGCGATCAAACAATGGCGCTGCATATGCCCACCGCCGGTGACTTAGGGTGGGCCACTCTGCATCCTAATGCTCCAGATTTTACTTCCTTCCAAGTTCACGTTCGGCCTATCGACGACATACTTAGCGAAAACTCATTTGATGCTCGTGTAGGATTTATCAAAATTGATGTGGAACGGCACGAACTTGAAGTTCTCAGAGGTTGCAGGCGCACTATAGAGAAACACTTTCCGGATATATTTTTCGAGGCAAACAGCTTCGCCGAAGGTAAGAATTGTTGCTCTTATCTGGAAGAGATGGGATATGTCTTCAAAACCTTTAGAAGAGGGCTTACCGGATCCGTTAAACTATCGGACATTAACTTGAGTAAGCTGCGGCCAGGTAGCTGTATCTACGCAAGGCGGCACTCACGTTTGTGACTCATACAGTGGAAAATATACCTCATGAAGCTAGGGGTATTTTGCGCAAAGATCGCGGCAGCTACGCTCATTCTGAGCGCCCCCGTACATGTGTGGATGGCCCCCGGCTTGCAAGTGAAAAGTTGACGGAGCGGTACGGCGCCTTGCGGTCATGTGTCCGGCCTGTTCGCGCGGCGCGCATGGCCGCTGGCCACGATGGTTGTCCGCGGGCTGGGGCCTCATCAAATCCTCGGGTTCGAGGCCCTTCTCTTCTCCAGGTTGACCCAGCCTGTCGGAACGACCGACACGTCCATCACCTCTTCCCTGCAAGCGTTACGAGGGCAACCGCGTGGCCTGTCAGGCCGCTGCGGTCGCCCGATAGCTTTCGCCTTTCACCATCACCGCCCAGGCGATCCGCGCGGTCTTGTTGGCCAGTGCCACAGCGACCTTCAGCCTGGCACAGCGGGCCAGCAGACCCTTGATCCACGGATCGGTCCTGGCCATCTTTGAGCGCAGCAGAACCGTTTGTGCGCCGACGATCAGGAGCCGCCGCAGGTACTGGTCGCCCTTGCGGGTGATCCGTCCCAGCCGCTGCTTGCCGCCCGTTGATTTCTGGCGCGGCGTCAGGCCCAGCCAGGCCGCGAACTCGCGTCCGCTGCGGAACACCGTCGGGTCGGCGACCGTGGCGCTGATGGCCGAGGCGATCAGCGGCCCGATACCGGGGATCGTCGCCAGCCGTCGGCTCGTCGGGTTCGCCTTGTGCCAAGTCGCGATCTTGACCTCAACCGCGTCGATCTGGGCGGCAACGGCCTCGAGGGCCGCCGCGAGGAGGTCGAAGATGTCTCGTGCCCGCGCGGGAACGCCAGGCTCGGTTCGCATCCGCTCGAGCAGTTGGCGGACATGCCAGGGCCCTTGCGCCTCGATCAGCCCGAACTCGGCCAGGTGTCCGCGCAACGCGTTGATCAACTGGGTCCGCTGACGCACGAGCAGATCGCGCGAGCGATGCATAACCAGAACCGCCTGCTGCTCGTCGCTCTTGATCGGCACGAAGCGCATGGAAGGCCGGGTCACCGCTTCGCAGATGGCGGCGGCATCGGCCGCATCGTTCTTGCCGCGCTTCACGTAGGCCTTGACGTACTGCGGCGGGATCAGGCGCACCTCGTGCCCCAGCCGCTGCAGCTCGCGCGCCCAGAAGTGGGCCGTGGCGCACGCCTCCTTCACGATCCGGCTTGGTGTCAGGTTGGCGAAATAGCTCAGCAC
>CALMGA010000082.1 GCA_937863205.1 uncultured Beijerinckiaceae bacterium | reverse complement strand
AGAGCCTCATCGTCGCCCTGATCCGGCGCCTCGCCCGATGTCCCTGCTGCCGCCAAACCAACAAACGACACCACCCACCCAGTTCATGACGCAGTAGTAATAGTGACCTGCGGCTTCGACATGCTGCGCGACGTCGGCCATGCCTACGCCAAGAAACTGGCCGCTGCCGGCAATGACATCACCTACGCGCACTATCCCGACCTGCCGCACGGCATCATCCAGATGACCGCGCACTCGAAGGCGTGCCTCGAGGCGACCGAGGAGATTGCCCGACTGCTCGGCGAAAGGCTCGTGGCGCGTTAACCCGGACCGTTCAGCTTGGCTGGCCTGATGTCTGCTTTGCCCCTCGCTGTCTTCCTGCTCGTCAGGGCCTTCGTCCGCTAGCACATCAGCCGAAAGCGCTCAGCGGCTTGGGACGGGATCCAACGCGGATCGGAGCACCAGATACCGCTTGCGGTTCAAACCCTCTCGCAGGTTGCTGAAAAGATTTTACATCTGGATTGCGGGTCGGCTTGTTGAAGATCGCCGGCCGCTTTCGAGCGCTTAAGTCAAGGCAGCCGTACGGCCGGGATGAACGCTCAGCCGAACGGCCGCTGACTACATTGGTAGCTGGCCCATAAGACATCTTTGGGGACGGACCAGCGGCACAGTGAGAATGGCATCTGCGTTCGCGCCCCACGCGCCAAACCCGCATGTCGTCACTTGCGCACCAGGGACGAGAGGGACGGCCCGGTCACGCGCAGCGTCACGCCGGTGCGCGTCTCCCTCGTCACCGTGGCGCCCGGAAGCTGGAGCTGGCGAGGTCAGCCGCCGGACGCGCCGCTCTTCATCCGTTCCAGCTTGGCGAGCGTGAAGGTCTCGTCGGCTCGGCCGAAGCCGCCGTCGACGACCTCGTCGACGAGCACCATCGTGTAGGGCCGCACCGCCTCGCCGAAATAGCTTGCGAACATGTCGGTCGTCTTGTGGATGATCTCTTCCTTCTGCTCCGCGCTGAGCATGCCTTGCGGGAACTTGTAGTTGGCGAAGGGCATCGTGGTCTCCGTTGCTGTGCTGTGGGGTGAGGCAATCCCCGAAAAGCCTCTGTAGCCGCCCCTGGCAGGCAGCCACGCCGTCAGGCCTGGTCGGCCGCGGTCGGGTGCAGCAGGTCGGAGAAGCCGATCCTGTGCAGAAATCCGGAGCGCACGCGGTCGATCACCGCGAAGGATGTCGAAGCGCCGTCGTTCGCGGGATCGACCACGACGCGGAACGGGCGTCGGCCGAACGGCGCGTCGACGATGCGCCTCACCGCGCGGGCGACCTCGGCCGGATCGGCGTCGTCCGGCACCGTGCCGGCGAGCGCGTCCTTCATCCGCTCGGCAAAGCGGTCCGGCCAGCGGCCCAAGTAGGCGTCCGCGCGAGTCGTATCGGCCGGCGCGCCGGCGTTGGCGAAGTGGTTGGTGCCGGTGGTGAAGGCGCCCGGCACCACGATCGACGTCTCGATGCCGAGCGGTGCAAGCTCGCGGGCGTAGGTCACCGCCAGCGCGTCCATGCCGGCCTTGGCGGCGAAGTAGGGACCGAGCAGCGGCGGCACGCCGCCCGCCACGCTGCTCGAGCCGATCCACACCAGAAGGCCGCGGCCCCTGTCGCGCATGTGCGGCAGCGCCGCCCGGTTCACGCGTTGGCAGCCCAACACGTTGACGTCGTAAAGCTGCGCGAGTTGCTCGGGGGTGAACGCCTCGCTCGGCCCGTATACCATGTGACCGGCGTTATGGACGAGCACGTCCAAGTGGCCGTGCGCGGCGATGATCGTCTCCACCGCGGCGCCGACGGACGTGTCGGACTGCACGTCAAGCTCGACGGTGCGCAGGTCGACGCCGTGGTCCTTGGCATAGGTGGCGACCTCTTCCACCTGCCGGGCGTCATCGCCCGAGAGGTCGCGCATGGAGGCGTAGGCGGTGTGGCCGGCGCCGGCGAGCGCGTCGGCGATCATGCGACCAAAGCCGCTCGAAGCGCCGGTGACGAGGACGACCTGGTTCGTGACGATCTGGCTCATGAAACCGGCTCCTCAAACAACGCCGCCATTGACGCGCAGCACTTGGCCGTTGACCCAGCCGCCGTCGGGTCCGACCAGGAAGGCGACCACGCGCGCTATGTCGGCGGGCTCGCCGAGGCGTCCGAGCGGGATCATCTTGGTGACCTGCGCGACCTGTTCCTCCGACTTGTCGCCGAGGAACAGCTCGGTCGCGACCGGGCCGGGCGCGACCACGTTCACCGTGATGCCGCGCTTGCCCAGCTCCTTGGCGAGGATGTGGCTCATCGCCTCCACTCCGGCTTTGGTAGCGGCATAGACCGCGTAGGTCGGCTGGTAGAGCCCGACCACGCTCGACGAGAAGCTGACGATCCGTCCCCCGTCGCGCAGGCGGCGGGCGGCTTCGCGCAGGCCGTTGAACGTGCCCTTGAGGTTGATCGCCACGTGCCGGTCGAAGAAGGCGTCGTCGCAGTCGGCGAGCGGCCCCAGCTTCATGATCCCGGCGTTGTTGACCAGCACGTCGACGCCACCGAACGCGTCCGTCGCGTGGTCGAACAGCACCGCCATCGCCGCGGCGTCGCTCACGTCGGCCTGCACGGCGATGGCCCGCCCACCGTCGGCGGTGATCCTGGTGGCCAGCGCTTCCGCCGCGACGGCGCCGCTCGCGTAATTGACGACGACGGCGAAGCCGTCCCGAGCAAGGCGCTCTGCGACCGCCGCGCCGATGCCCTTCGACGAGCCGGTGACGATGGCGGTGCGTTGTGTATTGACCATGGGCGTTCTCCTTGTGCCCGAGACAGATACACATAGCGGCTGACGAGATTAGAGATCAAAGTCCGAACGGACTGACCGAGCTTTTGGAACAATCATGGACAGGATCGGCGCCATGCAGGCCTTCACCCGCGTGGTGGAACGCCGGAGCTTCGCGCGGGCGGCGCACGACCTCGTCCTGCCGCGCTCGCGCGTCTCCGAGGCGGTACAGAAGCTGGAGCGCAGTCTCGACGTCCGCTTGCTCGTGCGCACCACACGCAAGGTCATGCCCACAGCGGAGGGCGAGGACTACTATCGCCGCTGCCTGGCGATCCTTTCCGCCATCGACGATGCCGACGCGGCGGTCACGCGAACGGTGCCGGCCGGACCGTTGCGCATCGACGTCCACGGCAGCTTCGCACGGCGTTTCCTCCTGCCCGGCGTGCCGGACTTCCTTGAACGCCACCCGAACATCCAGCTGCACATCGGCGAAGGCGACCGGCTCGTCGACCTGGTCGGCGAGGGTATCGACTGCGTTATCCGCGTCGGCGCGCCGGTCGACAGCGGGCTGGTCGGCCGCAAGCTCGGCGTGCTTGCCGAAGGCACCTTCGCCAGCCCCGCCTATCTCGCTCGACACGGCGTCCCGGCCTCGCCCGACGACCTCGAAGGCCATCGCATGATCGGCTTCGTGTCCTCGGCGACGCGGGCGCTGATCCCGCTCGAGTTCCAGATCGAGGGCGGCGTGCGGAGAGTGTCTCTCCCCGTCGCCGCCACCGTGACGGCTGCCACCACGAACGCATGCCTGGCCGAGCTCGGACTGGGGCTGATCCAGGTGCCGCGCTACCGCGTCGCGCGTGAGCTTGCGGCGGGCACGCTGGTCGAGGTGCTGGCGAACCATCCGCCGACTCCGAGCCCCGTGTTCCTGCTCTACGTCGAGGGTCGACAGCTGTCGCCACGCGTGCGCTTCTTCATAGATTGGGCCTCGGCAGAGATCGCCGCGCGGCTCGCCGAAGCGTAACGGGCCGGATCACGGCATGCTGCGGACATGAACAAACGGCCGCTGTCGGCCAGTGCAGCTTTGTTTGAGAGGGGTCTGAACTAGCGCACTGCCGATCGGCAGCTCTACGACTCAAGCTGGCCGTTTGTGCTCCGTCTGCTCTGGAGCGAAAGGGTTAGGTAAGCGGACGAGAGCGACGAGCGCTCTTGCAGCTCCAGGTCGGGCATGTTCGGGCGCTGACTAAGTTGACTCACACAACCTGGACAACATGCGGCGCGCGCCACCAAGGCCCTGCCGATCGTGACCACGTTCGTTGACGACATCGACGCCGTAACGCGACCGATCTTGCCGCGGGAAGACTGTGCATCGGCGTGACTGGCCGGCTGAAGCGGTCCATTGCAGCTACCGCAGTTCCAGCCGTTGTAGGACCTGACCTTGACGCCGATCGGCATCGCACCCGTGCGCCGATCGCTAAGCTGAAGCAAGGGTAGGCGAGCTGCCCGCCCTTTGACGAGACCTGCAGGATGCGACCGCCGCCCTGGGCTCGCAGGTGCGGCAGCGCGGCGCGGATCAGTTGGATGGAGCCGATCAGGTTGGTTTCGACCTGGTGGCGGATCTGCTCGTCGTCGACCTCCTCCGCGGCGCCGAACAGGCCGTAGCCGGCGTTGCTGACCACCACGTTGAGGCGGCCGGGGTCGGCGACGGCGCCACACGGCGGATGGCGTCCGCGCCCGTCAGGGCCAGCACCGCCGTGCGTAGCCGGTGGCCTGCCTATTCCCCGAGGTCGTCCAGCGCGTCCGCCGCCCGCATGGTGGCGACGACGCGCTCGCCGCGCTCGACCAGGCGTTCGGTCGGCAGCCAGCTCATGAGTCAGTCGCTTCTCGGGTGGATCCTGTCGCGCGCCGGTGACCATGGTTGCGCGTCGTGGCTGCACGTGCACGTCGCGCCCGCCGGGTGTCAAACAGCACTGGAACGGGATCCCAGATCGGCTTTGAATCGGGACCCCTTTG
>CALMGA010000081.1:3589-8686 GCA_937863205.1 uncultured Beijerinckiaceae bacterium | reverse complement strand
TCGCTGAAGACCTGGGAAGGCGACCAGTGGAAGACCGGCGGCGGCTGCACCTGGGGCTGGTTCTCCTACGATCCCGGCCTGAACCTGTTCTACTACGGCTCGGGCAACCCCTCGACCTGGAACCCCAAGCAGCGTCCCGGCGACAACAAGTGGTCGATGACGATGTGGGCCCGCAACCCCGACACCGGCATGGCCAAGTGGGTCTACCAGATGACCCCGCACGACGAATGGGACTACGACGGCATCAACGAAATGCCGCTGGTTGACCAGAAGGTGGACGGCAAGGAGCGCAAGCTCATCGTGCACTTCGACCGCAACGGCTACGGCTACACGCTGGACCGCACCAACGGCGAACTGCTCGTCGCCCAGCACTTCGACCCGCAGGTGAACTGGTCGGACAAGGTCGAGATGGACAAGTCGTCCCCCGACTACGGCCGTCCGCACGTCGTCGCCAAGTACTCGACCGAGCACAACGGCGAAGACAACAACTCGAAGGGCATCTGCCCGGCCGCCCTTGGCTCGAAGGATGAGCAGCCCTCGACCTTCTCGCCCAAGACCGGCCTGTTCTACGTGCCGACCAACCACGTCTGCATGGACTACGAGCCCTTCAAGGTGTCCTACACCCCCGGCCAGCCCTACGTCGGCGCAACCCTCTCGATGTACCCCGCCCCGAACAGCCACGGCGGCATGGGCAACTTCATCGCCTGGGACGCCACCAAGGGCAAGATCGTGTGGTCGGACCCCGAGCAGTTCTCGGTTTGGTCGGGCGCCATGGCGACCGCGGGTGACGTGGTGTTCTACGGCACCTTGGAAGGCTACCTGAAGGCTGTCGACGCCAAGACGGGCAAGCTGCTCTACAAGTTCAAGACGCCGTCGGGCATCATCGGCAACGTCATGACCTACCAGCACAAGGGCAAGCAGTACATCGCGATCCTGTCGGGCGTGGGTGGTTGGGCCGGCATCGGCCTCGCCGCCGGTCTCACCGACCCGAATGCCGGTCTGGGTGCTGTGGGCGGCTACGCCTCCCTCAACAACTACACCGCGCTGGGCGGCACGATGACGGTGTTCTCGCTCCCCAACCAGTAAGTGTCTTTTTGACGCGACCTGAGTGACAAGGCAGGCCAGCGCGCACCTAGCGCGCTGGCTTTTTCATGTGATACGTCTTGATAAAGAATGGGACTCCAGATCCCCAAGATCATTCGAGGAAACGAACCGTGGTGCATCGCTCCAACCTGTCGACCCTGGCACTTGCTTTCTGCCTGATCGGTGCCGTTGTTCCGGCCGTCGCCAATGATGCGAACAAGAGTGGCGAACAAGCCGCCGCGGGATCGCAGGCGGCCAATCCATCGGGCTCCAGCACCCCTCCCGCGAACAAGGCCGCCGAGGATGCGCAGAAGCAGCTTGCAGCCGAGGATCCGACGAAGGTCGTGAAGAAGGCCGATGCGTCCCAGGACAAGCCATCGTCCGACCCGGCTGTCGAGATGCAGGCCAACGGCATGTGGCTGGACAAGGACGGCAATCCGACGCCGCACTTCACCAAGGACGGCAACATGGACTGGTTCACCTTCTCCGGCTATCGCCGCTATGGGGCGAACTGCCTGCAGTGCCACGGTCCGGATGCGTTGGGATCGAGCTACGCGCCGTCGCTCGTCGACGCCCTGAAGACGCTGGACTACGGCACGTTTCTGCAAACCATCGCCGCCGGTAAGCAGAACGTCAGCAATTCGGAAAACCTGGTGATGCCGTCGTTCGGCGACAACAAGAACGTCGAGTGCTACGTCAACGACATCTACGTCTACATTCGCGCCCGCTCCCTCGGTCTTCTTGACCGTCAGCGTCCCAGCGGACATGAGCCCAAGCCGGCGGTCTACGGCACGCAGGAAACCGCCTGCATCGGCTTCTGACGTTTCGAAAAAATGCGTAACCGTTCGCGGATGGCGCCGATGCGAAGCAAGCGCTCGCTGCGCTTGTTCGATGGGGACCGAACCTTTCGAGTCGGGCGATCCGCCCGGTCCGGGGCTTTGGCCGCGCTGGTGAATGTCGCTGCCCGCGCGCTTCTTCTTGCGCCCGGCCTGACGCTGTCCTCGCCGGGCGTCGCGCAGGTTTCTCCGGATCTGGTCTCGCGCACGGCGCTGCGCGTGTGTTCGGATCCGGCGAATCCGCCGTTCAGTGATCGTGACAGGACCGGGTTCGAGAACAAGATCGCCGACATCGTCGCCGACCAGCTCAAGGAGCCGGTCCGCTATCTTTGGGCGCCTTCAGGACCGGGGTTCGCGCGCAACACCTTGAACGCCGATCTTTGCGACATCATCATGGGCTACACGATCGGGTCCGATGTCGTGCAGTCCACCAACCCGTACTATCGCTCGACCTATGTGCTGGTGACGCCCGCGCGCAGCGCCCTCGCCGGCGTCCGCAGCCTCGATGATCCCAGGTTGAAGGGACATGCCTTGGGCATCTTCGCTGCGACGCCACCGGTCGACGTGATGCTGGCCAAGGGTCTGATGGACAAGGCCAAGGTTTATCCCCTGCTGGTCGATCATCGGTACAATTCGCCGCTTGCCACCATGATCGGCGATCTCAAGTCCGGCACCATCGAGGCGGCGGTGGTTTGGGGTCCGCTGATCGGTTCGGACGTCAAGCAGTCCGCCGGCTCGCTGGTGATGACCCCGATGCTCGGCGACGTCGATAAGCCCGGTTTCGCTTATCGCATCACCTTCGGCATCCGCCACGACGAGCCGGATTGGAAGCACAAGCTCGAAGCCGTGATCCGTGTGCGCCAAACCGATATCAACAAGGTCCTGCTCGACTACGACGTGCCGCTCATCGACGATGCCGGCCGAACGATCTCGTCCGACGAGGCCCTGCACGGGACATCCGTCGCCGGCGCAGCTCCGCGCGCGCGGCGAACGCCGGCGGACTCCAAGATGCCCGGACTCGTTCCGCAAGGGTTTCAGATGCCCGGCCCGGCGCCGAGCGGTTCCGCGGCCCAGCCCTGAGCGGCTCAACTCCGACAGCATCGGACCGGAAAGTGCGAAGCGGATGTCGGGTAAGTCCGAAGCGCTACACTAAGCAGGTTTCGCAAAAGTGCCCCGCATTTGCGATCAAAACCTGCGGCCTGTCGAAGAGCTAAGCGGGTGGAGCGTTGGCCTGCCAACGCGAACCTGCTTAGCTTCGCCGGACGCCGTGCTGATCCGTCCCGCGGCCCCGGCGACAAGGAGTTGTTGCATGTTCGTGATCCTGTCCGTCTGCCTGCTGTCCTCGCCCACGACCTGCAAGACCGAGCGGGTGCAGCAGTCGGTGGAGGAGCGCCCGCCCGTGTCGTGCATCGTCGAGGGGCAGAACACCGTCGCCGTTTGGGGGCAGCAGCATCCGGCCTGGCACGTCGAGAAGTGGAAGTGCGTGCCGCGCAGCCGGCTCGACACGGCGCTTTGAGGTCGTCCGGGCGCTCCGGTCGGGGCTGAGGCGGGACCGGCTTGCGCTCCATCGCCTTCCGGCTCGGCGTCCTGGTGTTCGGATGCCTGCTCATCGCCCTTCTCGCCGGCGCCGGCGTGATCTACGGCGTGCGCGTCACCGACCGCACGGTCGACCGGGCGCTTGATGCGCAGCGCCGCCTCGACATCCTCACCGAAATGTCCGGCCGCATTCAGCAGTACGGGCTGATCGCGATCGCCTCGGTCGACGACCAGGCTTCGGGCAACGCCAGGCTGAAGGACGCGGAAACGGCGGTCGACGCGGCCATCGCCTCCTTCGAGCCGGAGATCGCCAAGGCGATCCGGGCGGCCGACCTGCCGGTGGGCGTCAATGCCGCCGCCGCCCGCGCCCGCCCCCTCGAACAGGTGCGCGCCGGCTTCCACGTCCTTGTTCGCCAGGTCAACGATGCCCTCGCCCAGCCCGATGGCCAGCGCCGCGGCGACCTCATCCGCGGTGCCTTCAACGGCTTCGCCGCCCTGACCGGCCCCTACCTGTTCTTCCTGATGCAGGCCGACCGGCGCGGCGTCGAGGCCGGGCGCAACGAGGAGCGCGAAATGTCCGCGACCCTGACCCGCTCGGCGCTCGTCTCCGCCGCTGTGGCGCTGGTGATCGCGCTCGTCATGTACCGGCTCATCTCCCGGCCGATCCTGTCGGCGGTCGCCGAGATCCGCGAGGCGGCGGTGGCGATCGGCCAGGGCGAGCGCAACCTGCGCCTGCCCGTGCGCAACCGAGACGAACTCGGCCTGCTCGCCGTTGTGTTCAACCGGATGACGGCGCGGCTGCGGCGCGGCGAGCAGCGCGTCGCGGCCGACAGGTCGGCGCTGGAAACCACGGTGGCCGATCGCACCGCCGATCTGCGCGCCGCCAACGACAAGCTGTCGGAGATCGACCGCAGCCGCCGCCGCTTCTTCGCCGACGTTTCCCACGAGCTGCGCACGCCGCTGACGGTGATCCTCGGCGAATGCGAGATCGCCATGGCTTCGCTCAAGACGGCATCGTTCAAGACGGGCTTGCCGGGCGGAACGGTCGCGCAGCCGCCGCACCATGCCGCCGATGCCACCGCCCTGGCCTTTGTTCCCGCCGCAGCCCTCGCCCCCGATCCGGCCGACGCACCTCAGGCGATCGAGCGCGATCTCGCCGCCTTCGGGGTGATCCGCCGCCGGGCCCAGCGCCTGCAGCGTCGCGTCGAGGACATGCTGCGGGTTGCCCGCTCGGAAAGCGGAACGATCGAGCTGCAGTTCAAGCGCGTCGGGCTTCGTGCCGTATGCGCCAGCGCGGTCGACGCCTTCGAGGGCGCGACCAAGCGTAGGGACGTCGCCATCCGGCTCGAACCGGCGCCGAGCGGCGATCAAGCCGACGTCGTCGTGGCGGGCGATTTCGAATGGCTGCGTCAGATCGTCGAGGGCACGGTCGACAACGCGCTGCGCTACGCCAAGGGCGCGACGCTGATCTCGCTTGCCGTCGGCATCGAGGCGGGGGAGGCGACGCTGCGGATCCGCGACAACGGGCCGGGCTGGGGCGTCGCCGACCCGCACAGCCTGCTCGCCCGCTTCGCCAAACGCGGTGGAGGCGAGCGCGGCGACGCCCGGCCCGCCGGCAACCGGCGCGGCCCCATCGAGAACG
>CALMGA010000081.1:0-3489 GCA_937863205.1 uncultured Beijerinckiaceae bacterium | reverse complement strand
GGCGAGCGCGGCGACGCCCGGCCCGCCGGCAACCGGCGCGGCCCCATCGAGAACGTGTCGGGCCATGGGATCGGCCTCTCGCTCGTCGGCTGGGTGGTGGACAAACATGGGGGAACTGTCAGATTGACGACGGCTCCGCTCGGCGGCGCCGAGATTTCCATCCGTCTTCCGCTGGCGTGAGAACCATGGCGCGTCGACCCATTCCAGCCTGCCGGGCATGATGGCGGGAAGAAACGTGCTCGTCGTCGAGGACGATCCCGACATCGGCGCCCTGCTTGAACGTGGATTGGGCAGCGCCGGCTTCCTCGTCACCTGGGTGGATACGGCGGGTGATGCGCTGGAGTACATGGCCGGGGCCAGGCCGGGCGCGGTGCTGCTCGACGTGACCCTGCCCGATGGAACGGGCAACGACCTGTGCCGCACCTTTCGCCAGAAGGGCTACACCGGCCCCATCCTCTTTCTCAGCGCCAAGGACGAAGTGTCCGACCGCGTCGAGGGCCTCGCCGCGGGGGGCGACGACTACATCGTCAAGCCCTTCAGCTTCGACGAGCTGGTGGCGAGGCTGAGCGCGCAGCTGCTGCGGCGCGAGGGGATGGCCGGCGGCACCAGGCTGCGCGAGGCCGGCGGACTCAGCCTCGACTCGGAAACGCGCCAGGCGCACTTCAAGACCTTGACGGCCAAGCTGACGCAACGCGAGTCGGAGCTGCTGGCCCTGTTCATGGAGGCGCCCAACCGGCCGATCTCACGCGGCGACATCTTCGACAGGCTGTGGCTCGACCAGGGCGGCGCCTCGCTCAACGTGGTCGACGTCTACATCGGCTATCTCCGCAGCAAGCTCGGCGATATCGTGCGCGGCGGCGGCCCCAGCATCTCCACCGTGCGCGGCCGCGGCTTCATGCTGGAACTGGCGCGCTAGGGCACCGGACCCTGGATCCGGTCCGATGCTCTCCCCTAACTCATTGTGCCGCATCGGATTCGCCCGAAGTCGCTGCGCGGTTTCCGGTCGGAAGCTTCTGGATCTTCGCCGGAGCGGCGGGGAGCTTGCATCTTCTTCGCCGGGGTTCGAAGGCGCGAGAGGATACTTGCCTTTTCTTCCCGGCCGCAACATATGACGGCTGGCTGCTCTGGCAGTCGCAAAATAATCTCAGGATCTTCTCAAGAAGACCGGATCAGGGAGAGAAATAATGAACTGGGTTGCCCCCATCGTTGAGGAAATCTGCGTCGGCATGGAAGTGACGAGCTACGACTCGGCCGACCTTCCGGTCGAGTTCTAGAGCACCGGACCGAAAAGTGCGCAGCGGTTTTCGGACAAATCCGATGCGGCACAGCGACTTGGAGCATCGGACCGGATCCGGTTTCGGGTCCGGTGCTTTAAAGCCCGTTTCCGCGGTCTCGCCTTCGTGAGGACGATCATCCTCGGTTCCGCGGCCGGCGGCGGCGTTCCGCAATGGAACTGCCGCTGCCTTGTTTGCGAACTGGCGCGCCTGGGTGACGGGCGCGTCGAGCCGCGCACGCAGTCCTCCATCGCGGTGACGCGGGACGGCGAGAACTGGCTGCTGGTCAATGCCTCGCCCGACGTGCGCCAGCAGATCGCCTCGACCCGCGACCTGCGTCCGCGTCACGGTGCGCGTCACTCGCCGATCGCCGCCGTGCTGCTGACCAATGGCGACGTCGACCACGTCGCCGGCCTGCTGACGTTGCGCGAAAGCCAGCCCTACAAACTCTTCGCCACCGAAACCACCCGCGCCTCGCTCGACGACAACCGCATCTTTTCCGTCGCCAACCCTGAACTGGTGCCGCGCTTGCCCGTCGTGATGGACGAGCCTTTCGAGCCCGTGCCCGGGCTGAGCGTGACGATGTTCGCCGTGCCCGGCAAGGTGCCGCTCTGGCTGGAGGATGCGTCCATGGTCATCGGCGAGGCCACGGAAACCACGGTGGGCCTCGACATATCGGCCGGAGGGCGCCGGCTTCTCTACATTCCCGGATGCGCCGCCGTCACCGACGCGGTGAAACGACGCGTCGAGGGCGCCGACGCCCTGCTTTTCGACGGCACGCTGTGGACGGATGACGAGATGATCGACGCCGGCCTCGGTCACAAGAGCGCGCGTCGCATGGGGCATGTGCCGATGTCGGGCGCCGGAGGCTCCCTCGAAAGTTGGAAGGGCGTCGCGGTCGGACGGCGCGTATTCGTTCACATCAACAACACTAACCCCGTTCTCGTCGCCGACGCGAGGGAGCGGGAACAGGCCGAGGCTTCCGGATGGGAGATCGGCCGCGACGGGATGGAGATCGCGCTTTGAACACCCTTGTCTCGCCTCAGCAGCTTCTCTCGCCCGAAGAGCTGGAGAGCGAACTGCGCGCCATCGGCGCCGGCCGCTATCATATCTTGCACCCGTTCCATAAGCTGCTGCATTCCGGCCGGCTGAACAAGCGGCAGGTCCAGGCGTGGGCGCTCAACCGCTTCTATTATCAGGCGATGATCCCCATCAAGGATGCCACCATCCTGGCGCGGATGAACGATCCCGAGCTGCGCCGCATCTGGCGTCAGCGCATCGTCGACCACGACGGCGAGAATGCCGGCGACGGTGGCATCGAGCGCTGGCTCATGCTCACCGACGGCCTCGGCTTCCGCCGGGATTACGTCACCTCGCTGCAGGGCCTGCTGCCGGCGACGCGCTTCGCCGTCGACGCCTACGTGCATTTCGTCCGCGAAAAGCCACTGCTGGAGGCGATCGCATCCTCGCTGACCGAGCTGTTCTCGCCCAACATCATCTCCGAGCGGGTGTCGGGCATGCTGAAGAACTACGATTTCATCTCCGAAAAGACGCTGGCCTATTTCGGCAAGCGCCTGACCCAGGCCCCGCGCGATGCCGATTTCGCCCTCGCCTACGTCAAGGCGAACGCCCATACCGCCAGGGAGCAGGCGGCGGTTCTCGATGCGCTCCGCTTCAAGTGCAACGTCTTGTGGGCCCAGCTCGACGCGCTGCACCACGCCTACGTCGAGGAAGGTCAGATCCCGCCCGGCGCCTGGCAGCCCGGCGAGGCGGTGATCGCCGCGGCGGCTTGAAAGGGAACGTGATGGCCGAGCTGTCCGGCGCCAGCGTGCCGAAACTGCCGCGCGGTGTCCGCCTGCACTTCGACGGCGTGCGCAACGCCCACGTCCTGCTCGCCCCCGAACGGGCCTTCAACGTGGACGGCAACGCCGTCGCCGTGCTGCAGCTCGTCGATGGACGGCGCTCGATCGCCGCCATCGCCGCCGACCTCGCCGGCAAGTACAATGCGGACGCGAGCGTGATCGAGCGAGACGTTGCCGCGATGATCGGCGACCTCGTCGCCAAGAGGGTGGTGGAGGCAGCGTGACGACATCGGCCCTTTCCGTCCCCAATCCCATCGGCATCCTGATGGAGCTGACCCACCGCTGCCCGCTGCGCTGCCCGTACTGCTCCAACCCGCTCGAACTCGACAAGCGCTCGCGCGAGATGGACACGG
>CALMGA010000080.1 GCA_937863205.1 uncultured Beijerinckiaceae bacterium | reverse complement strand
GCCGCGCTGGCTGAAGAAGCTGGAGGAGCAGGGCTTCGTGGAGCGCGGGAGCGACGTCCTCTTCGACCTGCGCGCCGCCTGCCAGGGCTACGTCCGCTGGCTGAAGGACGATGCCCGCCGCTCCAGCAAGACGGAAGGGGCGAAGCGCACCGAAGAGCTGCGGCAGCGGAAGCTCGAAATCGAGATCGCCAAGGAGATGCACGAACTCGTCGATTTCGACACCGTCGAGGTCACCTTCACCGAGATCTTCACCGCGCTGCGCCTCGACATCGGCTCGGTGCCGGCGGGCGTCACGCGCGACCTTGAGCTGCGGGCCGAAATCGGGAGCCTGATCAATGGTGCCTTCGATCGTTGCCGCGCAAAGTTCGACGCAACGGTTGCGGCTCTACAAAGCGGTCGTCCCGTGCTGGATGCCGTGGAAGACGGAGAACCCTGACGACTGGGGCAGATGCCGCATTTACGGTCCTGAGACCGGCGTTCCCGGCCCGCGTAACCCGCAACTGACGCCCTACGCGATCCCGTTCGGCCGCGCGGTGGCGAGCCGAACCAAGATGATCACGGTGCTGGTCACGGCCGCGCAGAGCGGCAAGACCGAGACCTTTCTCGACATCCTCGGCGAGCGCCTCGACAACCGGCCGGTGCCGATCCTCTACGTCGGCCCCAGCGCCGAGTTCAACAAGGATCAGTTCGAGCCGCGGTTGCGGGACTTGTTCACCCAGGCCGAGGAGCTGGGGGAAAAAGTCACAGGCGGCCTCGACGGCCGCTGCCAGAAAAAGACCTTGAAGCGCGTCGCCGGCGTCACGCTGCGGCTCGGCACCGCGCGCTCGCCCACATCGCTCAAGTCGTCGCCGGCCGGCCTCGTGCTCGTCGACGAATACGACGACATGCTGAAGAACCTGCGGGACCAGGGCGACGTGTGGGGACTGATCGAGGCGCGCGGCGAGACCTACGCCGACTTTTCCGCCGGCCTGACCTCGACGCCGTCGCAAGGTCTGGTCGAGCCCGAACTTGACCCCGACAGCGGGCTGCACTTCTGGGGTGTCGCCGACGAAGAGGATGTCACCTCGCCGATCTGGCGCGTCTGGCAGCGCGGCACCCGGCATCACTGGTGCTGGCCATGCCCGCACTGCGGCGAATACTTCGTGCCGCGCCGCGACCGCCTTCGCTTTCCGCCCGATGCCACCCCGGCTCAGGCCGGGCGCGACAGCTGGCTCGAATGCCCGCGCTGTGAAAAGCGCATTTTCGAGGCGCATAAGAAGGAGATGAATGCCCGCGGCGAGTTCATCGCGCCCGGCGAGCGAATCGACCGCCACGGCCGCAAGTCGGGCTCACCGGCGGACGTCGGCATTCTGTCGCTGTGGGTGTCGGGGCTGTGCTCACCCTTCAAGAGCTTCGGAGCCCGCGCGGAACGCTACCTGGAAGCGGTGGCGACCAACGAGGCGCCCAAGGTCCAGACGGCGGTCAACGCCGCCTTCGGCGAGGTGGCGATCCAGGCCGCCGGCGATGCGCCCGACCACGCGGCGATCACTGCCAAGCGGGTCGGTCATGCCGAAGGTACGGTGCCGCACGGCGTGGTGTTTCTGCTCGCCGCCGTCGACGTGCAGAAGAACTGCCTGATCTTCGTGATCCGCGGCTTCGGCGCCAACGGCACGTCCTGGCTGGTGCGCCGTGGCGCGCTGTGGGGGCCGACCGCGCAGGTCGAGGTGTGGCAGCAGCTCTCGGTGCTGCTGATGACGCCGATCGACGGTCAGCTGATCAAGATCGCCTTCGTCGACTCCGGGTTCCGGCCCGGCGAGAAGACCTGGCTGCCGCTGAACCGGGTTTACGAGTTCTGCCGGAAGCACCGCCGCTTCGTGTTCGCCAGCAAAGGCACGGGACCACGCATCAAGCCGCTGGTCGAGTCCGCGATTGAGGTGAAGCCGGAGGACGGCTCGTCGAAGAAGTTCGGCCTGCGCCTCCTTCTGCTCGATGCCGGCCACTGGAAGGCAACGGTGCACGAGCGCCTCGGCCTGACCGCCGACGCACCGGGCTGCCTGCACCTTAACGCCGACGTCGACGAGGATTACTGCCGCCAGCTCGTCGCCGAAACCCGCGTGATCGGCGCCTCCGGCAAGCCGACCTGGGTCAAGCGGCAGAAGGACAACCACGCCCTCGACTGCGAGGCGATGCTGCAGGCGGCCGCCTTCAAGGTAAATGCCGAATATCTCGGCGCCGCCGCCGCCGATCGGGCTGCCGAGCGTCGGGCCGAGCGTCGGGAAAAGCAGCGCTCGACCGCTGCCGAGACTCTGGCATCGCGTCCGATCCATCCGGGGCCGGTGATCCCGCGATCCGAGCCTCGGAGCGATGTGCCGCCTCGGCGCAGCATCGGCGACTGGGCGCGCCGCTTCAATCGATAGATCGCCGGAAGGATTGGCATGGGCCTCAAGAACTGGCTCGCCGGCGCGATCGCCGCGGCGGCGCCGGCGCTCCCGGCCAGCCGGCCGCGCGCCTCCTCGGAGTACATGCGCGGCGAACGCGCGTCCCTGTTCTCGTCGTGGATGCCGTGGCTGCGCGACGCCCGCGAGGACGTCCGCTCGGCGTACTGGCTCGCCACCGCGCGCACGATCGAGATGATCCACAACTCCGGCTGGCTCGCCGGCATGGTTCTGCAGGGCAAGGCCTCGATCCTCGGCGAGGGCCTGCAACTCGCCCCGAAGCCCGACTATGCGACGCTTGGCTGGACGCAGGACTATGCCAAGACCTGGGCGGCGGTGGTCAAGCCGGCGTTCGAGGCTTGGGGCAACAACCCGTTGGAATGCGACGCCGCCGGCAAGTGGAACCTGCACCAGCAGGCGCGCTCGGGGATCGGCAGCTACTACGGCGCTGGCGAGATCGCGGCGCTGACACGTTGGATCGACCGTCCGCAGTCGCGCACCCGCACGAAGATGCAGCTGGTGCCCGCGCACCGGCTGACCCAGGAATGCGACGGCATCGCCATCTTCCAGGGCATCCGCATCGATGGCAACGGCCTGCCGTTGTCCTACCGCTTCCGGTTGCCGACGCCGATCCTCGAAAGCGGCAACGTTGTAGAGCTGCGGGCCCGTGACGGTCTCAATCGGCCCTACGTCACCCACATCTTCGACGGCGACATCGGGCAGATGCGCGGCCTGTCGCCGTTCACGCCGGTGCTGCAGCGCGTCCGCCAGTTCGACCTCATCACCAACAGCAATCTCTCGGCGGAGCTGCAACGGGCGCTGATCTCCGCGACCATCACGTCGGAAAAGCTGACGATGGAGGTGATGCAGGCCTTCCAGGATCCCGAGGAGCAGGGCGCCGGTGGCAACGTCGAAGCCCTTCTGGCCGCGCGGGACGACTGGTACGACAACACCAGTTTCGACCTGAACGGGCCGGTCAAGATCGTCCACCTGTTCCCCGGCGAGAAGCTCGACCTCAAGACCGGCGCCGAGATGACCTCGGTCTTCGAGCCGCAGGCCAACATGATGCTGCGCGAGATCGCAGTCGGCGCCGGCCACACCGTCGAGGAGATGACGGGCAACTACAACGGCGTCACCTATACCGGTGCGCGGATCTCCACGACGGTGCGCTGGCCGATCATGCTGTACCGGCGCAAGCACATTGCGGCGCCTTTCTACCAGGCCGCCTACGGTTGCTGGCTGGAGGAGGCGATCGAGGTCGGCACCGTGCCGTTCCCCGGTGGCCTGGAAGCCTTCGTCGTCAACCGCGAGGCCGCCTGCCGCGCGGTGTGGCGAGGCCCGGCGAAGCCGCAGGCCGACGACCTCAAGCACGCCAGCGCCTGCGAGAAGAAGAAGCGCATGGGCGTTATGACCGACGAGCGGATCTGCGCCGAGGATGGCGAGGACTGGGAGGACGTCTACCACCAGCTCGCCGAGGAGAAGAAGCGCCGCGAGCTGCTCGGCCTGCCGGAGCCGCTGCTGTCGGGCTCCACGGTCATCAACGAGGACGAGCTCGACGACGAGGAAACCGGCGGCGACAGCGGCGCTGGCGACAAGGGCAAGGATGGAGGCAAGTCCAAGTGATCGATGCTTCTACCCCGGCGCCGATCGCCGCCCCGATCGACTGGACCGACCCTTGCGCCCGCGCTCAGGCGCTGACCACGGCCTATTACACCTTGCTCTCGGGCGGCCAGGAAATCGAGATCCGCACCCGCACCGATCAGGCGGAGGAACTGGTGAAGTTCCAGCCTTCGAAGCTGGACGTGCTGCAAAGCGAGATGCAGGACGCGATCGACGAGTGCGCGGCCAAGAACGCCGGTCGCCCGGTCAGCGCCAAGCGCTTCGCCATCACCGCTCGCCACAAGCGCGGGCCCTGCTCGCCCTTTTATCCCAGGCGCTGGCCATGACGCGCGCCGCAGCCAGGCTCGAGCACGTTGCGGCGAAGATCTGCGGGCGACCGCTGCTGATCCTGCCGCAGAAGCTCGACGTCATTGCAGGCGTGCTCGCCGGTCGCCTCGGCCTCGATCTCGACCTGGAAGCGCCGGAACTCGGGCTCGAGCTCACCGAGCGCCCGGAGCCGCTGGCCTCGCGCTTCGTCGGCAAGCGTGCCACGACCGATGACGGCGCCGGCCTGCCTTTCTTTCGCACCGAGAACGGCGTCGGGATCGTCACCGTCACCGGGAGCCTGGTCAACCGCGGCGCCTGGATTGGCGCCAGCTCGGGCCTGACCTCCTACGAGGGCATCGCCGCGCAGCTCCGCGCCGCCGCCAGCGATAAGAAGACGACAAGCATCGTCATCGACGAGAACACCGGCGGCGGCGAGGCCACCGGCGCCTTCGAGCTGGCCGCGCTGGTCCGCGAGATCAATGCGGCAAAGCCCGTCACTGCCTTCGTCAACAACATCGCCGCGTCCGCCGGCTACCTCATCGCCAGCGGCGCCGGCCGCATCGTCTCGATCCCGTCCGGCATCACCGGCTCGATCGGCGTCGTCATGATGCACGCCGACTATTCCCGCGCGCTCGACCGCGCCGGCATCACGCCGACCTTCATCTTCTCCGGCGATCGCAAGGTCGACGGCAACGCCTACGCGCCGCTTGATGCCGGCACCAGGGACCGTCTGAAGTCCGAAGTCGATGCGATGCGCGAGGACTTCGTGCAGGCGGTTGCAGCCGGCCGCGGCGCGCGCTTCAGCGCCGATGCCGCCCGCGACACCGAGGCCGCCATCTTCACCGGCCGCGAGGCGAAAGCCGCCGGCCTCGTCGACGATCTCGCCACCTTCGACGCCCTCTACGACGAGATGACCCGCAACGCCGGCGGACGCCGGACGCCAGCCAGCAGGAGAGCCTCCGCCATGACCGACTTCACCCAGGCCGATCTCGACGTCGCACGCGCCACCGGCCGCGCCGAGGGTCATGTGGCCGGCAAGGCCGAAGGGCATGCCGCCGGTCTCGACGAGGGCAAGAAGGCCGGCGCCACCGCCGAGCGCGCCCGCATCAAGGCAATCGTCGGCTCGCCCGACGCCAAGGGACGCGAAGGCCTCGCCGCGCATTTCGCCTACGACACCGAGCTGACGGTCGAGACCGCCGATGCGGCGCTGAAGGCGTCCGGCAAGACGGCAACCGGCAGCCTCGCCGAGCGCGCCGCCGCCGCCCAGGTCGCGATCCACACCAGCGGCACCGACAGGCCCAAGCCGGCCGCCATCGTGATCGATGCCAACGCGATCTACGCCGGGCGCAACAAGGTCGGCTGACGCCGTCCCCACCGCGCTGCATTCCGCCACCGCGCCGGCTCCGCCCGGCCCTCACCCGTTTGGAGCCGCACCATGGCCAACTCCGCCTATTTCCCGCCCACCGTCGACATCGTCGAGGGCCGCCACACCGGCGAATACATCAAGTCCGAAGCCAACTGGATGCGCTCGCGCGACAACGTGATGATCGCCGCCGGCGCCGGCATCGTCATCCCCGGCCAGGTTCTCGGCAAGATCACGGCGAGCGGCAAGTTCGTGCCGCAGACGGAAGCTGCCACCGACGGCAGCCAGATCCCGGCCGGCATCAATTACGCCTACGTCAACGCGACGGCCTCCGATATCCCCGCCGCGATCACCGCCCGCGAGAGCGAGGTCTACGGCCTTCGCCTCACCTGGGATCCGGCGGTCTCCGGCACGCCGGCCAACCTCGCCGCCGCGACAGCCGCGCTGCAAGCGCTCGGCATCGTCATCCGCTGATCCTGGCCGCGGTACCGCCGCCCGCTTCCCGCCCCTCGTCGACCACGGGACACCTCAAACCATGAACAACATCTTCGCCGAAGCCCAGTCCGATCGCGCCTTCAGCGTCGTCGGCCTTACCGACCTCGTGAACAAGCAGCCCTACGTTCCCGGCCAGATCGGCAAGTCCGGTCTGTTCGAGTCCGACGGTGTCACCACGCTGCACGTCGCCATCGAGGAGAGGCACGGCGACCTGTCGCTGGTCGCGCCGACCCCGCGCGGCGGCTCCGGTGAGACCACCGACAACGAGAAGCGCAACATCCGCGACCTGCGCATCCCGCACTACCAGCGCGACGACAGCGTCATCGCCGACGAGGTCCAGGGAATCCGAGCCTTCGGCAAGGAAGGGATCGTCGACGAGAGCGGCCGCTCCGACCAGGTCGTAGCACTCGAGGATGTCATCGCGGCGAAGACGCTGAAGCACACCCGCGCGCTCGACGCCACGCTGGAGCACCAGCGTTGCGGTGCCTTGAAGGGTCTCGTCGTCGACAAGTTCGGAGGCGTGATCTACGACCTCTACCAAGAGTACAAGCTCACCACTCCCGCTCCTGTCTTTTTCGACTTCGCGACGGCTTCGTTCCCGTTCCGCCAATACTGCGCGGCTGTGCAACGCTCGATGGAGGACTCGCTCGACGAGGAGCTGGTGGTCGACGGCATCGACGCCTGGTGTGGCCCGGATTTCTTCGAGGCCGCCCTGCAGAACGCGGAATACCGTTCGACCTTCCTCAACACCCCGGCTGCCGCCGCGCTGCGCGAGAACGCCTACCTCCAGCAGTTCTCCTACGGCGGCGTCAACTTCATGCGCTACCGCACCGGCCGCCGCGCCGCCGCCTCGGCCGCGCCGCAGGTCGGCAACTCGCCGGTCGGCTTCATCGGCCCGGCCGAGATCCGCTTCGTCCCCCGCGTCCCCGGCATGTTCATGACCCGCTTCGGGCCGGCCGACTACCTGGAGACGGTCAACACCAAGGGTCTGCCGCGCTACGCCAAGCAGTGGATGAAGCCGAACGGCAAGGGCCTCGACATGGAAGTTCAGATGAACGCCATTTCCTGGTGCTCTCGACCCGAAGCGCTCCGCGGCGGCTACGCGAGCATCCCGATGCCGGCCGTCACCGTGGCGGCCCCGCAGCCGACTCTCTGATCCGATGCGCCCCGACCGCCTGGCCCGACTGCACGCCGCCGTCGACCGCCAGGCGGGCGAGCGCGTCCGGATCGTGCCGTACACGCCCGGCGGCTACGTCGCCGGCGCACCCGATCCCAGCCGGCCGACGGTGGAGTTCCGCGCGCCCGTCACCGCGGTGCCGAAGGACGCCCGCCAGCAGGGTACCGGCAACACCTCCGGACACGACGCCAAGCTGCGCCTCACCTCGCACACGGTGAAGTTCATGACCTCGGCGCTGCCCTACGCGCTCGCCAGGGGTGATCGCGTCCTGCTGCTCGACCAGGGCGGCTTGGCGCTCAAGGTTGCCGGCACCGATCCGTTCGGTACCGACCGAACGGTCGCGCACCTCGAACCCTTGCCGCAGGTCGCCACATGAGCCTCGCCTCCTTCGCGGTCCGCCAGTGCACCGTACAGGCGATCCGCGCCGCGATCTGGTCGGGCATGATCGTCGCCGACTCGCCGGCAAACGCGCTCGACCTGCTCGACAAGGCCGTCCCGGTGGTGGCCGTGTACACCGTCGCCAACAATGACGGTTTCGAGGGCAACGAGCTGCTGTCCGGCGACCCGCGGGTGTCGCTGTACGTCCAGATCTACCTGCCGACCACCTTCACCGTGACCTTCGGCGGCGCCCCGCTCACCTTGGACACGCGGGAAGAAGGCGCCGACACGCTCCTCGACGTGGTGGGTCGGCGCATCCTGTCCGCCCTGGTCGGCCAAGCCGAGCCCTGGTCGGCGCTGTGGGGCGAGCTGGTCACCAGGACGCGGACGCTCGCCGACGGATCCTACCTGCTGGAGTCCGACGAGGTGCGGGTCACCGCGCGGCAGATCACGCTCGAGTGCGAGACCCTTTACGATCCTATCCCGGGCGCGCCGCCGGCGGGACCCTGGGCTAGGCTGATCGCCCTGATGCGCACGGACACCTCGCCGCGCTCGGTGGCGCCGCTGGCCGACTGGCTGGCGAGCGAGATCGCCGGGCCGACGGCTCTGACGCAGGACGAACGCGACCGCATCGACCTCGGTCTGTCGGCCTACGCCGCGCAGGCGGTCGACATCCTGCCGATCGTGCGCGGCTCGGAGATCGGCGAGGTCGCGGTCACGGTGAACGGGCCGGACGGCGACGAGGTGGTGATCCCCGGCCCGGCGGGTGCAGCAGCATGAGCGACCACGTCGAGCACCACATCGCCGAGCTCTACGAGCAGATCTCGCACCTTCGCGGCATCGTCGAGCGCACCCATCGCATGGGCAAGGTGACGGACGTCGACTATTCCGACCCGAAGAAGCCGCGCTTTCGGATGGAACATGGCGTCGACGAGGACGGCCAGCCGGTGAAGGGCCCCTGGCAGCCCCACACCCAGCACGCCGGCGACCGCGCCATCCACACGCCGCTGACGATCGGCCAGACGATGCTGTCGATTTCCCCGGACGGCAACTTCGAGAACGCCGTGGCGATCCCCTACGGCCCCTCGCAGAACTATCAGGCGCCCTCGACCAGCACGACCGACCACGTCGACAAGCTCGGCAGCGTCACCACGACGCTGACGAAGACCAACCACGTCCGGCAGGTAGGCAATCACACGATCACCCACGACGCGAACGGCATCCACCTCAATTGCGACGGCACCACCTTCTCGTTCTCGCAGGGCGGCCTGGCCGTCCAGGGCGGCGCGCTGACCCACGACGGCCTGCACTTCGACGCCAACCATGTTCACAAGGGCGTGCAGCCGGGCGGCGGCGACACCGGACCTCCGGCGAGCTGATGCCTGCCTCCACCGGCATCGATCGCATCACCGGCCTGCCTCTCAGCGATCTCGACCACGTCCGGCAGTGCTTCCTCACCCTGATGGTGACGCGTCTTGGATCGCGGGTGATGCGGCGCACGGTCGGCGCCGCGGTGCCCGGCCTGCTCGGCCGGCAGCTGGTGCCGCAGACGCTCTCGCTGTTCACCCAGGCCATCGCCGTCGCGGTGTACCTTTGGGAGCCCCGTCTCGCGATCGTCCAGGTGCTCTATCCTGCGCCACCGAACGTCCCGGCGACGCTGCGCGCCGGCGGCATCAACATGACGATCGTCGCCGACTACCGGCCCTACGGGCTCCAAGGT
>CALMGA010000079.1 GCA_937863205.1 uncultured Beijerinckiaceae bacterium | reverse complement strand
CGAGCAGCGGCAGGGTGAGCACCACCACCACGCCGAGCACGGCGGTGAAGGCGATAGACGAGGCGATGTCGTCACTGTTCGCGCCGATTACCGGGCTGACGGCAGCATCGGCCGAGTTGCCGCAGATCGAGTTGCCGCAGGCGATCAGCACCGCCATGCAGGTGCCGAGCCCGAGCAGGCGGCAGATGGCGAAGGAGGCCGCGATGGCGACCGCCACTGTGCCGGCGATGCCGCCGATCATCGCCGGGCCGATCGCCAGCACCGCTTGCACCGACACCGAGGCGCCGAGCAGCATCACCGCGACCTCCAGCAGCAGCTTGGCCGAGATCTCAATTCCGGGCCGGAACAGGGCGGGTGGCGTCCACACCGTGCGCAGCGCAACGCCGAGCAGGATCGCCAGCACCAGCGCCTCGACGTAGGGCTGGCCGGCGAGCCGCTCCTCGACGCCCTGGACCACCATGGCGACCACGGTCACCGCGAGGCACAGGAGGAGGCCGGGCAGCACGCGACCGGCGCCGGAGAGGGGCGTCGTGCGCCCCGCGGCGGAATGGGCGATGGCAGGTCGATCGGTCATGGGCGCTCCGCGCTTCGGATGCGACCAACATCGTGCCGCGCGACCGGACCTTCCAACATGCCAGCGCCATCAGCCGCGGCGCGAGCACCTTCACCTCGCACAAGTGCATCGCCGTCAGCTTGGCGAGTGCCTGCTCGGCTTGCGCCGTCAGCTGCAACCCGACCCGCCGCCTGCGGTCCACTAATCGCCGATCAGTCCCGCGCCCATGCCGGTCGTACGACGCGCGCGATGGGCTGCTGGGGGTTGTTGTCAGCCGTGGGCCGAATCCGGGGAAGGGGCGAGAGGCTATCCCTCCCGCCATCGCGAAGTTATCCCACCACCTTCTTGAGAAGGCTTTTGCCGGTGTCCAACGTGGCGCCAAGCTGCTTGACGAGGCCGAGTTCATCTGACGATCCCCAACGCTCGACAATCTTGCCGTTCTCGAAGCGGCTAATCTGCATGCCGCGCGCCTCGAAGGTCTTACCGGTTGGCGCGATGCCCATGAAGTCGCCCTTATGCGTACCGTGGATCTTGTACGCCATAGCCACATTGTTCTCGTCTTGGACGATATGGTCGACGGTGACCTTGAGGTCGGGAAACGCGGTGCGCATCATCGTGAACAACTTGATGTATCCATCAGGTCCTTTGCCCTGACCGGGGGCCGGATCGTGTTCGACGACGTTCGCCGAGAAGATGTTGTGCAATGCCTGCAGGTCACCGCTTGATATGGCTTCGCCGAGCTTCTTCGTCGTCTGGAGATTCTGTTCTTTACCCATGTGAAACCCTTTTTGTCGCTATCCCGAAGGGACGCGCCGATGCCTGTCCAACAGGCCCGGACGTGAATGGCTCCCAACGGTGCGCTGCCGTACCGTTGGACCCGGTGCGGTTCAGAATGTTGGCGTCGATTAGGACGCGTCCACGCCACATCTTGCACCGCACCGAAGCCTGAACGTCAGCTTCCAGAAAGCGTCTTTGCAGCCATGAGCGACCGACTTGGGCGCAAAGCGTCTTACCGTTCAGCGGTAGCCTGCAGCCTGCAATTCGAACAGCGCTGCGTAGCGGCCGCCTTCCGACAACAGCTCGACGTGGGATCCAGCTTCCGCGATGGAGCCATCCTCCAGAACGACGATGCGGTCGGCCATGCGCACCGTGGAGAAGCGGTGGGAGATGATCAGGCAGGTCCGTCCTTGGCTGAGCTCGCGAAAGCGCTGGAACACCTCGTATTCGGCGCGGGCGTCGAGCGCCGCGGTGGGTTCGTCGAGGATCAGCACGTCGCCGTCCCGCATGTACGCGCGGGCGATGGCCATCTTCTGCCATTCGCCGCCCGACAGTTCGACGCTGTCCTTGAAGCGCCGTCCCAGCGGTTGGGCGTAGCCGAGCGGGAGCCGGTCGATCACGCGATCGGCGAGGGCGCGCTCGGCGGCGTCGACGACCCGCTCGCGCTCGTCGACGCGCGCGATCGATCCCACCCCGATGTTCTCGGACGCCGAGAAATCGTAACGGACGAAGTCCTGGAGGATGAGGGCGATGCGGGCGCGCAGCGCATCGAGGTCGAACGCGCGGAGATCGACGCCATCGATCGTGATGCGCCCTTCGGTGGGATCGTACAGGCGCGACAGCAGCTTCACGATCGTCGTCTTCCCAGCGCCGTTCTCGCCGACCAGCGCCACCACCTCGCCGGCGCGGATCTCGAGGTCGAGGTGGCGCACGGCCCACGTCGCGGCGCCGTGGTGCGGAAGCCCACGTCCTCGAAGCGGATGCCGGAGCGGATCGGGTCCGGGAACGCCACGGGATGGTCGGGCGAGCGGATGGCCGGCACGATGTCGAAGAAGGAGAACAGGTCGTCGAGGTACACGGCCTGGGACGCAAGCTGCGAGAAGCCGAGCAGCAGCCCTTCCAACAGGGAACGCAGCCGCAGGAGCGATCCCGCGAGGAAGCCGAGATCGCCGATCGTGATCGCGCCATCGAGCGTGCGCCAGAGGATCACGGCGTAGCCCGCGTAGTAGCTGAGCGCGCTCACGGTGGCGAAGAGGCCGCCCCACAGCGCGCGCCGTGCCGCAAGGCGCCGGATCTCCCCGTACATGAGCGCGGACAGGCTCGCAAAGCGGTCGGACAGGAAGTCCTCAAGGGCGAAAGGCTTGATCTCCTTGGCCGTCTCGACGCTCGCGCCGAGGTAGCGCAGGTAGTCGACCTGACATCGTTCCGGCGTGCGCCCGTAGGCGAGGCGATAGCCTTCGCGATTGAAGTGCAGCTCGCCCAGCGCCGCCGGAAGCAGCGTCAGCACAAGCACGACAAGCAGCCACGGGGCATAAGTTGCGAAGCCGATCGCCAGCGCGATCACCGTCACGGCGTCCTGGGCCTGCCCGAAGACGAGTTGCAGGACGGAGGAGCGGCCCGTGACCTGCCGGCGGGCGCGGTCGAGCCTGTCCTGCTGATCGGGGGACTCGAACTGTTCGAGGTCCAGCGTCGCGGCGTGGCGCATCAGGGCGAGGCTGGCGGCATCCGAATAGCGCTGACCGAGCAGATCCCCGACAAGGGTGCTGGCCCGACCCAGCAGGTCGGACAGGATGCCGAGCGTGGCTTCGGCCAGAACGAGAAGCGCGACGTGGTGCAGGCGGGGCGTCGCCAGCCAGTCGCCGACGCTCGGGCCGGCATGCGGCAGGCGGGCTTCGGTCACGACCGCGTCGATGATCAGCTTGCCGACATAAAGGGCCGCGGGCGGCAGGACGGCACGCAGCAGGCGCAGCACGACGGTCGCCAGCATGAGGCTCGGGCTGGTGCGCCACACGAGGCGGAACAGCTTCGGCAGGTTGCGCAGGGCGCCGAAGCGGTCGCGAAAGGCAGCCGAAGGGGTCACATGGTGCTCGCGACGAGCATGGCGTCATTTACGGCGATCAACTTCGTCGAGCATGCGTCACCCATCCGACCGCGGGCACCCATCGATCCACGCCGCCGGCGTGGTGAGGCTCGACGCCAGCGTCCTCTCGGCGGCTCACACGCTCCACTTCGGAACGGAGGATGCGTGGTCCCCTCTGTCCACGAAAGCAAGGGCGGCATCGCCATCGAGCCTTTACCTTTGCTCGACAACCAGTGCCCAACCTACCCCTGTTCCAAGGACGGGTGCAGGTCTTGGTTGGGTGAGCGACATCGGCGCAAGACGGGTGCGACGCCCTTGCCGTCCCTCTCATCTTGCCAAGCTCGTCGTGAGGCAATACGCGGGATCGGGAGATCTTCGATCAAAGTGATCGTGGGTCGGGACATGTCTGCGAGGCTGCCTCGGACCGAAAACTAGACATGCGCGCGAGGGGGTGGGCGCTTGTTGCCGGTGGCCTCGTCACGCTCGTGGCACTTGCGGCGATCGGCGTCGCGCTGTTCCACCTCGTCGGTGCCACGTCCGGGCTCATCGTCGAAACCATCGACGTCGCCGGTACGCCCGGAACCCTCTTCCGCTCCGCAGATGATCGGCCCGCGCCGGCGGTGGTCATCGCGCACGGCTTCGCCGGCTCGCGCGAGTTGATGCAGCCCTTCGCCATCACCTTCGCCCGCAACGGCTACGTGGCGGTCACCTTCGACCTCCTTGGTCACGGCAAGAACCCGCATCCGTTGCAGGGCAGCATCACCGATGCCGACGGCGCGACCAAGGCGCTCGTCGATCAGCTCGGCACGGTCGTCGCCTATGCCAAGAGCGCACCGGGCGCGGACGGCAAGGTCGCGCTGCTCGGTCATTCCATGGCGTCCGACATCGTCGTTCGCTACGCGCAGGCGCATCCCGACATCGCGGCGACGGTCGCCGTCTCGATGTTCGCGCGCAGCCTCACGCCGACCAGCCCGCGCGACCTGCTGGTGATCGTCGGCGCCCTCGAACCGCAGGTCTTGCGGGATCAGGGCATCAAGGCCGCCGCCATGGCAGCGCACGGTCCCGTCGTGCCGCGCACCACGTATGGCAGCCTGGCCGAAGGGACCGCGCGACGCGTGTCGTTCTCGGACGATGTCGAGCACATCGGCGTCCTTTACAGCCGTGACAGCCTGCGCGAAGCCCTGAACTGGCTCGACGCGGTCTTCGCGCATGGCGAGTCCGGCGACCTGGAGGTTCGCGGCCGCTGGCTCGGCCTGCTCTTCCTCGGTCTGGTGGTGCTCGCTCGGCCGTTGCTCGCCCTCCTGCCCGCCGTATCCGAACAGCGCCGCGGTGCGGCCCTCCCCTGGCGTCGGCTCCTCCTCGTGGGACTGGCGCCGGCGGTCGTCACGCCGCTGCTTTTATGGAAGGCACCCACCAGCTTCCTGCCACTGCTCCTTGGCGACTACCTCGCCGCACACTTCTTCGTCTACGGGCTTCTCACCTGGATCGCCCTGGCGCTCGTGCGCCGCGTCGACGCTGGCGTGCCGCTGCCCGGACCCGTCTCGATCCCTCGCTTCGGCACCGGCGTGGCCGGTCTCGCCAGCTACAGCATCATCGTCTTCGGCCTGCCGATCGACGGGTTCGTCGCCTCGTTCTGGCCCATCCCGGCGCGCATACCGCTCGTCCTCGCGATGCTTGTCGGCACGTTGCCCTACTTCACCGCCGACGAGTGGCTCACGCGCGGTGCCGGTGCACCGAGGGGCGCCTACGCCTTCACCAAGCTCTGCTTCGTCCTGTCTGTCGCCTTGGCCGTCGCGCTAAACCTTGAGCGGCTCTTCTTTCTCATCATCATCGCGGCGGTGATCGTCCTGTTCTTCGTCGTTTACGGACTGTTCAGCGCCTGGACGTACCGCGCCACCCGTCACCCGCTGGTCGGAGCCCTGTCCAACGCGGTCGCCGTCGCTTGGGCGATCGCGGTCACCTTTCCAGTCCTCGCGAGGTAGGTTGTTGCTGAGGCAGCACACAGCCGTGGCGAACGTCACGCGAGACCGGCTCTTGACGCGGCCCTGCTGTCCTAAATGGTCCTCGCCGCAGACCCAAACCACAACGGTGGCTCGCCCATGGAAGACCGCAACAGGCGCCACTGGATGAGATTGGCGGCTGCCCCGATCGGAACGGGCGTAGACTAGGACTGTCCGATCAACGAAGCAGCGACGGCGAGGTGAGCAGTGGACGACAAAAAGCGACGCCGACCGCTCGGCGCACTCGATGCCGCCGAAGCCGTGTTCCGCCCGCAGCCGGCGAAGGCGCCTGATGTGGTCAAGCCGGCTGCGATCCCCGGCGCGCGTGAGCTGGTGTCATTGCACATCGACCAGGACGTACTGGCCCACTTTCAGGAGGGCGGCCCCGGTTGGCAGGACCGCGTCAACCAGGCGCTGCGCAAGGCCGCCGGCCTCGCCTAGCACTGGAGCGTGGTGATGGCGTGCCCGGAACGGCCGCGCAAACGGCAGCACCCGGCTCAGACGGGAACGGCGGCCTCGACCTGACCGGTGGCGGCCTGCTCGACGACGGCGGCGATGGCGTCGAGCAGCGACGCGTCCTCGCCCGCCATCGCCTCCATGGACGCCATGCGTCGCACCACGGTGGCCGTAACCGCCTCCTCCACCGTGCCTTCGGCAAAGGCGTAGTACACCGTCGCCTGCTGCCCATCGCGGTGGCATCGTCCCTCGACCTGCGCCAGCTGGATCGCGCTGTGGCGCATGTCGTGGATGACGCGCAGCAGGCTGGCCTTCTGGCGGAAGCGCAGCGCGGCCGCCCAGCCGGCGGGACGACGCGTGCTGCCGCCGGCAAGGCCGAAC
>CALMGA010000078.1 GCA_937863205.1 uncultured Beijerinckiaceae bacterium | reverse complement strand
CTCGCGCTCACGGTGGTGACGGCCCATGGGATGACATTTGGGACGACATCGATGCTCGCAATGCCCTCGGCGCGCTGGAACCAGCGGGCGTCGCAGCGCGGGCAGATCACGACGCGCCCGCGCGGGCCGAGGTCGGCGGCGTTGAGGTGGTAGGATCGGCCACAATCAGGGCAATCAACGAGCATGCGGCGGCTCTTGGCGGCGGGAAACGCGGACCGGCGAAAAAATAATCGCCGTCCGGGCGCAGCCCGTTTTTGTCCTGATATGCTTAAGGCGGCGTAAACCGCTTCGCCCTCCCCGCCCGCCGGGGCGTGCCGGCGCGAGAGGGAGCCTGGGTGCGCCGGTGATCGCTTTCGAGAACGTCGGCCTGCGATACGGCATGGGCGCGGAAATCCTGCGCGACATTTCGTTTCGCATCGAGCCGCAAAGCTTCCAGTTCCTCACCGGTCCCTCGGGCGCGGGCAAGACGACGCTGTTGAAGCTGGTGCTGTTCACGCTGAAGCCGACGCGCGGGCACATCAGCCTGTTCGGCCGCGATGCGGCGAGCCTCGACAAGGATGCGATCACCGCCCTGCGCCGCCGCATCGGCGTGGTGTTCCAGGAGTTCCGGCTGCTCAACCACCTCACCACCTACGAGAACGTGGCGCTGCCCCTGCGCGTCCAGGGACGCGACGAGGCCGGCTACCGCAACCAGGTGATCGAGCTTCTGGGCTGGGTCGGCCTTGGCGAGCGCATGCATGCGCTGCCGGCGGTGCTGTCGGGCGGGGAAAAGCAGCGTGCCGCCATCGCCCGCGCCCTGATCGTGCGCCCCGAGCTGCTGCTCGCCGACGAGCCGACCGGCAACGTCGACCCCTCGCTGGCGCGCCGGCTGCTCCGCCTCTTCGTGGAACTTCACAAATCGGGTACATCGGTGGTGATCGCGACGCACGACCTCGCCCTGATGGACCAGTTCGACGGTGCCCGCCGCCTCGTGCTCGGCGACAGCCGGCTGCACGTCTTCGAATAAGGAGCGCGTTCGATTGGACGCCGACACATGCTTGCGCTCGTCGCCCGCCCGATCCCGCGGCCTGATCCGCGACGCCGCCGGCCGGAGGCAGCGTGGCGCCTGACCGGCGCGGTGCGGCCGCGACCAAGCCGGCGGACGCGCCGGTGAAGACGGCCGCGAAGGTGAGCGCCGGACCCCTCGCTGGCGCCTCGACCGTGCCCACCGCCGCCCCAAGCGCTGGAATATCTGCCGGCAAGGCCGCGACGGTCGCCGGCACGAGCCTTCCCGGCCGGTCGCTGAAGCGCGACATGCCGCTGGTCCCCTCCGATGCCATCGCCGGACGCGCACTGGTGACGGTGATCGCCATCATGACCTTCCTGGCCGCGCTGACGGCCGGCGTCGCGCTGACCGTCGCCGACGCTTCACGCGCGTGGATAGGCGAGGTCGGGCGCGAGGTGACGATCCAGGTCCGTCCCGTGCCCGGCCACGACCTCGATGCAGCCATCGCCGAAGCGGTGGCGCTGGCCCGCGGCTTCCCCGGCATCGGCAGCGTCGACGCCTACAGCAAAGGCGAAAGCGAGAAGCTGCTGCAGCCCTGGCTCGGCGCCGGGCTCGACCTCGGCGACCTGCCGGTGCCGCGCCTGGCGGTGGTGAAGCTCGACCCAACCCATCCACTCGACGTCGTCGCCCTGCAGCAAGCCCTGGCGGCGGTGCCGGGCGCCGCGGTGGACGATCACGGCATCTGGCTGTCGCGGCTCGCCACCATGGCGCGGGCAAGCGTGCTCGTCGGCGTCGGCGTCTTCGCCCTGGTTCTCACCGCCATGCTGTTTGCCGTCGCCTTCGCCACCCGCGGCGCGATGGCCGGCACCCGGGAGGTGATCGAGGTGCTGCACTTCGTGGGCGCGGCCGACGGCTTCATTTCACGGCAGTTCCAGTTGCACTTCCTGCGCCTCGGCCTCGTCGGCGGCGCGATCGGCGGCGGCTGCGCGATCGCCTTCTTCCTCGCGGGCGGACTGTTGCTCGCGCACTGGCGCGCCACTGCGTCCGGCGAGCAGGTCGAGGCGATGTTCGGCGCCTTCGGCCTGCATGCGGCGGGTTACGCCGCGATCGTGGTGATCGCCGGCGCGATCGGAGTGCTGACAGGCGTCGTGTCTCGGGTGATCGTCTTCCGGCACCTGCGCCAACTGAACTGACTTGGCGAAAGGATCCATGCGCCTTTGGCATCGATTGGGCGCCGAGCACCAGGACGGTTCGGCGCGCTCCTTCGTCGGTGGCCGGCCGATGCTGCCGCCGGGCGTCGTCATTCCGGTCTATGCCGGGACGGGGACGCCGATGACGTTCTTCTTCCAGGTCGCCATGCCGGCCGGCCATCGCTGGCAGGGATGGATCGTGTCGGTCTTCGCGGTCACCGACCACGCCGAGCGAGGAGCCTGCATCCCGGACCTGCCGTCGCCGCTGGCGGGAGCGGCGCTGACCACGGCCTTCTTCACGCGCTACCAGCGCTTCTTCCGGCTGCTCGTCTTCGAGGGCGGTGGCGCCGAGCCGGTGCACGCGTATGCCGAGAAGGTCGCCTTTCACGCCCTGCATCGGTCGGACGAGGTGCCCGACGACGCGGTCGCCTTCGGCCGAATCGGTGCCGCGCCGTGGTGGCTGCTCGGCGACGAGGCGCCGGCGAGCTTCGAGGGGCGGAGCGACGCCATCGCCTTCCTGTTCCAGAGCGTCGAGGACTACGAGTTCGCGACCGTGCCGGGCGCGCCGCGTCAGCGCGCGCTCGCCTACAACGGCATCCCCGGCGCCACGGAGGACAGCTCAACGCCCGAATACGACCTGTTCGTCGCCAACGCGCTTTACCTCTTCGGCATCGAGGCGGCCGAGCGCTTGATCTACGTGGTGCCGCAATCTTGAGGCAGGATCGGCGGCGATGACTTCTCGCCTCCTCCCCACGATCCTCGCCCTGCCAGCCCTCCTGCTGGCGATCTCCGGTCCTGCCCGCGCCGACTGGGGATCCTGCGTCGCCTCGCTGCGCGGCGCGGCGGCGGCAAAGGGCGTGTCGGGCGACACCTTCGATCACCTCACCGAGGGGCTGCAGCCCAACGCCGACATCCTGAAGGCCGAGGGCTACCAGCCGGAGTTCCGCACGGCGATCTGGGATTACCTCGCCGGGTTGGTCGACGAGGAGCGGGTGCGCGACGGCGAGGCGGCGATGCGCGAGAACGAGGGGGCGCTGGCCTCCGCGCAATCCCGCTTCGGCGTGCCGGCCAACGTGATCGCGGCGGTGTGGGGCGTCGAGTCGAACTTCGGCCGCAACTTCGGCTCGAAGCCGGTGATCCAATCGCTTCTGACGCTGTCGTGCGCGCCCGGCAGCCGGCGCCCGGCCTATTACCGCGGCGAACTCTTCGCGGCGATGAAGATCGTGCAGTCCGGCGACATCGATCCCCGCGATTTCACGGGCTCCTGGGCCGGCGCCTTCGGGCACACCCAGTTCATGCCCTCGACCTTTGAGCGGCTCGCGGTCGACGGCGACGGCGACGGGCGCCGCGACCTCGTCCATTCCGCCGCCGATGCGCTGGCCTCCACGGCCAACTTCCTGCACAAGGCCGGCTGGCAGCAAGGCTTGCCCTGGGGCTTCGAGGTGAAGCTGCCCGAGGGCTACGGCGGCCCGTCGGGGCGGGGAAAGAAGCAGCCGATGTCGGCCTGGGCCGGGCGCGGCGTCGCCCGCGTCGACGGGCGCCCGCTCGGCGAAGGCCAAGGCAGCCAGAGCCCGGCCGGCCTGCTGCTGCCGGCCGGTGTCAATGGCCCCGCCTTCCTGGTGACCCGCAACTTCGACGCCATCTACGGCTATAACGCCGCCGAGTCCTACGCGCTCGCCATCGCGCTGCTGTCCGACCGCCTCGCCGGCCGGCCCGGCTTGCAGACGCCCTGGCCGACCGACGATCCCGGCCTTCCGCGGGTCGACCGGCGCGAGCTGCAAAGCCTGCTGATCGGGCGCGGCTACGACCTTCAAGGCAAGGTCGACGGGGTGATCGGCGATAAGACGCGCGAGGCGATCATCGATTATCAGCGCAAGAACGGGCTCAAGGCGGATGGCCGGGCCAGCGTGTCCGTGCTGGCGGCGCTGCGGCGTTGAGCGCGGTGCGATCCTTGCTGGGCAGCAGTCGTGTGGCGTGGCGCGTTAACGCTGCCTTAACCACGCCTCGCGTCTGATGGATCGGAGCTGCACGCAACAACGGGAGAACGGGACGTTGTTCGAGGAATCGCGTTTCGGTTTGGACGAAGCGGCCGGCTCGGCCGCCGGTCTCCAAACGATCAAAGAGGCGGCCAAGGCAGGGCTGGCGAAGGTGGGCGCCAAGGCTCCGCCCGAGCGACGCGTGTTGGTTGTGCTGCACCAGGAACAGTCGACGCCGGGTCGGATCGGCAGGCTGCTGCGCGAGAACGGCATCCGCCTCGACATCCGCCGGCCCCGTTTCGGCGATCCGCTGCCGCGCACCCTCGACGCCCACGCCGGTGCCATCGTGTTCGGCGGCCCGATGAGCGCCAACGACGGGGATGAGTGGCTGCGCCGCGAGATCGACTGGATCGGCGTGCCGCTCAGCGCCAACAAGCCGTTCCTCGGCATCTGCCTGGGCGCGCAGATGCTGGCCCGCCACCTCGGCCATCGCGTGGCGCCGCACCCGCAAGGCCGCGTCGAGGTCGGCTATTATCCCGTGCGCGCGACGCGGCAGGGGCGACAGGTTTGGCCGGACCTTCCGGCCAAGGTGTACCAGTGGCACCGCGAAGGCTTCGACCTGCCCGGCGGGGCGACCCTGCTGGCCGAGGGCGACGACTTCCAGGCCCAGGCCTTTCGCACGGGCGAGCGGGCCTACGGCCTGCAGTTCCACCCGGAGGTCACCTATCAGATGATGTGCCGCTGGACGACCAAAGGGAGCGAGCGCCTGAGCATGCCCGGCGCCCTGCCGCGCGAGCGCCATTTCCGCGACTGGTTCCTCCACGACGCCGCCGTGGCGCGTTGGCTGGACGGCTTCCTGCGCCGCTGGATCGCCGGCGAGCCGTCGCCGCGATCCCGGCTCGGGCCGATGGCGGCGCAGCCCTGCCGCAGGGCGATGCAACCCGGGGCCCCTTCGGTGCTCCACGCCTGAAAAGCCCGGCGTGCGCGCGCGAACATTCCGCAGGTTGAGACGTTTCAGCTGTTGATGTTCCCGTGGGCTCGGCCATGCGTCTTTCCCGTTTCAGCATCGCGGCTCTTGCGCCCGCCATCCTGATGCCGACCTGTGCCGCCCATGCCCAGGTCAAGGCGACGATCCGCGACCGTCTGGATCAGATCTTCGAAACCTTCATCGGCGACCCGGCTGCCGGCGTCGACATCGACATGAAGCACGTCCTCGACAAATGGCGCAGCTTGAAGCCCAAGCCTCTCGAAACCCTGTCGATCGACGATGCGCGCCGCCAGCCGACCCCGATCATGGCCGCCGACGTCCTTGCCGGAGACGACCACAAGCCGCTCCTGCCCTACGAGCTCGCCGTTCGGCAGATCACCATCCCCGGACCCGCCGGCCCCATGCCGGCGCAGGTCTACGTTCCCGCCGCGAGCGGCAGCGGGCCGGCCCCGGCCGGATCGGAGGCTGCTAGCGGCGGCAAGCCGGCGGAGGGTGAACCGACGGGCGACAAGCAGGGAGAGGGCAAGGCCGACGAAGCGAGACCAGGCGCCCTGCCGGTGGTGGTGTTCTTCCACGGCGGCGGCTTCGTCACCGACAATGCCGCCGGGCGCGAAGCGTCGGCCCGCGCCATCGCCGGCACGAGCCATTCGATCGTGGTGACGCCGAACTACCGGCTCGCACCGGAAGCGAGGTTCCCTGCGGCGCAGGAGGATTGCGCGGCAGCCTACAAGTGGATCATCGCCAATGCCGCATCCTTCGGCGGCGACGCGGCCAGGATCGCGCTGGCCGGCGAGGGTGCGGGGGCGCTGCTGGCAGCCGACACCGCGATTGAGGCCCGCGATGCCAAGCTGCCCAAGGCGCGGGCGCTGATCCTGATCGCGCCATCGGCCGGCACCAACCTGACGACCAATTCCTGGCTCGAAGACTCCGCCGCGAGGCCTTGGAACAAAACGGCGGTGATCTGGGCCCTGGACCTGTACCTGCCGCAGCAAAGCGATCGCAACGATCCCCGGATCGATCTGGTGGGCAAGGCCGACGTGCACGACCTGCCCCCCACCACCATCGTCACGGCCGAGGTCGATCCGCTGCGCTCCGACGGTGAGCGGCTCGGGGGCAAGCTGAAGCGGGTGACTGTGCCCGTATCGATGCGCGACTATCCCGGCGTCACCCATGATTTCTTCGGCATGGGGCAGGTCGTGGAGAAGGCGGCGGTCGCCCAGCGCTACGTCGCCGACCAGCTCAAGAAAGCCTTCGAGCCGCCACCGGAGCCGGCGCTGGCGCTGCAGAACCTGGGCATCGCCCCATATGTCGAGGCGCGGGATCCGTCGGCACCGCCGGTCGACGCGATCAAGAGTGCACCGCCGGTGCATGCCCCGCGCAAGGACAGGTAGTGCGACGACCCAGACGGATGGTGCATGGCTCGGCTGAAGGGGCCGGCAGCGCCACACCAACGCCGATCCTCCTCGTGCAAGGCGCGAGGAGGGTCCTTCAGCCAGCTTCCATCCCGATGCACCAGCGCATGAGGGCATCGGACCGAACATCGACTTCGGTCGGCCATTTAAATCTATCGATCCCCATCGGATCCGAACCGGGAACCCCTGCGCGCCTTTCCGTCCGGCATCCTGGACGGCCAGCCGGAACGGCAGGTCGGCTCGTGGCGACCTCCCTGCTCGCCGTACTCGCGCTGCTGAGCCACGGAGTTTTGGCCAGGGAGGCTTCGGCCAGGGAGTCTTCGCGGGCGCCGGCCGAAGCGTCCCGATCCACGGCGAACCGATCGACGGGCAACACCGTCGACCTCGCCGACTATGCCCGCTGCGACGGCATCACCGACGACACGCGCGGCATCCAAAGCTGGCTCGACGCCTTGACCGAGGGCCGGAACGGCGTGGCTCCGGCGGGGGTGTGCCGCTTCACGGCGGGCCTGACCCACGTCGGCGGCCACGTCTCGATCAACGGATCGGGGGGGCACTCGACCGTGTTCCTTTACGCCGGCCGCTCGACCACGACTGACCTTCTGAGCTTCACCCACGCGCCGGGCAAGGAGGTGAACGGACTGCACCTGGAAGGCTTCGCGATCCAGTCGACGACCACCATGACCGGCGGCTGGGCGCTCGCCGCCAAGCTCCTGACCCGGAGCGAATTGCACGACGTCGTGATCGGCGGCCAGGACGACCTGCCGACCGGCGAGGCGACGACCCTGCGCGCGACCTGGCCCGATGGCCGCGCCTACAGGACGACCAAGCTGTGGAACGGCCTGCACGCCGATGGCGCGGATGTGGTGACCTGGCAGGCCGGCCAGATCAGCGCGCAGCACGACTGCCTCGCGGTCAACGGCGTCAGCCCGACCCAACTCGGCAGCGAGTTCGACTTCGACCACCTGAAGATTACCGGCTGCGGCGGTGCCGGCGTGCATTCCGCCGGCGGCTTCGGTGGCGTGCAGAGCGTCGCCTCCGACATCATCGGCAACGGGGTCGGCGTGCGCATCGACCGCGCCTACGTCGATGCCGAGAACCGGGAAACGATCCTTGTCGCCGGCGCGGCGGTCGACAGCAGCAACGGCGAAGGCATCCTGGTCGACGATCCCGGGCCGGCCTACGTGCAGCTCGACGGAACCTGGATCGCCTCGTCGCTGCACGGGCCGCTGATCCGCGTCACGCCGCGCTCGGGCAAGACCACGATCAACCTGAAAGGCGCCTACCTCTACAACGCCCTCAACGGCAACGACGGCCTGCGGATCGAGAACCGCTCGGCGCGCGTCCTGTCGGCCGGCACGACCTACCGCCTCATCACCGGCACGGCGATCGACGCGACGGTCGCCAACGCTTCGCTGTGTTCGGCCGGCGACAGCTTCCTCGACATGCCGGCCGGCAGCGTCACGGTGAATGCCAACGCGCTGGGCTGCGGCATGCCGATGTCGCTCCCCATCGTGCTGATGGGCGTCACCGACCGATCGGGATCGGCGAGGCTGCCCCACGGCCTTGGGGACCGGGCGAGATACGTCGCCGGCTTCGAGGCGGTCTGGCGCAATGGCCTGGTGGCGCAAACCCTGCCGGCAACGGCGGTGGTCAACCTTGATGGCGCCAACATCAACATCGTGGGCGCCCCGCCCGATGCCAAGGTGTGGGTGACCGTCCGCTTCAAGCAGTTCAACGACCCGAGGTGGTGAGGTCCTTGCCGCTCGGGGCGGGTGGCCGCGACCGGCGCGTCGACGCCATGTCCGAGACCTGCTCTTTCGGCTCGGACGCTTCGTCCCGGCGCGCCATGCCGATCTCCACCTTGACATAAGGGTCCGGCGGTGGACACGCAGGAGAAGGAGACCCGCCCATGGATGCCGTCACCCGCAAGATCCTGCGCTTGGACCGACCGCTCGATCTCTCGACCGCGATGCACCGTCCCCCGTGCAAGATATGCGGCGCGTCCACCCACGAATTTGCCGTGACGGATTTCAGGAAGTTCTGCAACGCCAACCAGTACGGCTTAGGATTCAGCGGCATTCCGGTTTATTACTTCCGCTGCGATCATTGCGACTGCACGTTCACGACTTTTTTCGATGACTGGTCCACGAACGACTTCGCCGATCTCGTCTACAACGAGGGCTATCTGCGTGTCGATCCAGAGTATACCGGCACGCGGGCGCAACGCACGGCGATGGACTTGACACAGCGTTTCAAGGGTCTCGAAGATTTGTGCGCGCTCGACTATGGGTCGGGAAGCGGGCATTTCTCGTCGGTGATGAACGAGCGCGGGTTCAACTTCGCGAGCTTCGATCCTTTTTCCTCGCCCGAGCGGCCCAGAAAACGCTTCGACTTCGTCGTCTCGTTCGAAGTCATCGAGCATAGCCCCAGCCCCATCGCCACCTTCGACGACATGTTCTCGCTCTGCGGCCCGGAGATCGCGATCATCTTCGGACAAACCCTGCAGCCGGACGACATCATGCAGCTCAGGGCCAACTGGTGGTATCTCGCTCCTCGAAACGGGCACGTCACCACCTACAGCCACAGGACGCTGAGTCTTTTCGCGAAGGAGCGGGGACTGAACTTCCATGTGGCCGATGGCCTCTACGGATTGGCAAGCCGGACGCTGACCGGCTCCCTCGCCGATTTGATGTCGCGCATCGGTCGGCCCGAGTAGCGCCGAACACGTCCGACGACCCCCCGAGACGCGCGCGAAGGAGGTGCCGCTGCCCGGCGCGAGATCTCAAAAGCCCTTGGACAGCTGCAACACCGCGCAGCGCATCCATGATCGGATGCGGGCACGCAGCTTGCCCCGACGCCGGCCATCCGCGCTAACCCTGTTCGCAGACGGCGCGGCATCGAAGTTGCCACGTCTTCCGTGCGCTGCCAAGAATTCGCCCGCGAAAGCAGTTGAGAGAAGGATGGTGACCGTGAGCGGAGCCTCCAATCCGGAGTTCGTCGATGACTCGGCCGCCTTCGTTTCCTCGCTCTACGAAGCATTTCTGAAGCGCGAGCCCGACGGCACTGGCGAAGCCTTCTATCTCGATCTCATCGCGACGGGAACGAACACCCACGCCGACCTCGTTCGGGCCTTTGCCGCCTCCTCGGAGCACAAAAGAACACGGGGCATCGATCCCAGCTCCGGGGATTTCCGCCTTTTCCCCGGCTATGCGAAGGCCGATCTCGCCATCTTCGACGAATTCAGGCCCAAGGACCTTCAGGCCAAGCCCGGTTTCGTGACCGACTACATCGGAAGCCGCACGCGCATCTCGATGCTGTGGGACGGCTGCGCCGGACTGGACAACGTCATCAATGGCATTCCCGACCCGTGCGACCACTTCGCACACACCACCGAGTGGCTGGGCACGCTGAAGGCCGTGAAGTCGGCGGGGGACCGCTTCGCGGCGATGGAACTCGGCGCCGGTCTCGGGCCCTGGCTGGTGGCCAGCGGCGTCGCCGCCCGCAACCGGGGCATCCGCGACATCAGCCTGCTCGGCGTCGAGGCGGATCCCCGACGCTGCGCCAGCATGAAGGTCAACCTTGCCGACAATGAATTCGATGCGACGGTGGTGCAGGCGGCCGTGGGGATCCAGGCGGGAACGGCGAAATGGCCGAGGCTCGACGATTTCCGCAACCAGGCCGGTAGCCGCCCGGTGCGGCGGACGGCCGATGGCGGGCTGAATGAGGACGACGCTTCGCACTATACCGACCCGGTTGCCCTCGACATCATGATCGACGTCACCATCGTCGCCTTCGACAAGCTGCTTCGCAGACAAAGACTGTGGGACCTCATCCATATCGACGTTCAGGGTACGGAAGGAGAGCTTTGCGCCGCCTTCGGGGCCGACCTCAGCGAATGCGCGCGCTGGCTGGTGATCGGCACCCATTCGCGCAAGCTCGATGGCGACGTGATGGAGACGCTCTTCGCCGCCGGCTGGCACCTGGAACACGAGGTGCCGACGCGGCTGATGCCTTATCGTCCGGGACTTCCCTCCCTGGTCGGCCTGACCAGCCACGATGGCACCCAGGTTTGGCGCAACCCGCGTTTCTGAGCGCGGGCATCGTTCGTGCGATCAGGTCGCCTGGATGAAGGCTTCCAGCACCGTCTTGCGGCCGACATCGTCGAAGTCGACGGCCAGCTTGTTGCCCTCCACCGCCAGCACGGAGCCGCTGCCAAACCTTTGGTGGAATACCCGCATACCTTTGGCGAAGGCCGAGGCGACCGTGGCCTTGGCCACGAGTTCGCCCTCGATCTGCATCGGGCCCCTCCGTGCGGCGCCCGAACGCGCTGCGCCCCTGCCGAATCCGCCGCCGGACCCGCTGCCACCGGGGCCCGCATCGTCCTGCCGGCGCTGGGCGCGCTGCCAGCCCGGCGTCGCATAGGGCGAGGCGAACTGGTCCATGTTGGCGAAGCGCGATTGGGCATAACCGCCGTAGGCGTTGCCGTTGGCCTTCTCCACGACTTCGACGTGGCTTTCCGGCAACTCGTCGAGGAAGCGCGAGGGCACGGTGGTCTGCCATAGGCCGTGGATGCGGCGGTTGGTGGCGAACAGGATCCGGGCACGGCGCTTGGCACGGGTGACGCCGACGTAAGCGAGGCGGCGCTCCTCCTCCAAACCGGCGCGGCCGGATTCGTCGAGGGATCGCTGGTGGGGAAACAACCCCTCCTCCCAGCCCGGCAGGAACACGGTCTCGAACTCCAGCCCCTTGGCGGCATGCAGCGTCATCACGCTGACCTTGGCCCCGCCGCCGGAGTCGGCCGCGTCCATGACGAGCGAGATGTGTTCGAGAAAGGCGGCGAGGTCGGGAAACTCCTCCATCGAGCGGACAAGCTCCTTGAGGTTCTCAAGCCGCCCTGCCGCCTCGGCCGTGCGGTCCTTCTGCCACATCGCGGTGTAGCCGGACTCTTCCAGGATCAGCTCGGCCAGTTCGCCCTGGGGCTTCACCTCGATCAGCCCGGCCCAGCGCACGATGTCGTCAAGCAGGGCGCGCAGCGTCTGCCGCTGCTTGGGCTTCAGCTCCTCCGTTTCGCTCAGGAAGCGGGCCGACACCATCAGCGGCACGCGCTCGCGCCGGGCATGGTCGTGGATGATCTGCAGCGTCGCCTCGCCCAGCCCGCGCTTGGGCGTGTTGAAGATGCGCTCGAAGGCGAGGTCGTCGGCCGGCTGGGCGGTGCAGCGGAGGTAGGCGAGCGCGTCGCGGATCTCCAGCCGCTCGTAGAAGCGCGGGCCGCCGATCACCCGGTAGGGCAGGCCGAGCGTGATGAAGCGCTCCTCGAACTCGCGCATCTGGAACGAGGCACGCACCAGGATGGCGATCTCGTCCAGGCCGTGCCCCTTGTGCTGGAGCTGCTCGATCTCCTCGCCCACCGTTCGGGCTTCTTCTTCCGAGTCCCAAACGCCGGTGACGGATGGCTTGTCGCCGGCTTCGCCGTCGGTGAACAGCGTCTTGCCGAGCCGCCCCTCGTTGCGCGCGATCAGGCCGGCGGCGGTGGCCAGGATGTGGCCGGTGGAGCGGTAGTTGCGCTCCAGCCGGATCACGGTGGCGCCAGGGAAGTCGGTCTCGAAGCGCAGGATGTTGTCCACTTCGGCGCCGCGCCAGCCGTAGATCGACTGGTCGTCGTCGCCGACGCAGCAGATGTTGTGACGCCCGACCTCCCCTGCGCCCGCCTCACCGGCCGTGCCGGCGAGCAGCCGCAGCCAGAGGTACTGCACCGTGTTGGTATCCTGGTACTCGTCGACCAGCATGAAGCGGAAGCGCTGGCGGTATTGTGCTAGCACGTCCGGGTTGTCACGGAACAACCGTACGCATTCCAGCAGCAGGTCGCCGAAATCGGTGGCGTTGAGGATCTTCAAGCGCTCCTGGTAGCGCTCGTAGCAGTCGCGTCCGCGGCCGTTGGCAAAGGCCATCGCCTCGGCCAGCGGCACGTTCTTGGGGGCGAGCCCCTTGTTCTTCCAGCCGTCGATGGCGTGGGCGAGCGAGCGCGCCGGCCAGCGCTTCTCGTCGATGTTCTCGACCGAGATCACCTGCTTCAGCAGGCGGATCTGGTCATCGGTGTCGAGGATGGTGAAGCCGGACTTCAAACCGACAAGCTCGGCGTGGCGGCGCAGGATCTTGGTGGAAATGGCGTGAAAGGTGCCGAGCCAGGGCATGCCCTCGGCAACCGGCCCGGCGAGAACGGCGACACGCTCCTTCATCTCGCGCGCCGCCTTGTTGGTGAAGGTGACGGCAAGGATCTCCCAGGCGCGTGCCCTGCCCGAAGCGATGATGTGCGCGATGCGCGTGGTCAGCACGCGGGTCTTGCCGGTGCCGGCGCCGGCCAGCACCAGCACCGGCCCGTCGATCGCCTCCACGGCCTGCCGCTGCTCGGGGTTGAGGCCGTCGAGGTAGCGGATCTCGCCGTGGCGCGCGCGGGCGCGGTCGGCGATGCCGCCGGAACGCACGGGCGCGTCCGGCACCGCGGCGAGGTCTTCAGGGCGCAAGGTGGTACCTCGCCCGCAATGGGAACAAACTGCGAAGCATCGTCTGCAATGTGGAACGCCAAGCCGGCGATGTCACCACCGCCGGCAAGTTGCCTACTGTTCCTTGCGGCGGCCCGTCCCGGAAACGCCGTTGATGCCGCCGTAGGTGTTGGTGTCGTTCATCGTGTCGCCTTCGACCGTGTTCTCGCCGGCCAGCTCCTCCATGTCGTCGGCGTTCACGCCGGCGGCGGTTGTGCCGATGGAGCCGTTGATCATCGGGTTGCCCTTGAGGTCGGCGTCGGTGGGAACGGTGGTCTTGGGCTGCTTGCTGCTCACGAAATCTCTCCAAGATGACGCGGGACAATGGGCGAGGTGCTGCCGCGTTCCCGGCCGGGGCTGCGCCACAGCGCGCATCATGGTCGCCCCCACGCCGTTCGATCGCGTGCGCCATTTGATCTCGCAAGCTTGGAGTGCAAGGAAAGCACGTCGCTCCATCGAGCAGACCCTTTGGACGGCAGCAAGCAACCAAGCCCGTGCGCGATCTTCTCACCGGCCTCGCCATTATTCTCGTCGTCGTGCTGACGACGATGCTGATCGCCCCCTATTTCGTCGACTGGAACGGCCAGCGCGGCGTTCTGGAGGCGCAGCTCGCGCGTGCGCTCGGGCAGAAGGTCACCATCGGCGGCGACATCGATCTGAAGCTGCTGCCCACGCCCTATCTCCGCCTCAACCAGACGGTGATCGGCAGCGACGAAGGTCCGGTGCGGATCGGCATTCGCCATCTCGACTTCGAGCTGGCGGTGGCGCCGCTGCTGCACGGCGAGATCGACATCGTGGAAGGCCGGCTGGAAGAGCCGATCATCCGGCTCGCCCTGCAGCAGGATCGAACCCTGCCCACCCTGCCGAGCCTGCCGGCCTTGCAGCTCGACGTCCGCCTGGAGCGCATCACGGTTGTCGACGGCACGCTCGCCGTCGCCGACCCGCAGTCGGGACGGACCTTCACCGCCGACCACCTCGACTTCGCCGTCGAGGCGCCGAGCCTCGCCGGTCCCTACAAGGGCGGCGGCACGCAGGGCGCGGCGGACAAGCGCACGAAATTCCGCTTCTCCACCGCGGCCGTGCGCCGGACCGGGGCCGCCGCCCGGACACGGGTGCGCTTCGCCTTCGACGAAACGCCCCGCCATCCCGGGCTCGACCTCGACGGCGACCTGGCGTTCGAACCGGCCGGCGCGGACAAGGTCGGCGAGCGCTTCGAGGGCAGCGTCGTCGCCACCGGGCACCTGCGCCCGGAAGGGCGCGACCCTGTGGGCTGGCGGCTCGCCGGTCCCTTGCGCGCCAGCCCGCAGAACCTGGACTTCGGCAACGGCGAACTGCGGATCGGCAGCGGCGACGGCGACCTCGTCTTCGCCGCCACCGCGCAAGGCAGCATCGCCGGCGCTCCGAACCTGCGCGCCAACCTCACCGCCAAGCAGCTCGACCTTGACCGGCTGTCGGGCGTGCCTGTCGCGCTGGGGGAGGCGCCACCACCGCCGCCGCGGCTGCCGGGACTGGCCGCCCTGCGCGCCCTGCTGGCCAGCGTTGCACCGCCGCTGCCGACCTCGCTCGACGTCGACGTCGCATCCGCGATCTGGGGCGGCGAACCCCTGCGGGATCTGGCGGCGCATCTTTCCTTCGGCGGTGCGCCGCCCCGCTCCTCCCACCTCGCGGGCGAAGGACCGGGCGGCCTGCACCTCGACCTCGACGGCAAAAGCCTCGACGGTGCGGAGGGCGGCGGCTTCGATGGCCGTTTCGCACTCGCCGCCAGCGATCTGCCCACCGCCCTGCGCTGGCTGCGCAGCGTCGCCCCTGCCGACGCGGCGATCGGGCGCGGCGACCCGCCGTTTCGCACCGCCTCGCTGGCGAGTCGCGTCAGCGTGAGCGCCAACGGCGTCGAGCTGCGCGAGCTGACCCTCGGCCTCGACCGCTCGACGCTGAGCGGCTCGGCGCGGATCGCGGCCGGCGAGCCCGGACACGACGCGCCGGGCAAGATCACGGCCGATCTGTCCACACCCGCGCTCGACATCGACGCGCTGCCGGACCTGCAGGCGCTGCACGGCGCCTCCCTTCCCTTCGATCTCGCCCTGAAGCTCGACGCCGGCGCGCTCAAGGTGGCGCGGGCCGGCAGCGGCTCCCTCGGGGCCGGGCACCTGCGGCTCGACGTGGCACGGACGGGGCAGCATCTCGTGGTGGACGACTTCGAGGTCGACGACCTCGGCGGCGCCACGGTGCGCGCCAAGGGCGATCTCGATGGCCCGGCCACGACCCTCGACCTCGATCTGGATGCCGCCCACCTCGATGGCACCACCGCCCTGCTCCGGCAGGTCGCGCCCGGGCGAGCGGTGGATGCGCTGGCGACGCGCGCGGGGTCGCTGGCACCGGCCAAGCTGCACCTCGCGGCCGGCTTCACCGCCGGAGATCACGGCCGCGTCGTGCCCTCGCATCTCGACATCAGCGGACACCTCGCCGCGACGACGCTTGCCGTCCACCTCGCCCCCGATGGCGGCGGCAACGGGGTTCGTCTCGAAGCCACGGCCGAGGCTCCGCGCGGCGACGGCCTGCTGAGGCAAATCGGCCTGCCGGTCGCACAGGCCGACGGCGACGGAGCGGCGCTCGGGGCCGGCCGCGTTTCGCTGGCCGCCACCGGCCCCGTCGACGGCTCGCTGGACACCAGGGTCGAGGCGGCCTTCGGCACCTCGCGCCTCGCGGTGAACGGCAGCTTCGAGCTGTTCGCCGCCGGCCGGGGAGGATCGGGCGCGGTAACCCTGTCGAGCGCCGATGCCATTCCGCTCCTGCACGCGCTCGGTCTGGCTTCGCCCGATGCGCGAACGAGCCTGCCGGCCGAGCTGACCGGCGGCCTCGCCTTGGGCCAGACCGGCATCGCGGTGAGCGACCTCAAGGGCCGCGTCGACGGGATCGGCGTCGCGGGAACGCTGCGATGGCGCTCGGCGAACGGACCGGGCCATGGTGCAGGCTCCGGGCAACGGCAGCCGGACGATCCCGCCCTGACGGGTTCGCTCGACATCGACCGGCTGACGCTGGGCAACCTGTTCGCCCTTGTGCTCGGGCCGGGCCGGCCGGCTCCCTCCGGCTCCCGGTGGTCGGGCGAGCCGTTCGCCGCAGGCTTGGCCGAGTCGCCCCGAAGCCTCGTGGCTGTGCGGGCCAAGGCGCTGGACCTCGGCTTCGGCCTGACCGCCCGCGACGCCACGTTGGATGTCGCCACCGCGCCCGGCTCCGTCGGAGTGACGCATGCCGGCGGCAGCCTCGCCGGCGGGCACTTCGCGGGCGAAGGAACCCTGCGGCGCGACGGACGGCAGGCGACGCTCGCCGGCACGGTGTCGGTCAGCGGGACCAAGCTCGACATCCCCGCCCTCAAGGCTCAAATCACCGGCAAGCTCGATTTCGCCGGCGGCGGCGCGTCGCCGCTGGCCCTGGTGGCGAGCCTTGCCGGCTCGGGCGAGGCGACCTTCACGGAGGCAACACTCGCCGACATCAACGCGCGCGCGCTGCCGAGCGTGTTCGCCGAAACCGAAAACGATACGCTCGCCATCGACGCGGAAAGCATCGGTCGCGCCTTCGAGGCGGTTTCCCTCGACAAGGGGCAGAAGACGCCTGCCGCGCTGGAGGTGGGAACGCGACAGCTCGCGGCGAGCCTGACGTCGGGCGTGCTGGCCCTGAGCGCGCGCGGCGATGCGGTTCGAGCCGGGCCGGTCGCCGTGAGGGCCGAGGGCGGCTACGACCTTCGCCGCCTGTCCGGCACCCTTCGCGTCACGGAAACGCTGACCGCCCTCCCCAAAGCCTGGTCGGGTCCGCCGCCGAGCCTTGCCGTGACGGTGACCGGGCTGCCGGGCGGCGCCCGGCGCAGCCTCGACGTCGGCGATTTCATCAACGCCGTCGCCGCCCGCGCCATCGCCCGTGAAACCGCACGCATCGAGACCTTCGAGTTCGACGTGCGCGAGCGCGCGCTGTTCAACGCGCGCCTGCAGTTCGACCATCGCCGCGAGCAGGATCGACTGAAGGTGGAAGCCGACGCCAAAGCGGCGGCCGAGGCGGCGCGCAAGGCCGAAGCCGAGCGCCGGGCGAAGGCCGAGGCGGCACGGCTGGAGAAGGAGCGGAACCGGTCCGATGCCGCCGCGCCCTCCGGCGACTCGTCCAATCCGCTGTTCCCGGCGCCGTCGGCCGGCAATGCGGCGGATCCAACGGCGGCCGGGCGCTATTGAAGGCGCGGGTCAATCCCGCCCGGCGTCCTCGCCGGCGCCGGCCGCTTCCAGCAGGTAAACGCGGATCGCCGAAGACAGGTTGGCGCTGCCGCGGGTCTCGTCGATGGCGGCAACGAGCCCGGCGATCGACTGACCGCGTTTGTCGGCGAGACTCCGCAACCGGATCCAGAAGGCGTCTTCGAGCGAGATGCTGGTTGAGTGGCCCGAGATCAGCAGCGAGTGCTTGACGATGGCCGTGCGCGCCGCCGCGGGCTGCGCTCCCCCGGCCGACTCATGCCTGTGTGCCGACGACATGCGTGACGACCCCGCTTTTGCCTCGCCGGCCGGATGCCGCCTCAGCTATCACCCCGGTCCGGGGCGAGGTGGGCGCCATCGAGCAGGCGGCGGGCGCGGTCGGCTTCCAGAATGTCCTGCCCGCGCTCGCCCCGCGTCCGACCGTGGCGGATCCGGTTGGCGGCGGCAACGGTTTCGGCCTCGGCACGCTTCTTGGCTTTGCGGACCCGACGCAGGTTGACGATGTTGGTCAAGGGATCGGCCCGATCAAGGCTTCTTGCGGAACGCGTCGATGGAGACGACCTTGGCCGCTTCGACCGGCTCGACCTCCTTGTCCTTCGCCGCTGCTTCGGCTGAAACCTTCGCCGGCGTCTTGGTCGGGTGTTTCACCGTCGTCTTGGCCGCGGGCAGCAGCTTGGCGTCGGCCGGAGCTTCGAGCGGGGACACCGGCAGGCCGGCCTTGCCGGTGCGCGGCACGGAAGCGACCGGTGCCGGCAGCGCCTTGCCGATCGCTTGAGGCTTGACCGATGCCAGTCGGACCGGCTCGCTCCGGCGCGGCTCGGGCGCGGCCGCGCTCTCGTCCTCCTCGGGCTGCGGTTCGAACTTCAGGCTGAACTGCACCGAAGGATCGAAGAAGCCGGTGAGGGCATCGAAAGGGATCAACAGGATTTCAGGAATGCCCTTGAAGGACAGGCCGACCTCGAAACCGTGGTCGGTGACCTTGAGGTCCTCGAACTGGTGCTGGAGGATGATGGTCATCTCCTCCGGGTACAACTCGCGCATCCGGCTCGATAGCCTGACGCCGGGCGCATGGGTCCGGAAGGTGATGTAGAAATGGTGGTCGCCGGGAAGTCCGTGGCGGGACACGTCGGCGAGCACCCTGCTCACCACGCCGCACAAGGCTTCCTGCACCAGCAGGTCGTAGCGGATCAGGTCATTCGGCATGGAGGAAACCCGGATGCACTTGTGACGGTATCAGGCGGGCCGCGACGGCCTGCGAGGACGCGAGGGCTGCAAGGACGCCGGCTGACAACCGGCCGGCGACGGCCAGACCTCCCGGCGGCCGGCCATCGAACAGACCTCGGTCGAGGCCGATCCGGCGAGGGTGCAAGGGGCCGAACGACGCGATTATGCATCGCCGACCGGGAAATGGAAGCGGCCCCGGCGCATTTTCCCAGGACCTCATGGGTGCACCGGGATGGGCCCGATACCAGCAAAGCACCCCGGAAGCTCTGCGCGGCAGCGGAAAGGCGTCGCGATGACGGGAACGCGGCGCTGGAGGGAATGCGACGAAGTGTGAAGTGGAGGCTTCTGTTGCCAGGTGCCTCCGAACCCCGCCTGCGAGTGCTACCCCGAAGGACTTCTTATCGGTACCATCACCGCATTACGCGGCGAGGGCCACCGGAGCATAGTTGTCGTTGGCAACTATAAGTTTAGCCCGATAACGGCGGTACAATGCCGGGCAAAATTTCGTCCTTTACACTTCCCGTCGATCCTGTTTCGCCCCCACCGAAAAACAAGTGCTTCTCTTGGTCTCCCCGGATCGCTGCGGATCCCGGTGGACTCGTTGGAGCCAATGCCTTTGGGTGGAGGCGCCGGGTACTGCCCCCGGGTCCGAAAAGCTTATTCCGACGCCGTTTATCGCCATATCCGCCTTGCAGCAGCAGGTGAGATATAAGCGATTTCCCGGCGTTCGCAAAGGGCATCGGCGATGCTTCATCCCGGCCACGGCGCGGGGAACGATGGGATGGTGAAAAATCGACGTGCCCGGGCAAGGTTCAATCCCCGCAAGTCCCGAGGTGTCCGGCACGACGGGTGCCGCCGCTCCCCATGCCGCCCGTCCGGCGCTGCAGCCGCTGGCCCTGCTGCTCAGCGTCGGCGCCATCGCCGCCGGCGCAGTGAGCCTTGCCTGCCTCATCGCCGTGGTTGCCCTCGTCATCCTGCTGGCGCGCGAAGGACGCGAAGGAGCGGCCGAGTTCCTGCTGCAAACGCAGTTCGACCTTGCCCTCAGGACGCAGGTCGGCGCGGCGGCGATCAGCGCGTTTTACATCGGCATGGCCGGCGCCACCCTGGCCGCCGCCGCGCTCGTCGGGCGCGCGGGCTGGCGCCGGCTCGTGGCCCTTTCCGCCATCCCCACCGGCTTGTGGCCGATCATGGCCATCAGCGCCCTCACCCTCGCCTACGGAGCCGGGCTGACCTTGGCGCTGGCACGGCAACAGCACCGCCCGGCGAGCGAGGGGCCGACCGACTATCTGCTGCTCGCCACCCTGATCGGCAACCTGACCCTGCTCGCGCCGCTGGCCGAGGAGTTATTCTTCCGCGGCTGGCTGTATACGGCGCTGCGCGCCAGGCTGCGGTTCGGGCCCAGCTTCGCGTTCACGACCGTGCTGTTTGCGGCGATGCACTGGGATGCGAACCATCGCCGCATCCTTCTCGTGATGCCGCTCGCCGTGGCGCTGGGCATCCTGCGCGAGGCGACCGGCAGCATCAAGCCGACGCTCGCCCTGCACGCCCTGTACAACGGCCTCATCGTCGCGATCACGCTTCTGCAGTCATGACGGCAAACCGGCCCGGACGCGCTGCGCGACCCGCGCCGCACGACCCGCGCCGAAAGGGCTTGAGCTTTGCCCGCGACTTGCGCAGAAGCGCCGGGAAGCCCGGCCGCCGCAGTCCGGCCGGCTCATCGGAGGTTTCGTGCCGCCCATTTCGAGCGAAGCCGGCGGCGCGCCGGCGGCCCGTCCCTACGGTCTCCTCGGCCTCATCCTCAGCACGTTCGTCATTTTCGCCGCGGCGACGGCCATCCTGCTCGCGGTCGCCGCGGTGGCCTTCGGCGGTCTCGCGGCCCGCGACGGCTGGCAGACCGCGCTGTGGCAGGTCACGGATTTCCAGCACACCCTCGCCAGCAACCAGGACGCCGCCGACCGCGCCAACATCGTCGGCGGCACGATCGTCTACGTCGTGACCGCCCTTTCCGTCCTCATCGTCGCGCGCTTCCGCGGCCGCGCAGCATGGAGCGAGCTGGTCGGCTGGCAACCCTGGGACATGGGTCGGAACCTGCCGTTCATCCTTCTGCTGCTGGCCGGCACGCTGTTCTACAGCCTGATCGCCAGTTCGCTGATCGAGCGGATCCACCCGGAAGCGAAGGATTGGGTGCCCACGCCCAACGGCACGCCCTGGATCATCGGCTTCCTGGCCATGGCGACGCTGTTCGCGCCGGTGACGGAAGAATTGCTCTTCCGAGGCTGGATCTACACCAGCCTGCGCGGGATCATCGGCGTGCCGTTCGGCATCCTGGTCTCGTCGGCGGTGTTCGCGCTGGCGCACTGGGAATCGACCCACCTTTACGCCCTGGCCGTGTTTCCCGTCGGCTTGGCGCTCGGGTACATCCGCCAGCGCACCGGCAGCCTCGCCGCCTCCATCACCTTTCATTCGCTCTACAACGGCGTGGCCGCCGTGCTGCTCTTCGCCGGCAAATAGGCGATCAGGATTTCTGCCAGGCGGCGATCGCGTCGTTGAGGTCGCGTTCGCCCGGCGTGCCCTTCTCAAAGGTCAGCTTGGCGATCTTGCCGCTGCTCAGCAGCATGGGCACGTCGATCCATTGCAGATCCTTGAGCTGCTTGATGTTGACCGTCTCGGCGTTGCCGGGGCTCAGGCCGACGAGGAAGGAGTTCTGCACCACCGGCACGGTGACGCCGGCGAGCGCCTCGCCGCTGGGCGAGTCTTCCTGGCGAAGCTGGGGAACGCTGATCTGCTGCACGTCGCCGCTGATGCTGCCCGGCTGCATGGTGAAGCGAACCTTGATGGTGTGCGAGGCCGGCAGCGAAGGGTCGGTGTTCTTTTCAAAGGTGACCACCGCCTTCATCTTGTCGTCGGGAAGATCGACATCGGCCTCGACGGCAAGGCTGCCCCCCTCGCTCGGCCCGGCATTGAGGTTGTTGAGCTTCCAAACAACGGAACCGAGAAAGGTCTTCACCTTGTTGGGTTCGTCGGGCGCCTCGACGAGCAGCGCGGCGCGCTGCGCCACCGGCAGCTCGGGATTGGCACGTGCCGCCTCCTGGGTCGTCGGAGCGGCGGCGGGGGTTTCGCCGGAGGCCGCCGGTTTCGGCGTGCGGTCGACGGGAACACCGTTCGCCTCGTCCGATCCCGGCGAGCCGACGCGCTCGGCGATCTTCCCGCTGTCGCCCTGCGCGGTCTGCTCCGTCGGCTTGACCTTGGCGGTGCTCGGACGGGTGTCGCGCAGCTTGTAGGCGGCGACAGCCACAGCGAGCACGATGAGGCCGACGCCGACGGGGATGATCCACACCGGGCGGCGGCTGCCTTCGCTCGCCGGCGGCTGCGGCGCGAACGGGCGCTGCCCTTCGGGGCGCGGGCGCAGGGAGCTTTCGCCGGTCGGCGGCGGGTTGTCGAGCGAGGCCGGCGAGACGGCCTGGCCGATCGCATCGGGGATCCCGCCCACGGCGGGGGCGACCAGCGGCGCGTCGGTAAGGGGCGTTTCCGCATCCGGCGCCCTGGCATCCGGCGCCTTGGCATCCGGCGCCTTGGCCTCCGGCACCTCCGCACCCGACGCCTTGGCCTCCGACGTCGTGGCGCGCGGAAGCATCGCCGGCTTGCCGCCGAGCGCTTCGGGAGAAGCGGGCGCGGGGCGCGCCGGCAGACCCGGCGCCGTTGAAGCTTGACCCGGCGCCGGACGCGGCGGCAGCGGCTTGAGCGGCGCCGGGTCAAGCTTCAAC
>CALMGA010000077.1:979-2495 GCA_937863205.1 uncultured Beijerinckiaceae bacterium | reverse complement strand
GCGGAGCCGGTGACCGAGGCGAGCGCAGTGTTAAGCGCGTTCAGCGTGTCTTGCGAAACATACGCGCTTGCGTCGGCGGAGACTTGGCTTAGGTCTTGTCCATAGATCGTTGTCATCTCTGAATTCCAATCAAATCATTTAAGTGTGAAGGCGCTCGACGCCGGCCCTGAAAATCCGGACACGACCATTTCCCGATTTCGGGGGAGCCAGTGCCGCAGCCTGCTGGACGCTCTTTGAAGCGTCGGAACGTTCCCGCTTGAAGCCGAGCTGAAAGCCGACGAGCGGGTCGAGCCCGGCCGCGCTGCGCAGTTCGATGAGGCGACCGGCCCGCTCCAGCGCCGGCGAGCCGAGAAACAATGCCGACACATGCAATTCCAAGTCCGCCGGCGCCTCCGCGGACATCCGCAACCTGATACCGGTCAAAGGGCGCGCCTGCCCCTGGGTTCCGGCGAAACGATCCGCCGCTTGCCAGGGCATCCAGTGGCTCTCGCCGGCAATCATCACCTGCGTATCGACCCATCGGGCGCAGGAACCCTGCAAGGTCAGACCTTCGATCGGCGCGGGGGAAAGCGGACCTGCGATCCATTCTCCGGCACTGACCTGTACGTTACCCCGCCTTGCCACGTGGCCCACCACCGTCAGATTGGATATCGCAGCGGCTGCCTGTGCGAGCGGCGCCGACCAGTCATCCGACCCACGCCTGTTGGCGGGAGCCGAGACACTGGAAGAATCGACCGGCGCAGCAGGCTCGCGGCGCCCGGCGCCCGGCGCCCGCTGCAGGTTCTCAAGTTCCAGTCGCGCGTCGAGGCTGGCACCCGGGCGCGTCGCGCGCACGGAAATCTGCAACTCGGCATTCCCCTGCGAGGCGATGACAATGAAATCGCCCGGTTTCTCGAAGCCATTCGCGCTCGCACCAGGAAGCGGCAGGAACCTGAGCAGGCGTTCGTGACCGGGAGTCGGCGCGAACACCACGGCAGGGGCATCAACCGGCGCGGCCTCGATGTAGCGCAGCATGAATAGGCCGAACGGAACCTGGATGGAGGAGGTCCGCTCGCGGACGCCCGCAGATGGGTCTCTCATTAAGCTACTCGAAGTCGGAACCAACGCGCCTCGACGCCGTTGCCATTGCCGTCTTAAGACATCTTTTACAACCGATAACGATAATTATGTGGCGGATGCAAGCAGTTTGTTGAAGCTTTAACGACAGGTTGGGGAGGTTGGTTAACGCGGCATGGGGCACCCTCCTCTCAACTCAATGAAAATATTCGCCTATCAAATACGGCCAGCCATTTGTGGCGGAAAGGACACTACCAAAGTTGAAGGGTTAGCGCGCATTCGTGCCATCGACCAAGGCAGCGAGTTGCGGATCTGCAGGACGAGCGGCTTTACAAAAGTTAATTTACGGGATTACCGTTCAAAGCTGGCAACGATTTGGCAGAAAGTATGGCGGTCGCGCTCTTGACCTTCAAATCATCGAAGCTTAAAATATTTTCACATACTCGGCGGTTGAATCCGG
>CALMGA010000077.1:533-969 GCA_937863205.1 uncultured Beijerinckiaceae bacterium | reverse complement strand
CGTTTGGCGTCCGCGTGCCGTGTTCCATTGCTCGGGGCCGATTCTGCGCTCGAGCAAGCTGACCGGATTCGGATAATGATCCGCACCCTTGCCTGACCCGTGGTTAACTGCGTCGTCTCGGCAATTCGCCGGCAGGCCCGGTGCTCGCCTGGTCGATTTTGCTTGCGGCGGCTACGGGGATACGACCCGGGCTTGCGTGCCGCTACTTGCCCCGCGTCATGCTCGTTGCTGGTGATGCCGCGGGCGGTGTCAAACATGCCGTCCTCTCGTGACACTTGTTTCTCCGAGAGGGCGAACTGGCGCGAAATGGGCTTGTCGGCAATTGTTGCGTGCCTTGCCGCGGTGCTGGCCTGTTACACGATAAGCAGCTTTTCCGATTATCACACGTCACCGACCACCGGCTATGAATTGCGAGCCGTCAAGGACGGTGTCGCGA
>CALMGA010000077.1:0-523 GCA_937863205.1 uncultured Beijerinckiaceae bacterium | reverse complement strand
ACCAACGGTCAGCCCCGTTCTCTTCCAGCGCCATTTTACCGCCGACTTCATCAAAATCGCGGGCGTCCTTCCCGCCGCCCGTCCGGCGGTCGATCGCCTGATCGCCGCGCGGCGTTGGAAGAGTTTGAGCGTCGCCGATGCCTTCGCCCTCGCACAGGCCGTCGAGCAGGCGCACAAGGCCGCCGGCTACGCCCTCGCTCGCGTCGTCGTGCCGGATCAGGTCCTCGGGGCAGAATCAAGCCTCGACTTGCGTGTCGTCGACGTGCGCGTCGCCCATATCGGCGGAGATCCCACCACCTTGTCGATGGCTGGCTACCTCAAGGTGCAGTCGGCGGCACTCATTGAGAAACCGATGCCGACCGCCACCGACCTCGCGGGCATCGTCGGTCTGGCGCAGTACGCGACCGGCCGGGACTTCACGGCGGACACAAAGGAGACGACTCGCTCCGACCGCATCGATCTGGAGCTGCACGGCCCGACCAGCCGAGTGTTCAACGAAGTGTCAGCCAACACCTTCCTGAGC
>CALMGA010000076.1:2646-4214 GCA_937863205.1 uncultured Beijerinckiaceae bacterium | reverse complement strand
ACTTAGAGCTGTGTGGCAAGCTCGGTATTGCTCGAGTCATCCTGGAGGCGGAGAACAGCAGTCCGCTGATGGGCTTTAAAGCTGACGGCGGCTATCGTCAGCCTTTCACCATGTCGGAGCTTACTAAGACTTGGCTCATCCCGCTCATGAACCTTCTGACCGAAGGTGTTCACGCTCGAAACGCCGATAAGCTGTTCGAGCGTGTATCGTTCGTCGTCTTCAATTATGACCGCTGCCTAGAGCATTTTCTCGTTCGGATTCTAACCGACTACTATCGTGTCCCTGAATTAGAGGCTCAGGAAATTGTACGAAGTGTGCGGATATTTCATCCTTACGGCCAGGTTGGTTTCCTACCGTGGCAAAAGCACCCTGGCGCGAGCGTTTCCTACGGCCAAACTAGCCATTTGCCGCTTCTCCAGATAGCCACTCAGCTTAAAACCTTTACCGAAAGCTTGGAGAATGAGAAACAGCTGTATGCTCTGCGTGAGGCGATTAGAAGCGCGCAACACCTCACTTTTCTCGGTTTCGCCTACCATCAGCAAAATCTCGACTTGATTAATCCGAACTTACCTTGCGATACGGCGCGGGTCTTTGGTAGTGCCTACGGCATGTCCGGGAGCGATATAGCAATCACCAGCCAGCGACTCGCCACCTTAGTACAGAAGGCCGGGAAATCTGACTTTGTTGTTGAGTTATTGAGTGACACGACATGTGCAAAACTATTCAAAACCTATCGACTCGGCTTCGCCAACTAGACCTTTACAGTTGCGCGGAAAGGACCAACGATGGCTGGTGACAAGCGCTACCCCAGGTCTCAAGCGCAGAAGTTCACGGACCTAGCCCGTCAGCTAGAGTGCGATGAGAGCGAGGAGGGGTTCGGCAACCGTCTTCGCAAACTGGCCAGAGCGCCAAGCCAAGCGAGCCCAAGGAGCCCAAAGATGCCTAAGTGGAATAGACTCGCCATTTACCAGCGCGACCATTTCCACTGTCGCTACTGCGACTTTGATGGCTCGACGTTTGAAGGCTGGCGCTATCTTACTATCGATCACGTAAACCTCACCGGATCTCGCGATGACCCCGATAATCTGGCAACTTGCTGTAGCTATTGCAATTCTTGCAAAAGCAGTGACCCGTGTTTGAACATAGACGAGGCAAAGGAAATAGTTGCACGGCACGACGCCTCAAACCGGGCTTACTGGGCCAAGCATATCGAACCGCGGCTTGAGCTGGCACGTGAGGAGGGGTTTGAGGAGAGGCTAAGGCTGACTGGCCAGAGTGCCCAAGGCGGAACGCGCGAAGGATGACGGTGGAGACCCGTAGGCTATTCAGGCCAGACAGGTAGACCCTAGGCATCGGGAGCGCCCGTGGCGGCCCTCAGGCGCGATCGTGGCTCACGACAAGCGGTTGGAAAGAACCCGCGACGCTTAGTTGGCCAACGCTTCACGCGGCCTCGATAAGCCAACCTTTGCGGTCAAGCACGTCGATGGCGATGCCGATCTGCCGCGGCGTGAACTGGCGCTTACGCGTACCCCACGCGTAGGTCTGCTGGACAACATCTTCCTCGGCCC
>CALMGA010000076.1:1247-2636 GCA_937863205.1 uncultured Beijerinckiaceae bacterium | reverse complement strand
CTGATGCCACCATGCATCGCAACCCAGTGTACCGTCGCCAGCAGTTCCAAGCCGAACGGCGACTCGAAGCCTTCAACAAGCTCCGCGACACGCTCGAAGCGGTTGAAGGTGTCGGAATGCTGACCCAAGAAGGCATCAGCGTCCTCTACGGCACCGGGGACCAGCTCAAGCTGCTTGTCCGGCGCGTCTCCACCATCTGCGTAGCCGGAGATCAGATGGCCTTCGACAACTCTCAAGAGGTGTCTCAGGTTTTCCGCGTAGGGGCCGTACGGAGCTTTGACGTACATCAGCTGGAGCGGCTGGCCAGCCACCTGCATGAAATATAATAGCTTATGCACCTCTAGCAAAGTCACGAATGGGTCGAGCAAGCCCCCAAGGTAACGATGCATCAGGACTACAAGCGCCGCGCGGCCCGGCGTCATCTTCGGGACGTCACTAGAGGTTACCATTTTCTTAGCGGACGGGGCGCCGCCAGGCTCGTAAATGAGCACTTCGACGTCGCGCAACTCGGATAGCGCAGCCTCGATAAGCGGGCGCACCTCTTGCCAGTCGAGGCCGCCTAGACCGCTCCCAAGCGGAGGAATCGCTATAGACTGTATATTATTCACTCGAATGACTGAGACGAGGTCGATGAGGCCAACTTTAATATCTTCAATCCGGCTTTTGCCGCGCCAGTGTCGCTTTGTTGGAAAATTTATAATGTAGCGGGGGTTATCCAGGCGCGCCCGTTCGAACACGAACATCGACCCAGGTTGAACCTGTTTTGCGTTACAAGCTTGGACGTAAGCGGCGTAGTTGTCCTGGAACGCGTTCTTAAACTGAAGCGCAATCCCACGCCCCATTACGCCGACGCAGTTCACTGTGTTGACTAGGGCCCCCACGTGGGCTTGCAAAATGTCACCTGAAGTAAGCGTTATCATCGGCGCGCTCTAATAGTACCAGCTGGGCTGCAACTCGACACGCGGCTTATGCTTTGCATCTCGCATGATCTCATCAACGCGGAGCTTTACCGCCATCGAATACACGCCGATTCGCGACACGAGGCTCCATGGGAAACCGCGGTGCATTAAGAATTCCGCCTGCTTGGCTTCTCGCTGAGATGACCATTGACGAGCCTCGACCGCCAGCCAATTGACCTCGTCGATGTCTGCAAGGTCGGTACGGAACTCACAATAGTTCGCGCCCGCATTGGACAAGGTGAACGCCCATCTACGCTTCCTTTCAGCCGCCCAGGCAACCGCCGCCTTCAGATCCGCCTCAAGGTGCAGGATCGGCTGCTGGCCGCCGCGGTACGTAATCTCCGCATGATTGGCCATGTGTAGCAGGTAGAGCATGACTGATCGAGAACAAAAATAGAACGGTACGTAATCACCCACGTGGTCGCCTGTG
>CALMGA010000076.1:0-1237 GCA_937863205.1 uncultured Beijerinckiaceae bacterium | reverse complement strand
GGGCAGCGCCAACCGTCGTCGCTTGATCGAAGACATGCCGATCGTGATCTCCGGGCCGCCTTGTTCGATCATGCGCGCGTCACTGCGAAGCCCGCCAGCCTTGACGATCGCAGCGAGGTTCGAGCCATGAGTAATGTGGTAAATCTTTGGGTCCTGAGGCGTCGGCATTCGACGTCACCTACGAGGCAAGGGTCGGCCGATAACCTGAGTCTGTCCCGACGAAACGCCTCAGAGGCGACTTTCGAGAAAGGCTCTACCCGAACCGCCATTCTGTCACAGGCCAATCCTCCCGCTGACATTCGCCACAAAGGCTGTCACGTGCCGCCGATAACCCAACAGCGTCTTCACGTCCCGGTGCCGCGTCTGGTGCATGATGTCCTCTGCGGAGAGGCCGGTGGCGAAGGCGGTGGTGACCAAGCCGGTGCGCAGGCTGTGGCCCGAGATGCTCTGCAGGGCAGCCTCGACCTCTTCGGCGTTTCTACCCTGATCTACAGTCGCGCGGGCACGGCTTTGCGGATGATGCGGGCGATGGAGCCGCCGTCCAGGTGACGCCTGAGGGCCGCCCGTGCCGGCCCACAGCCTGAAAGACGGGTCCGGCGCGTATTATCCGTAGGGCGCTAAGAGGGCGTCCCCCCAGTCCTCCAGGGCCCGCACAAGGCAGGTGGCTGCGTACTGGCCGCGGCAGATTGCCACTTGACCATGCGTGCCACCGCCTGCTTTTTCAGGCCGTGATCATCGTCGGATGTACGCCGTGCCTGGCGCCCAGCTCCGCCACCGTCCTCTCGCCGCGTAGCGCCTCCAGCGCCACCTTGGCCCTGAACTCAGCCGAGTACCGCTTCCGCTTGCCCGTCATCGGTCCGTCCTTCCTCTCGGTCGAACCCACCTTAACCACCTGTCCGATTGCCCGGGACCACCTCATGGGATCCGCTGGGGGAGCTGAGACTCGCCGCCGGCTGTCGGGGTTGTTGCGGGATCAGGCGGCGATCGTGCCCGCCGCCGCGCCCGCGACCAGCGTTCCGTAGACAAGCGCGGTGGGACGCCTCACCACCAGCGCCAGACGCTCCTCGGCCAGGATCGTGACCAGGTTGCGGACGAAGTTGTCCTGATCCTCGGTGGAGATCACGACGTCGGTTTCCTCGCGGTCGAAGATCTGGGCCGCGAGGCCAAAGGCTCCGGTCAGGAAACTTCCGGCCGGCATCGCGTCCGCCTCGGCCACCGGCAAGCCCCACATCTGCGC
>CALMGA010000075.1 GCA_937863205.1 uncultured Beijerinckiaceae bacterium | reverse complement strand
CGCCGGCGAGGTCGACCGCCAGGGCCGCTTCCCCCGCGAAGCCGTTGCCGCCTTGAAGCACGGGCGTCTGCTCGGCGCCATGCTGCCGGTCGACCTCGGCGGCGAGGGCGCGAGCTTGGCCGCCGTGGCGGAGGTTTGCACGGTTCTCGGGCAGCAGTGCGCTTCGACCGCCATGATCTACGCCATGCACCAGATCCAGGTCTCGTCGCTGCTGCTCCACGCCGAGTCCGGCGACTGGTACCGGACCTTCCTCGCCCGCGTGGCGGCCGAGCAGATGCTGCTCGCCTCCGCCACGTCGGAGGCGGGCGTCGGCGGCGACCTGCGCACATCGCTGTGCGCGGTCGAGCGCGACGGCGACGGATATCGCCTGGACAAGAACGCCTCCGTGATCTCCTACGGCGCCGAGGCCGACGCCATCCTGGCCACGGCGCGGCGCCATTCCGACTCCCCGCCGTCCGATCAGGTGATGGTTGTCGCGCTCAGGGAACATTGCGCGCTGGAGCGGACCAGCGCGTGGGACACGACCGGCATGCGCGGAACCTGTTCGGAAGGATTCCGCCTGCGCGCCGCCGGGCCGGCGAGCCACGTTCTGCCCCGCCCCTTCGCCGAGATCGCCGCACGCTCCATGCTGGCGACCTCGCACCTGCTGTGGGCGGCGCTGTGGTACGGCATCGCGCTCGCGGCCGTGCACAGGGCTCAGGCTTTCGTGCGGGCGGAATCGCGCAAGAAGCCGGGCGATGCGCCGACCGGCGCCATCCGCGTCGCCGAAGCCGCCGCCAAGCTGCAGATGATGAAGTCGATGGTCCGCGACGGGCTGGAGCGCTTCCAACAGGCGCAGACCAACAGCGACGAGCTGACCTCGATGGGCTTCGCCGTCGCCATGAACAACATCAAGGTCGCAACTTCCGAGATCGCGGTGGAGATCGTCAACAAGGCGATGATCGTGTGCGGCATCGCCGGTTTCCGCAACGACACGCCCTTCTCGATCGGCCGGCACTATCGCGACATCCTTTCCGCCCAGCTGATGATCAACAACGACCGCATCTTCGGCAACACCGCGACCCTGCTGCTCGTCCATCGCCTCGACGGCAGCCTCGTCGCCTGACGTAACGGCCCGACCCTCTCACCCGGAAAGACAAACCATGTGCATCGTATGCGGGACCTTTCGCGATGAGCTGCTCGACAAGGGCCTTCTGTTCGATATGGGGGTCGACGGCCTTTACGGGCGCAGCGGCCTCTTCGAGAACGTCGTCGAACGCTTGACCGACCTCATCACCGACCTCGGCCGCCAAGCGAAGCCCGAAGTGCTTCGCTTTCCACCCGGCATGGCCCGGCGCGACTTCGAGAAGACCGGCTACCTCAAGAACTTCCCCGACATGGCCGGCACCGTGCACGCCTTCCGCGGCGGCGACCGCGAGCACGCCCGCCTGATCGAGCGCCTCCATGCCGACCTCGACTGGACGCAGGACCAGAAAACCACGGACGTCTCGCTGGTGCCGGCCGCCTGCTACCCGCTTTACCCCGTCATCGCCCGGCGCGGCCACCTGCCGGTGGGCGGCGGCACCTATGACATCTACTCCTTCTGCTTCCGTCATGAGCCGTCGCAGGACATGGACCGCATGCAGATGTTCCGGCAGCGCGAATACGTGCGCATCGGCTCGCGCGACGAGGTGGTCGCCTTCCGGCAGAGCTGGATGGAAAAGGCGCCGCAGCTGATCGGGATGCTCGGCCTGCCCCATCACGTCGAGATCGCCAACGATCCCTTCTTCGGCCGCGCCGCGCGCATGCTGAAAGCGAGCCAGCGCGACCAGGAATTGAAGTTCGAGCTGCTGATCCCGATCAACGAGGGCAAGAAGCCGACCGCCTGCATCTCCTTCAACTACCACCAGGACCACTTCGGTTCGGGCTGGGACATCCGCACGGCCGAAGGCGAGGTGGCCCATACCGCCTGCGTCGGCTTCGGCATGGAACGGCTGACGCTCGCCATGTTCAAGCACCACGGGCTCGACGTCGAGGGCTGGCCGCGCCCCGTGCGCGACGCTCTCTGGAGCTGACGCCCGTGCTCGCGAAGGCGCCCGCGATCGTCCTGCCGAACCTGTCGCCGGACGGCTACCGCCCGCACGCGCTTCACGCCGGCACGCGCGACTGGCCGGAAACGAACTGCTACATCGACGTCTGGATCGAGATCCTGCACGCGCTCGGCGAGGATCCGACGGCGGCGCTGGGCTTCACCGCCGCGCAGGACTTCGAGGGCGATCACTTCACCTTCGCCAAGTTCCCTTTGGAGGATTTGGGCGAGCAGTTCGGCCTGGATGTCGGCGAACTCGCCCTTTACGATACGCTGGACGCCCACCTCGTCGAGCAGGCGCGGCGCGGCCGGATGGTGCTGGTCGAGGTCGACGGCTTCAATCTGCCCGACACACGCGGCGTGTCCTACCGGCTCGAACACACCAAGACGTCGATCGCGGTCAACCGCATAGACGTCGCACGCCGCGAGCTGGATTACTTCCACAACGCCGGCTTCCACCGGCTCGAGGGCGACGACTACGACGCGCTGATGCGGTTGGGGAGCGACGGCGGCCTGTTCCCCTATGCGGAGTTCATCAAGTTCGAGCGTCGCAAGCGCCTCGACGCCGCCACTTCCCTGCGCATCCTGCGCCGCCATGTCGGCCGGCGGCCGACCGGCAATCCGGTCGCCGCCTTTCGCGAGCGGGTGCGCGAACAGGTCGAGATCGCAGCCGGCCGGCCCAACGCCTTTCTCCACAGGTACGCCTTCAACACGGCGCGGCAGCTCGGCATGAACTTCGAACTGCTCGGCAGCCATCTCTTGTGGCTTGACGAGATGGGGGCCGGCTGGGCCAATCTGCTCGCCTCGGCGCAGGCGTGCCGCGACCTGTCCGCCGGGGCCAAGGCGTTCCAGTTCCAGCTGGCGCGCGCCGTCGCGAGACGACGCTTCGACACCATCGAGAAGAGCCTTGACGCCCTCGCCGACGCCTATGATCGCATCTTCGAGGGCCTTGCCGCGCTCTGAAGCCACGCAGCGAAGAGCGCGCGGCGGTTTTCCAATCATGTCCGATGGGGAACGGTGCGTCGGAGCGTCGAACCGATACGGTTCCCGATGCTCCCGCCGCGGGCGCCGGTGATGCCGCCGGTTCTCGGCGCATGGCGTCTGGCGCAAACGCGGCCGGGCGCGTGGTCATCCCCCTCGGACGTCGACGAGGCCGTCGACTGGCTGCCGGCCCTGGTTCCCGGCACGGTCGGCGCCAGTCTGCAGGCCCTCGGTCTGTGGACACCGGATGACGCCGTCGCCTTCGATGCCTTCGACTGGTGGTACAGGGCCAGCGTGATGGGATCGGGCATCGCGATGCTGCGCCTCGATGGCCTCGCGACCATCGCGCAGGTTTACCTGGACGGAAACGCGATCGCCGCCTCGCAGAACATGTTCCTGCGCCACGACGTCGACGTCGACCTCTGCGGGTCGCACGAGCTGTTCCTCGTTTTTCGCTCGCTCGACGCCCACCTCGCGGGCAAGAAGGGCCGTGCCCGCTGGCGGCCGAAGCTGTTTCGCCCGCCGGCGCTGCGCTTCGCCAGAACCCTGCTGCTCGGCCACGTGCCGGGCTGGGGACCGCCGGTGCATGCGGTCGGTCCCACGCGCGAGGTCGACCTGCTGCCGGCCGATGAGCTGCGCCTCCTGGAGCATCGGCTCCGGGCGCGCGTCGAGGATGGCGACGGTCTGCTCGACGTCGCCGTGCGCCTGTCGGTCCCCGTCACCGGCTGGATCACCGCCCGCTGCGGCACCATTGATTTCGTACTGGTCCAGGACGACGGCTCGCAGACGGACGGCCGGGAAGGCGACGGCTGGCTGCGCGGGTTGGTCGAGGTGCCCGATGCGGCGCTCTGGTGGCCGCACACCCACGGCGAGCCGGCGCTCTACCCCGTGAGCGTCGCAGCCGGCGGGATGACCTTCGACCTCGGGCGGATCGGCTTCCGCACGGTAGACGTCGACCGCGATGCCGACGGGCGCGGCTTCGGTTTACGCGTCAACGGCGAGCCGGTGTTCTGCCGCGGCGCCTGCTGGACCACCGCCGACATCGCCACCCTGCCCGTCTCGCGCGCGGCCGTCGAACCGCTGTTGATCCTGGCCCGCGACGCCGGCATGAACATGATCCGCGTCGGCGGCACGATGGGCTACGAGAGCGACGCCTTCTACGCGCTCTGCGACGAACTGGGCCTGCTGGTCTGGCAGGATTTCGCCTTCTCGAACTTCGACTATCCCGCCGGCGACCCCGCCTTCTGTAGCTCGGTCGCGGCGGAAGCCCGGCACTTCCTCCAGCGCACGCAGCCCTCGCCGGCGCTCGCCGTGCTGTGCGGGGCGAGCGAGGTGGCGCAGCAGGCGGCGATGCTCGGCATGCCGGCGGCCCTGTGGAGCAACGCGATCTTCGATGAGGTTCTGCCCGGCATCGTCGCCGCCCTTCGCCCCGACGTTCCCTACGTGCCGCATTCGCCTGGCGGCGGCGACCTGCCCTTCGTCGCCGACGTCGGGATCAGCCACTACTACGGGGTCAGCGCCCACCGCCGTCCGGTCGAGGAGGCGAGACGGGCCGAGGTTCGTTTCAGCGCGGAAAGCCTGGGGTTCGCCAATGTCCCCGATGTCGCGCCCATCGTGCTGGACACCGACCGCCCGGCCTGCGTCCACCCCGACCACGTCGAGCGCCTGCCCCATGACGTCGCCGCGAGCTGGGCCTTCGAGGACATCCGCAACCACTATACGCAGGCTTTCTACGGCGTCGACGTAGCCTCGCTGCGCCGCGACGACCCCGAGCGCTTCCTCGCCTTCGCCCGGGCGACGAGCGCCGAGGTGATGACAGCCACGTTCGCCGAATGGCGCCGCGAGGGCTCGCCGACGCGCGGGGCGCTGGTCTGGTGGCTGCGCGACCTCGCCGATGGCGCGGGTTGGGGCGTGATCGACGCGCGCGGCGCGCCCAAGGCGGCCTACTGGGGTCTGAAGCGCGCCTTCGCGCCGGTCGGCCTCGTGCTCACCGACGAGAACCTAAACGGCCTCAAGGTCAGCCTGTTCAACGAGACGGCCGTACCACGTCCTGTCCGGCTCGAGCTATTCTGCCTGCGCGAGGGCGAGACGACGGTGATGAACGCCGCCGCCGACCTCACTCTGCAGCCTCGCCGCACGGTGGCGCTCGCCGCGACCACGCTGTGGGGCGGCTTCTTCGACACGACCTATGCCTTCCGTTTCGGTGAGCCGGCCCACGACGTCACGGTTGCCCGCCTGAGCGAAGCCGAGACCGGGGCGCCCCTGGCCGAAGCCTACCATTTCCCGCTCGGCCGCGGCCACGCCCGACACGACCTCGGCCTCGCCGCGACGGTGCGCCGTCACGGGGCGGGATGGCGGCTTGCACTGGCCACGCGGCGCTTCGCCCAATCGATCCGCATCCGCTGCGAGGGCGCATCGCCCTCCGACAACTGGTTCCATCTCGCGCCGGGTTCGACGAGGCTGGTCGGGCTTGCTCCGCTCGCGCCGGACCTGAATCGCGTCGGCGGCAGCGTCGAAGCCCTCAACGGTCGGGGGCCGGTTCCCTTCGCGTCCGACGCAACAGGTGAAGAAATGCGCGTCGCGCTCTGAACCGCCGTGGCGACCCGGCGTTTGAGCGTTGCCTCAGCCGGGGCTATCGGGGAGAACGGCCATGGTTGGTCATTACATCGCTGTGATCGTGATCGGCTTCATCGCGGGGCTGATCGCCCGCTTCATCATGCCCGGTCCCAACAATCCCAGCGGCTTCATCATGACAACGGTGCTCGGCATCGTCGGGTCGGTGATCGCCAACTTCATCGCCACCAAGATCGGCTGGGCTCACGGCAGCGACGGCGTCAGTCTGCTGAGCGGCATCGTCGGAGCGATCGTGCTCCTCTTCATCTACCATCTCATCGTGCAGAATACCGCGACGACGGTGTGATCGGGATCGCGAAAGCAACCGGCATCGGCGGTTCGTAGGCAACAAGGGGCCGGCGCACGGCTGCGGCCGGTCGCGTGGCCAATGTCGAAATCCGAACCTTGACCCTTTCGCGACGGGGATGGCTGCGGATCGCGCAGGCGGGTACCGCAGCCTGCGTCACCGGCCCGATCTTCGCCGCGCAGGATGGCTTTCTGTCGCGAACCAACCCGAAGGAGCCGGCCATGGCTGAGAACGCAACGCCGCCGCGGATGCCGTACTGGCATGTCTACACCGATGACGCCGGCGTGAGCCGCCAAGCCCGATTCGAGCTTGACCAGTTCAAGCTGCAGGGCATCGGCGCGGGCGTCGCGCCGCAGTGGAACGACAAGATGGAGCCGACAAAGGCGGGTGTGACATTCACCGTGCTGCCTGTCGGCTGGGTCGGCGAGTGGCATGAAAATCCCAGGCCGCAGTGGATCGCGGTGCTGACCGGCCGCTGGTTCGTCGAGACCATGGATGGGCACAGGGTCGAGATGGGGCCAGGCGAGCTGATGATGGGTGAAGACCAGGGCACGCGCGAGCGCGACGGCCGCAAGGGCCACCTGTCGGGCACGGTCGGCGACGAGCCCTGCACGATGATCGTCACCGGTCTCGACATCACGCCGACACGCAACCAGCCGGGCCGCTTCAAGTAGCTTCACCCAACGGAGACCGGCCATGGCCGACACGCATTACGACCTGATCGTGATCGGCAGCGGGCCGGGCGGTGCTTCGCTGGCGCAGAAGCTTGCGCCGACTGGCAAGCGCATCCTACTGATCGAGCGAGGCGGCTATCTCCCGCGCGGCGTCGAGAACTGGGACTCCAAGACGGTGTTCGTCGATGGCAAGTACCAGGCGGACGAGACCTGGTACGGCAAGGGCGGCGAAAGCTTCCATCCCGGCCTGCACTACTATGTCGGCGGCAACTCGAAGGTCTACGGAGCCGCGCTGTTCCGCCTGCGCGAGAAGGATTTTCAGGCCTTCGCGACCCATGACGGTCTGTCGCCGGCTTGGCCGCTCGGTTACGACGTCTTTGAACCCTACTATGGCGAGGCCGAGCGCCTGTTCCACGTTCATGGGCGGCGCGGCGAGGATCCCAACGAGCCTTGGACCTCGACACCCTACGCCTATCCTCCGGTGATCCACGAGCCTCGCATCCAGGCCCTTAGCGACACCTGGGCCAGGGAGGGCGTGCACCCCTTCCACCTGCCGCTCGGCATCCTGCTCGACCAGGAGGACGATGGCCGTCCCAAACCGACGAGCCCCTGCATCCGCTGCGATGCGTTCGACGGCTTCCCCTGCCTGCTCAACGCCAAGGCCGACGCGCAGGTGCTCTGCGTCGACCCGACGCTTAGGCTCCACCAGAACTTCACGCTGCTCACCAACGCCTACGTCGAGCGGCTGGAGACCGATCCCTCCGGGCGCAGCATCCGCACGGTGCACCTTACCCGTCACGGCCGTCCCGAGCAGTACAGCGCCGACATCGTGGTGGTCGCCTGCGGGGCCCTTTCGTCGGCCCTGCTGCTGCTGCGCTCGGCCTGCGACAGCCACCCCCGCGGCCTCGCCAACGGCTCGGACCTCGTCGGGCGCAACTATATGCGCCACAACATGAGCGTGCTGATGGCCCTGATGCGCGAGCCCAACCATACCGTCTTCCAGAAGACGCTGGCGGTGAGCGACTATTACTTCGGCTCGCCCGATCACGACTACCCACTCGGCCTGATTCAGATGTGCGCGACGTCGCATGGCGAGCAGATCCGCGGCGAGGCCCTGCCGGGCTGGCTTTCCTTCCTGCCCGAAATGCCCTTCGAGAAGATGGCCGAGCACTCGATGGATTTCTGGCTGCAGACCGAGGACATCCCGCTCGCCGAGAACCGGATCCGGTACGACGGCGAGCGCGTGGTCCTCGACGTGACCGACACCAACGATCAGCCGGCCAAGGACCTGAAGCACCGGTTGGAGAAGCTGATGAACGCCGCCGGCTCGCATCCCACGATGCTGGAGCGCAGCCTGTACCTGGGCAAGGGCATTCCCCTGAACGGCACCGCCCACCAAGCCGGCACCTGCCGCTTCGGCACCGATCCGGCGAGTTCGGTCCTCGACCTGAACTGCAAGGCCCACGAACTGGACAACCTCTACATCACCGACGCCAGCTTCTTCCCCTCCATCGGAGCGGTGAATCCGACGCTGACCATCATCGCCAACGCCCTGCGTGTCGCCGACCACATCAAGATGCGTTTGCACGCCTGAGGCGGCTGCCATTCATCTACAGCGGCGGCCGGCGGTTGCGCACGGTGCCGGCCGCCTCGATGATCTCGCCCAGGTGCAAGATCGTCGTCTCATCAAGCCACCGCCCGACGAGTTGCACGCCGATCGGCAGTCCGGTTGCGCTGAAGCGGAGGGGAACGGACAGGGCCGGCAGTCCCGTCAGGTTGAACGGAATCGTCGCGCGCATCATTTGCGGCGTCGGCACCTTCACTCCGTCGATGTCGTAAGCCTGTTGTCCATGCGGCGGCGCGGTGAACGGGATCACCGGGCACAGCAGCGCATCGAAGTGCCGGAAGGTGCCGGCAAAGGCGGACTTCAAACGCGCCACCCCTGCCTGCGCCGCGACATGCTCGGCAAAGGTCGGCTCGCGCCGGCTCAGATTCCATCGACCGGAAGGGGCGAGTAGCTCCTCCCGCCCGGCGGCGAGGCGGCGGATCGTTGGCAGGAACTCGGCGAACAGGCTGGCTGCCAATTCGACGCCATCGATCTCTTCCAGGATTGCAAGGCGTACCGGCTCGACCTCACAGCCGACCCCGGTCAGGCATTGCGTCGCCTCGCACACCGCCGCCGCGACCTCGGCTGCCACTGGACCGAAGCCGGGTTGCATCAGCCAGCCGATCCGCAGCGGCCGTCCGACCCGCGGAGACCCGGCCGGCGCGGCATCCCGCGCGTGGACGGTCGTGCCATCGACATCGTCGGCCCCCCGCAGCAGCCCGTAGGCGGTCGCGACATCGCGCACGCTGCGCGCCATCGGGCCGATGTGCCACATCCCGACTGGCTGGCGCGGAAACAGGCCGGTGCAGGGAATGCGACCAAAGGTGGGTTTCAGCGCGACGAGGCCGCTGAGAGCGGCGGGTCCGCGCACGGAGATGCCGACATCGCTGCCGAGGCCGATCGGCGACAGGCCGGCTGCGATCGCCGCCGCCTCGCCGCCGCTCGAGCCGCCTGGCGTGCGCCCGAGATCCCAGGGGTTATTCGTGCGGCCGGTGAGGCGGTTGTCCGTTTCCCACCACATCGAGAACTCGGGCACGTTGGTCTTCATCAGGGCGATCGCGCCGGCCGCCTTCATGCGGGTGACAACCGTCGCATCCGCCGAGGGGAGATGACCGGCGAAAAGCGGGGATCCCCGCTGTGTGGCGACGCCTTGCGTATCGATCGAGTCCTTGACCGAGAAGGGGACGCCATGGAAGACGCCCGATGCTTCGCCGGTTCGCGACGCGACCTCGGCCTTTTTCGCAGTCTCCCGTGCCCTCTCGGCCATCAGGGTGACGATCGCGTCGATCTTGGGATTGACCAATTCGATGCGGTGGAGGTGAGCCTCGACGATGTCGACGGGCGACACCTGCCGCGAACGCACGAGCCCGGCCAGTTCGGTCGCGTCGGCAAAGCAAAGCTCTTCGCCTCTCCCTACTCCGTAGTCACGGCCACGGGGCTTCGGCGCGGATTCCATTGCCCTTACCAATCGCCGCGGCACGAGCCGTTCGAAGAAGGGGCTGGCAGCGCCCGAACCTTTGCGAGATTGCGAATGGCCCATTTCGTCACGAAGTTCCGTGATAGGAATGCTCGATCCGACGCCAACGCCGTCTCAGGGTCATCGCTGCGGCAACCCGGATTTTTCGGCAAGGAAACGCTGTTGGCTCACGTGTTTCGCTGGATGACGTCTCCGGTCGGCCCCTTGAAGCTCGTCGGTAGCGACAAAGGCCTAGCCGCCGTGCTGTGGGAAGACGACCACCGTCGCTACCGCCACCTCGCCGATCTTCGCGACGACGCGGACCATCCTTTCCTTGCCGAGGCGCAGCAGCAGCTGCGGGCGTATTTCGCCGGACAGCGCAAGGTGTTCTCGCTTCGGCTCGACGTCGAGGGCACGGTCTTCGAAACGTCGGTGTGGGCGGCCTTGCGCGCGATCCCCTACGGCGAGATCCGCAGCTACGGTGAGATCGCGCGCGCGATCGGTCAGCCGCGTGCCATACGTGCGGTGGGACGGGCCAATGGCCGAAACCCGCTCTCGATCATTGTGCCCTGCCATCGCGTGATCGCCGCCTCGGGCGCTTTGACCGGCTTCGCCGGGGGGCTCAAGGCCAAGTCGAGCCTGCTCGCCATCGAGGGTGTGCGAGCATCGGCGGCGGAAACGAAGCAGGCCGTCGCAGACCTCTGGTCGGTGCTCGCCTGATCGGCGCCCAGCAGGGCGGATAAGGCCCGTCGCCCCGGCAGGCTGCCGCGCCTTCAAGATCTCGGATCCGGCGAGCGCGGCTTGCCGTCCGATGTCGGGTGGAACCGTTGGCTTCTTGGCGGGGGCGGATGGCACCTTGTCGATCGGAGAACAACGCGAACAAGGATTGTGTCGGGCCTCTCCTTTGACTAGGGTCTATGAATGCACCCGTAGCTCAGCTGGATAGAGCGCTGCCCTCCGAAGGCAGAGGCCAGGGGTTCGAATCCCTTCGGGTGCGCCACTTTTTCGGAGC
>CALMGA010000074.1 GCA_937863205.1 uncultured Beijerinckiaceae bacterium | reverse complement strand
CGGCCGCGCCAGCAACAGCTTCCACCTCGTCGCCACCAACCAGGCGCCGGTGGCGGGCACGCCCACCGCCGCCCAGAGCAGCCGCGACGGCGCCACGGTCGCGCCGGTCGACGCTTCGCGGGCCTTCACCGACCCCAACCCCGGCGACACCCTCACCTTTGCCGCCGCCGACCTGCCCAAGGGGCTCAGCATCGATCCCGCCACGGGGATCATTTCCGGCACGATCGCCCGCGACGCCGCGGCCGGCTCCGCCACCGTCAGCGTCACCGCGACCGACAACAAGGGGGCGGCGAGCACGGAGGTGTTTGCGTGGACGGTGAGCGACGTGCCGCCAACGGCCAGCGGCAGCCTGCCCGACCGCAGCTATGCCGACGGGCAAGGCGGCATCGCGATCGCCACGGCGGGCGCCTTTGCCGACGCCAACAACAACCCGCTCACCTATGCGGCGAGCGGCCTGCCGGCCGGCCTCCGCATCGATCCCGGCACCGGCGCCATCACCGGCACGCTGGACCACGACGCGTCCAAGAACGCGCCGACGATCACCGGCTCGGGCGCCACGCTCGACGGCACCTACACCGTCACCGTGACCGCCAGCGACGGCCTCGGCGGCAGCGCCAGCCGGAGCTTCACCCTTGACGCGTTCAACGACGCGCCGGCGGTGCTGCTCGCCCAAACGCCGGACCAGCGCGCCTCGGCCGGCACCACGATCGCCCCGCTCGATGTGGCGGCGGCCTTCGGCGACGCCAACGGCGATCGTCTGACCTATGCGGCGACGGGACTTCCGCCCGGCCTCGTCCTCAACTCAACTGCGGGGCGCGTGAGCGGCACCATCGATCCCGCGCTGGCCAGGCCGGCCGTTTACCGCGTGCTGATCGTCGCCACCGACGGCAGCGGGCGGAGCTTCGCCGAAAGCTTCCTTTACACGGTCGATGTCGCGCCCTCATCCGTGCTGCCGATGTCGGTTTTCCCGTTCGGACTCCTGCCCTCGCCGGCGGACTTCGCGTCGGTGGTCGTCGAGCCGGCGGTTCTGGCGCTGTCGGCCGGCGCGGCGGCGGGCCAGGCCGGCCGCACCGGCCTGAGCGTCGAGGCGGCGACGCCCGTGCTCGACGTGATCGACCAGACCTCGGGCGCGCAGGAGCGCTCGCAGGTGATCTCGGTCGACGGCATCGTGGTCTCCACCGTCAACGGCATCGCCCCGCTGAACGGCCTGCAGAAGCTGACGCAGCCGGAGGTGGGCATCGTCCGCGCCGGTGCCGAGGCCGACGAGCAGGGCGACCGATACGAGCGAACGGTGTCGGGCCTCGGCCGCACGGTCGAGGAATTGTCGACGCCGCTCGGCTTCCTCGGCGCCTCGGCGTTCGCCGGCGACGGCACGGCCATCAACATCGAGACGATCATCCGCGATCGCGTCCTCACCGTCGCCATCAATAATCGAGCCCCTGGCGGCCCGGCCGAGCCGGCCGCTTATTTCGACGTGACGCTCGCCGACGGCCGGCCACTGCCCTCCTGGCTGCACGAGGACGGCAACGGCCTGCTGTTCGGCAAGGTGCCGGCCGGCCTCGAAAGCCTCGACATCACGATCCGCTCGACGCTGCGGAGCGGGGTCGTGACGCAGCGCACGGTGACGATCCGCACCGATCGCGGCACGATCATCCCCCGCTCCGCCGTTCCGCAACGCGAAGCACCGGCGCACCACGCCGGCCGAACCCCGTCGCCCATGGCCGCGGCGCGCGCCGATTCCCGCCACGGCGGCAGCCTGCCGGATCGATCCTGAAGCGGCCGACGACGGATGGGATGGGTTGGCGCCGTCATCGCCTCGCGGCGGGGTGGCGGTCCAGCGCCGACCAGCCGAAGCGCAGCAGCGGCGCCGCGGCGACGGCGAAGCCGGCGAGATCGTCGACGAGACCCGGCCCGGCCATCAGCTCGGCCGGCAGGTCGCGCCGGACGTGCCACGACTTCAGCTTCAGCCCGGCTTCGGTGACCGGCGAAGCGGGGGCGAAGCCCTTCGGCAGGCGGGTCAGGGCCTCTTCCCCGCCAAGGTGCAGGCCGGAGTCGGAGAGGGCCGCGAGCGTGCCCTCCCAACCCGCCTCGTGTCCGGCCAGACCGAGGCGCAGCCGGTGCAGCACGTCGGGCTCGGGACGATAAAAGCCGGCGGCGGCGAAAGAGCCGGCCGGATCGACGTGGATGTAGAGCAGTCCGGGGTCGCCCTTGTTGCCCCCGCGCGTCAGCATCGCGCCGGCGTGCGTCTTATAGGGCCGCTTGTCGCGGGAAAAGCGGACGTCGCGGTTGAGCCGGAACAGCGAGCGCGAGGGGCCGCCACGCAACGGCGCCGTTGTGCCGGCGAGGCGATCGGACAGGCTGGCAACGAGTGCGGCCAGCGGCAGGCGCAGGGCGCGCTCGTAGACCGGCTTGTTGGCGGCGACGTAGGGCCTCATCGCGGCGCCCTCGCTGAAGCCGGCGAGGGCGCGAAGGAACTCGAAGCCCTCCGCCGGGAAGCCGGTGAAGGGCGGCGGGGGGAAGTCCTCGTCCATGTCGGTTCACATGCTCGCTCGGCCCCCTAACCCGGATGAGTGGGGTCGATCCACGCCACCGCCTCCGGCTTCTCCGCCGGCTCGATGTCGAGGTTCACCGCCACCGCCTCGCCGTCGGAGCGGACCAGCACGCATTCCAACACGTCGTCGCGGCTGGCGTTGATCTCCTGGTGGGGGACGTAGGGCGGCACGTAGATGAAGTCGCCGGGTCCGGCTTCGGCGACGAACTGCAGGCGATCGCCCCAGCGCATCCGGGCGCGGCCCTTGAGCACGTAGATGATGCTTTCGAGGTGGCCGTGGTGGTGGGCGCCGGTCTTGGCGTCGGGGTGGATGGTCACCGTGCCGGCCCAGATCTTCTGCGCGCCGACCCTGGCGAAATTGATCGCCGCGCGACGGTCCATGCCCGGCGTTTGCGCCGTGTGGGAATCGAGCGAGCCGGCCGGGATGACGCGCACCCCGTCGCGTTTCCAGTCGGTTCGGGCCTCATCGCCCTCATACCCGTCCCCTTGCACCATGGCCGTCCCTTCGCGCCGGTTGAACAACCGGCCCGCCGGCAACATAACCCGCAGGCCTTGCATTCGCCACGCTTCGCGTCCATATCATTTCAATCGATCTAGGCCGGATGGTTTGGCCCCGCGCGCGACACGTTGCGTGCATGCTGAAGACGTTTCCTCCATTTCGAAGTTCGGCTTCTACCCGTTGCGTCGTAACGGGCGCTCGGGCGCATTGCTATAAGTGAGGGTTCGTCATGGCGACGGGCAAGGTTAAGTGGTTCAACGCCCAGAAGGGCTTCGGTTTCATCGAGCCGCAGGATGGCGGAACGGATGTGTTCGTTCACATCAGCGCCGTCGAGCGGGCTGGTCTTCGCGACCTGCAGGAGGGTCAGACCCTCAGCTACGAAATCGTTCAGGATCGTCGCAGCGGCCGGTCATCGGCCGATCAGCTCAAGGCGGCCTAGGGTCACCCCGGGAGACCCGCTGCCACGGATGTACTGGGGCGGGCATCTCGTTCGATCGAAGGGTCAGGTTCCGCCTGGCCCTTTTTTCGCGTTTCGGCAACACAACACGATCCCGACTTGTTGCAGATCGTCGCGACAGTCGGGCACGACAACCGGTTAGGCATGACAGCCAGGCTGGTCGCGCTTCACGGGTATCAGCTTCCGCGCATCGTTTATCGGATCGTCGCGAGGGGCTGATCCGCTGCAGCGATCGCATCGAAGGCCGTACGCCTTCGTGTGCGGCCCCGTATTCATGATCTTAATAGGATGGAGGCGTTCACTTTGCAGGTTCTGGTTCGCGACAACAACGTTGATCAAGCCCTCAAGGTCTTGAAGAAGAAAATGCAGCGCGAGGGCATGTTCCGCGAGATGAAGCGGCGTAGGGCCTACGAAAAGCCGTCCGAGGAGAAGACGCGCTTGAAGGCCGAGGCGATCCGCCGGGCCCGCAAGCTGGCGCGCAAGCAGGCGCAGCGCGAAGGCCTGCTCCCCGCGCCCAAGCCGCGCCCCGGTGCGCCGGGACGAGGCGGTCCGGGGGGCGGCGCACCGCGTCCGATGGGTGCCGTAGCTCCGAGGGAGTAGGTCTTCGGGTCGGGACCGCGTTCAGGCGGTGCCGACCGTATCCTTGAGGAAGGCCAGCACCACGCCGAGGTAGGTTTCGTCCTCCGCATCGCAGACGGCGACGTGTCCGAGCCGGGGGGCGAGCCACAGGCCACGCCCGTCGCGCGCCGCCTCGTGGAAAAGCCGCGCCTCGGCCGGCGGCACGAACGCGTCGCGCGCGCCGCCGATCACCAGCACGGGCCGTCGCAGCTCGGCGACGGCGGTGAGCGGTGCAATCCGCGCCGGCGACACGCCGAGGCGGGGCCAGGACTGATAGGACAGCAGCGGTTCGAGGATCCAGGCCAGCGGCCGGCCCAGCACCAGGGCGATGCGGCAGCGCACAGCCCTGCGGATGTCGGCGAACACGGCCTGGAGCACGAAGGCGTCGGCTCCCACCGGCCCGTCCGGCCCGACCAGTGCTGCCGCCCCACCCATCGAAATGCCGATCACCGCCACGGCGGCCCCGTGTTGGCGCGCCTTCAGCCAAGCGAAGGCGGCGTGGACGTCGGCCGACTCCGTCCAGCCGAAGCCGTGCGGGGCCGGGCTGGAGCGGCCGTGTCCCCTGACGTCGATGGCGAGCACGGCATAGCCCCGCCTGCCGAACCAGGCGGCATTGGGAGCGAGCCGGCGGTGCATCATGCCCAGCCCCGGCACCAGCAGGATCGCTTAGCTGTCGGCTCGGCGACCCGGCCAGAATGTCGCGGAAATGCGCGATCCGTCGGCGGCGGCAAGGGTGAACGG